>JAWVXM010000011.1:0-24743 GCA_033723255.1 Thalassovita sp.
CGGAAAGGTGGCGCGGCTCAGCAGCCGTCCAGCATCTGAACGCGCACCGCACCGTTGGGCCAGTCCATACCGGGCCTGCTGTTCGAATATAGCTCCTGGCGAATCACCTGGTATTTCTGCGGCGTCAGCACACCGACCTGCCACATCGTCTGCTTGGCCCAGCAATCGGCCATGCGTTCCGCACCGCCCCCATAGGCCCCCAGCGTATGCCCAAGCGCGTGGTGGGCGCATTCATGGTAGTAGAAGAATTCGACCGTGAAGGGATGCAGGGATGCGGTGACCTGAGGGTTCCACAAAACGACCGGCTGCCCGTTCGGCGCCGTTCGGGCCACCGCGATATCCGGGACCGCAGAATCGGCGATATAGGTGACCGGAATATTCTGCACGTTGAAACATGTCGGGTAGCTTTGTGCGCGCAGTTCACCACCGAAACTGATCAAGCAAAGCGCCAATGCTGGCATCAAGAACACACGTCCCATCATTGTTTTTCCCTTTTCAGAAACGGCTTCCACCGCCTTTTGCACGGCACGCTAGCACGGAAATTCCGATAACGGGACAAGTTTCCGATCGTAGTCGTGATGGCTCGAAAAAAGACAAATCAACGGCCCAGAGCGGCATTTTCCCTATTGCGGCACCGCAGCAACCCGACTATTTGCGGCGGTGGGACACCTCTCCCCAACGAGAGGCGCTTATCTGGAAGGGTAGCATTGATGGCTATTGAACAACCGGCAACGCGGCCGGCCAATCCGCGTTTTTCTTCTGGCCCCTGCGCCAAGATCCCCACATTCACCTTGGACAAGCTTGCCGACGCCGCACTAGGCCGGTCGCACCGCGCCGCCGTGGGCAAGGACAAACTGAAAGCGGCCATCGAAGGCACGCGCGAAATCCTGGGTATCCCCGCAGATTACAAGATCGGCATCGTTCCCGCCTCGGATACGGGCGCGGTTGAGATGGCGCTGTGGTCGCTTCTGGGCGAACGCAAGGCCGAGATGCTGGCCTGGGAAAGCTTCGGCGCGGGCTGGGTCACCGACGTGGTGAAACAGCTGAAGATCGACGCCGAGGTGAAGACCGCCGAATACGGCCAGATCGTCGATCTGGCATCGGTCGATTTCGACAACGATGTCGTGTTCACCTGGAACGGCACCACCTCGGGCGTGCGCGTGCCCAACGGTGACTGGATCGCCGATGACCGCGCCGGCCTGACCATCTGCGACGCCACCTCGGCCGCCTTCGCGATGGACCTGCCCTGGGACAAGCTCGACGTGACCACCTTCTCATGGCAGAAGGTGCTGGGCGGCGAAGCGGCGCACGGCATGCTGATCCTTTCCCCGCGCGCGGTGGAACGGCTGGAAAGCTACACGCCGGCATGGCCGCTGCCGAAGATTTTCCGCCTGACCAAGGGCGGCAAGCTGATCGAAGGCATCTTCCGTGGCGAAACCATCAACACGCCGTCGATGCTGGCCGTCGAAGATTACCTTGTCGCGCTGGACTGGGCGCGTTCGGTCGGTGGCCTGCAGGGCCTGATCGGCCGCGCCAACGCCAACACCAAGGCGATCGCCGACTTCGTCGAACTGCACGACTGGATCGATTTCTTGGCCCATGACCCGGAAACCGTGTCGAATACCAGCGTCTGCCTGAAGTTCACCGACGACCGGATCAAGGACGGCGCGGCATTCGCCAAGGCCGTGGCCAAGCGGATGGAAGCCGAAGGCGCCGCACTGGACATCGGCGCCTATCGCGACGCGCCCGCCGGTCTGCGGATCTGGTGCGGCGGCACGGTCGAAGCTTCGGATATCGAAGCGATGCTGCCCTGGCTCGAATGGGCCTTCCAGGCCGAGATCGAAGCGCAAGCTTGATCACATCCATTTCAGGTGGCGGGCTATCCTCCCGCCACCATTCCCTGACATACCATCTTTGAAGGAGAGCCCCGATGGCCCCCAAAGTACTCGTATCCGACAAACTGTCCGAAACCGCCGTTCAGATTTTCCGCGACCGCGGCATCGACGTGGATTTCATGCCCGAACTGGGCAAGGACAAGGAAAAACTGGCTGAAGTCATCGGTCAGTATGACGGCCTGGCGATCCGGTCGGCCACCAAGGTGACCCCGACCATCCTGGCGAATGCCACCAACCTGAAGGTGATCGGCCGCGCCGGTATCGGCACCGACAACATCGACAAGGAAGCCGCGTCGCAAAAGGGCGTGATCGTGATGAACACGCCGTTCGGCAACATGATCACCACCGCCGAACATGCCATCGCGATGATGTTCGCCGTCGCCCGCCAGATCCCCGAGGCCAGCGCCTCGACCCATGCGGGCAAGTGGGAAAAGTCGAAATTCATGGGCGTCGAGCTGACCGGCAAGACCCTCGGCGTGATCGGCGCTGGCAATATTGGCGGCATCGTCTGCGACCGCGCCCGCGGCCTGAAGATGAAGGTCGTGGCCTACGATCCGTTCCTGTCGGACGAAAAGGCCAACGCGATGCAGATCGAGAAGGTCGAACTGGACGAATTGCTGACCCGTGCCGATTTCATCACCCTGCACGTGCCGCTGACCGACACCACCCGCAACATCCTGTCGCGCGAAAACCTTGAAAAGACCAAGAAGGGCGTGCGCATCATCAACTGCGCCCGTGGCGGTCTGGTCGACGAGGAAGCGCTGGCAGACCTGCTGAAATCGGGTCACGTCGCCGGCGCCGCCTTCGACGTGTTCTCGGTTGAACCGGCCACCGAAAACCCGCTGTTCAACCTGCCCAACGTGGTCTGCACCCCGCACCTGGGCGCGGCAACCACCGAAGCGCAGGAAAACGTCGCCCTGCAGGTGGCCGAGCAGATGTCGAACTACCTGCTGGACGGTGCGGTCGAAAACGCGCTGAACATGCCCTCGATGACCGCCGAGGAAGCCAAGGTCATGGGCCCCTGGGTCGCGTTGTCCGGTCACCTGGGCAGCTTCATCGGCCAACTGACCGATGAACCGATCACCGCGATCAACATCCTCTATGATGGTGTTGTTTCGGAAATGAACCTGCCGGCGCTGAACTGCGCCGTGGTGGCGGGGATCATGAAGAAGGTGAACCCGGACGTGAACATGGTGTCGGCCCCGGTCGTCGCCAAGGAACGCGGCATCCAGATTTCGACCACCAACCAGGACAAGTCGGGCGCCTTCGAAGGCTATGTCAAGGTGACCATCGTCACCCCGGAACGCGAACGGTCCATCGCCGGCACCGTGTTCAGCGACGGCAAGCCGCGCTTCATCCAGATCAAGGGCATCAACATCGACGCCGAAGTCGGCCAGAACATGCTCTACACCACCAACGAGGACGTTCCGGGCATCATCGGCACCCTGGGCGCCATCCTTGGCAAGAACGGCGTCAACATCGCCAACTTCACCCTTGGCCGCGCTGCAGAAGGCGGCGAGGCGATCGCGCTGCTCTATGTCGATGGTGGCGTGAACCAGCAGGCGCTGGACGATCTGGCCGAAACCGGCCTGTTCCGTCAGATCCGGCCGCTGTCCTTCGACGTGGCCTGATCCGACCGACTCCGCTGCACGGAATGAAAATAGGGGCGTCGCATCCGATCGATGCGGCGCCCTTTTTCCACCCGGCCGACAGGGAAGCAGGATCGGCGCGCTGGTGGAAGGTTCAGGCCGGTTCGCCGCCGACCACGTCCCAGAATTCGGATTTCACGTTGCGGTGCGGGAACGGCACCTCGGGCACCGCGGCCCCCAAAAAGTCGCACAGCGGATCCCAGCCCTGCGCCACGTCGAACACCAGAAGCCGGTCCGCCGGCAGCGTCGCGGTCACCTCCTCTGCCCTGTGGTGATAGGCGGCCAGCGCCGCGTCACGCTCCGCCCAGCGTCCGCCGAAGGTGCGATGCCCGACGATGTCTTCGGCCACCTCCATCATCTCGTGCACATGAGGCGGCAGCGGCATGTCGCGATAGATTGTCAGCAGCTTGCCAATGGTCCCCGAGAAGCTGTTCCACCAAGAGTCATCGGGACGCATGCTGTGAATGATCTTGGCGCCGGGGAACGCCCCGGCCAGGTCTTGCCAGACATGCGCGCCGGGCCAGTCGATCTGGGACTGGTAGCCCTTGAACACCTTGTCCCAGTCGGGTGACAGGCCGTCGCACACCGCCTGCCAATGCGCCACCTGCGGCGGGTTGGCCAGCACTTCTTCCATGTGGTGGCAGGGACCAAAACCCAGAATTTCCAGCGCTTCCTTCAGCGACCGCGTACCGGTGCGGCCAAAGCCCGATCCGATAATCTTGAGTGTCATTGTTCAATCCTTTCGGTTGATGGCAAACACAAGGCCTTTGCCGGGTCGCTGCACGACCCGCCGGGTATCGCCTTGTCTTATTTACGGGAAAATCAGGTCCGGGGCCGGAAAACGGCCCCGAACGGAAAACTCATGCCGTCGTGCGGACGGTCTTCAGCACCACGAACAGGAACAGCAGCATCGAGAGCAGTGTCAGGACCGAACCGGCCGTTGCCAGCGCCTCGCCGGATTCCTGAACGGCCAAGGCAATGCCGGGCACCATCAGGACAAGCCCCAAGGCGGCGGCCACGAAATGCAGCTTGGGCAGGATACCATCCTGCGCCCCCGGCACGAGATGGTAATAGAAAGCGAAGATCGACATCGTCACCCAGCCCACCAGGTTCAAATGCGCATGTGCCGGGGCCATCGCGTGTTCGCCCGTGGCCGCCATATATATCCCCCAGCTCATCCCGATAGCCACGGCGATGACCGCCAGCACCATGAAATACCCTGCAATTCCCTTCATCCCTGTTTCCTCCTTGTTGAAAGGTCTTTCTTCTATTCGTGCCCCTTCTGAACGGGGGCGGGAAATTCGATGCCGTACCGTTTGCCGGCACCATTGATATGGCGCAGATCTTCGGGCAGGCGGAAACGGCGCCTGGCCATTTCCTGATAAAAGTCTTCAAGTCCGCCCGGAGTCAGGACGGTAATAAGCCTCGCCGGTTTGTTTCCCAGCACCCGCAACGCATGTTCAACTCCGCGCGGCACAAATCCCGCCTGTCCCGGAACAAGGGCAAATCGGTTGGACCCCAAGGCGAATTCCACATCGCCAGACAGGATGGCGAAACTTTCATCTGCTCCGGCCAGGCGATGACCGATCAAGCTTGGGCCGGGACGGATCACGCTGTCGATCATGCTCTGTCGTCCCGATGTGCGCGCTGCGGGCAGGATGACCCGATAAGTCGTGCCGGCCCGGTCAGATGTGTCTTCGCCCAAAGGGTGATGCCCTGCGCGGTCCATCAGATGCGCCTCCAGCCCGGTTGCCTTCGTCGTCATCCTGGCAAATCCGGATCAATAGTTGAAATAAATATATAATATCCATATTATCAGCTTCATGAATTTTCGGACGCTGGATCTGAACCTGCTGCGAGTACTGGACAGCCTGCTGCACGACGGCTCCACCGTCGCAACCGCAGCCAGGCTTGGCATGTCGCAGCCCGCCGTTTCCGCCGCGTTGTCGCGTCTGCGCGCGCATCTGAACGATCCGATCCTAGTGCGACACGGGCGCAGCCTTCGCCCGACCGACTATGCCCGGACGATGCGCGATCCGCTGCGGCACCTTCTGGAACAGCTGGAAACCACCCTGACCGGCGGCGACCATTTCGACCCGTCGCGATCCGATATGAATTTCAAATTGTCCGGTTCGGATTTCTTTGCCGAACTGCTGATGCCCCAACTGGCCGAACACCTGTCCCGGCACGCCCCGCTGATGCGGGTGCAGCAAGTCGATCTGGTGCCGGACAATTTCGTGGAAACCCTTGACCGCTACACCGTTGATTTCGCGCTGATCCCCGAAACGGAGTTTCCGCAATGGACCGACAGCCAGCGCGTGATGACATCCAAATTCGTGATCATCGCAAGGCAGGGCAACAGCCGGTTCGCCCATGCCGGGCTGTCGGCGGGCGACGCGATCCCGATCGATCTCTATTGCGACATGGGGCATGTCCTGTTCTCGCAGGAAGGCAACCTGCAGGGGCTGGCGGACAAGGTGCTGGCCGAAATCGGCCGGTCGCGCCGGGTGGTGATGACGATGCCGTTTTTTTCCGGCGTCTATAACGCGGTGGCCAGCAGCGATCTGATCGCGATGGTCCCGGAACAATTGGCCCTCCGGGTTGCGCCGCGGCTTGGGCTCGACATCTTTCCCACCCCGATGCCTGCGCCGGAAATGCAGCTGTGCATGGTCTGGCACCGCCGTTCCAGCCACAACCCGGCGCATCAATGGCTGCGAAAACAGATCGCCGATCTGCTGCGGGGCTTGTCTTCATCGCCGACCCTTTCGAACGGGGCGAAACCGCGCTAGCCTCTGCCACGACGCCGTCACCCCGAACGGAACGAAGGTCAGACAATGCAGACATCCCCGATCTATGCGGTGGGCGATATCCACGGCTATCTGGACCAGCTCGACCGCGCGATCGAGCTGATCGAGAAGGACGGGGGCAGGGACGCGCCGGTGGTCTTTCTGGGCGACATGGTCGACCGCGGGCCGGACAGCCGGGGCGTGATCGACCGGCTGATGGCAGGCATCGCCAAGGGCCGCGATTGGACCGTTCTGCGCGGCAATCACGATGACATGTTCCGCAATTTCCTGGACAGCGGCGCGCTGACCAGTCCCCGCACCCGTCGTCCGCTGGAATGGCGACACGAGATCATGGGGGGGCGCGAAACTCTGGCCAGCTACGGCATCGTGGGTCTCGATGCGCCCGCCGCGGACATCTGGCGGGAGGCGCTGGAAATGGTCCCCTTCAGGCACCTTGAATTCCTCGAATCCCGCCCGTCCAGCAAACAGATCGGCGAGATGCTGTTCGTCCATGCCGGGATCCGCCCCGGGGTGCCGCTCGACCGGCAGGATCCGCAGGACCTGATCTGGATCCGCACCGACTTCCTCGATTTCCGCGGCGCGCATCCCTGGCTGGTCGTGCATGGCCATACCCACAGGCCCACCGCCGAACATCATGGCAACCGGATCAACCTCGACAGCGGTGCCGGATATGGGCGGCCGATCACCGCCGCGGTGTTCGAAAACGGCAAGGCCTGGACGCTGACCCCCTATGGCCGGTCACCGCTTCAGCCTAAGTAGAACTACTGAACGGGGCTTTTGACGGAACGTTTCCGATGTCATCCCGGCCCCGATCCGATAGCTTGGCCGCAACGTTTCATGGGAGAAGAAACATGACGGATATCGTGATTCTCGACGGTGCACGCACCGCAATCGGCACTTTCGGCGGTTCTTTGGCGGGGATCCCCCCGACCGAGCTGGGCGCCATCGCCACGAAGGAAGCTCTGGCGCGCTCCGGCGTCGAAGGCGGCCAGATCGGCCATGTGGTGTTCGGCCACGTGATCAATACCGAACCGCGCGACATGTATCTTTCCCGCGTCGCGGCGATGGATGCGGGCATCCCCGACAGCACCCCGGCGATGAACGTCAACCGGCTGTGCGGGTCGGGCGCGCAGGCGATCGTGTCGGCGACTCAGAGCCTGATGCTGGGTGATGCCGACTTCGCTGTTGCCGGCGGCGCCGAAAGCATGAGCCGCTCGCCCTATATCGTGCCGGATCAGCGGTGGGGGGCGAAAATGGGCGACATCAAGTCGCTCGACATGATGCTGGGCGCCCTGAACTGCCCGTTCGGCACCGGCCATATGGGCATCACCGCCGAAAACGTCGCCTGCGAACATGACGTCAGCCGCGAAGACATGGATGCCTTTGCACTGGAAAGTCAGAACCGCGCGGCGGCAGCGATCGAAGCGGGCTATTTCAAGTCCCAGATCGTGCCGGTCGAGGTCAAGCAACGGCGCCAGGTGGTGCAGTTCGATACCGACGAACACCCCAAGGCGACCACGATGGAAGGCCTGTCGGGCCTGCGCCCGGCCTTCAAGAAGGACGGATCGGTCACCGCCGGCAACGCGTCGGGCATCAATGACGGCGCGGCGGCGCTGGTTCTGGCGCGGGCCGAGGCCGCGGAAAAGGCCGGTCTGAAGCCCAAGGCGCGGATCATCGGCTACGCCCATGCCGGCGTGCGCCCCGAGGTGATGGGCATCGGCCCGATCCCGGCGGTGGAAAACCTGCTGGCGAAAACCGGTCTGAAGGCCAGCGATTTCGACGTGATCGAATCGAACGAGGCCTTCGCTGCCCAGGCCATCGCGGTGAACAAGGGTCTGGGACTGGACCCGGCCAAGGTGAACCCCAATGGCGGCGCCATCGCACTTGGCCACCCGGTCGGTGCGACCGGCGCCATCGTCACCATCAAGGCGCTTTACGAACTGGAACGCACCGGCGGCTCCAAGGCCCTGATCACCATGTGCATCGGCGGCGGTCAGGGCATCGCGCTGGCGATCGAACGTCTGTAAACGAAAACCGGGGCGACAACGCCCCGGTCTTGAACATTTTCGGCGGGTGCTGCGGTGCCCGCCTTATTTCATCAGCACAACCGGCACCTTGCAGGTGCGGATCATCTGTTCCGTGGTCGACCCGATGATCAGGCTGCGGATACGGGAATGGCCATAGGCCCCCATCACCAGCAGGTCAAAGCCTTCGCCATCGACCAGATCGCCCAGGGCGCTTTCCGGCTGACCTTCGATCACCTTGACCTCGGCCGCGTGTCCGCCGGCGGCCAGCGTCGCCCTCGCATCGTCCAGCCCGCGCTTGATCTCGTCATTCGGCTTGCCCACCGTCACCACGGTGCAGGCCAGCCCCGCGAACAGCGGGTTGCGCGCCACGTAATCCACCGCCTTCATCGCGCTGACACCGCCGTCGAACGCGATCAGAACCTTCTCGATCGGCTTGAAGGCGCGGTTCGCCACGAAGACCGGCTTTGACGCCGCCCGCACGATCCGCTCCAGGTTCGAGCCCAGATGCATACGCGCGAAATCCGCCGCCTCGCCGCGCTTGCCGATCACGATCAGGTCGGCATCGGCTTCCTGGCTGGTCACGGTTTCCACGATGTCACCGTTGCGCAGATGCGGGGTGACGGCGGCCACGCCGTCGCCCTCGATCAGCGCCTTGGCGTCGTCCAGAATGGCCCGCCCCTGCGCCTGCGCCAGCTTGGCGCGCTGCGCGTCCAGTTCTGCCAGTTCGCCCATGATCTTGGTTCGTGCGCCAAGGCGCAGGTTGCCGCTCAGGTCGCCATTGCCGCCTTCGCGCCGGCCCAGCACGTGAAACAGGTCAACCGACGCCCCGATCCGGCCCGCGATCCATCCGACGTGGTGGCAGACGCTTTCGGAATAATCCGACCCGTCCACCAATGCGATGATCTTGCTCATTGCTCCCCCCCTCAATGCGCCAGCAGCTTGTCCATTGCGCCGGGCTTGTCATGCTCGCCCAGTTTGTCGACGATGGTGCGGGACGCTTCGTTCATCCCGATGATTTCCACCTCGGCGCCATCCCTGCGGAACTTGAGCACAGCCATGTCCAGTGCCGCAACAGAAGAAATATCCCAGATATGGGCGCGGCTGACGTCGATCACCACCTTTTCCAGCGCCTCGCGGAAATCGAAGGCCTTCATGAAATCCTCGGACGAGGCAAAGAACAGCTGCCCCTCGACGATATAGGTGCGTTCGCGCCCATCCGCCGAAAGTTCCGAACGCACCGCGAAAAGCTGCGCGATCTTCCAGGCAAAGAAGATCCCCGACAACAGCACCCCGACCAGAACGCCGATCGCCAGGTTATGGGTGAAGACCACGAAGACGACGGTCGCCACCATCACGATGCTCGACGATGCCGGGTGTTCCCGCAGCGACGTGATCGAGGACCAGCTGAAGGTGCCCACCGACACCATGATCATGATCGCCACCAGCGCGGCCATCGGGATGCGCGCCACCAGGTCACCCAGGAATACCACCAGAATCAGCAGAACCGCCCCCGCGATGAAGGTCGACAACCGCCCGCGGCCGCCCGATTTCACGTTGATCATCGACTGGCCGATCATCGCGCAACCGGCCATGCCGCCGATGAATCCGGTGCAGAAATTCGCCACGCCCTGGCCGATGCATTCCTGGTTCTTGTCCGAATTGGTGTCGGTCAGCTCGTCCACCAGGTTCTGCGTCATCAGGCTTTCCAGCAGCCCCACCGCGGCCACCGCCGCCGAATAGGGCAGAATGATCATCAGCGTTTCCATGTTCAGCGGAATATCGGGCAGCAGGAAGATCGGCAGCGTGTCAGGCAAGTCGCCCATGTCGCCCACCGTCCGCAGGTCGAGTCCAAGGCTCAGAGACACGATGGTCAGGATGATGATGCAGACCAGCGGCGACGGGATCGCCTTGGTCAGCAGCGGGAAAGTATAGATGATGACCAGCCCGGCGGCGACCATCACATAGGTCAGCGGCGGCACGTCGATCAGTTCCGGCAGCTGCGCCATGAAGATCAGGATCGCCAGCGCATTGACGAAGCCGGTCATCACCGAGCGCGACACGAAACGCATCACGTAACCCAGCCGCAAAAGCCCGGCCCCCACCTGCAGAATGCCCGCCAGGATCGTCGCGGCCAGCAGGTATTGCAGCCCGTGATCCTTGACCAGCGTTACCATAAGCACCGCGGTCGCGGCGGTCGCCGCCGAAATCATCCCCGGACGGCCACCGACGAAAGCGGTGATCACGGCAATGGAGAACGAAGCGTAAAGCCCCACTTTCGGGTCCACCCCCGCGATGATCGAAAAGGCAATCGCTTCGGGGATCAGCGCCAGGGCTACCACCAGCCCCGACAGCAAATCGGCCCGGATATGGCCGAACCATTCATGCTTGTAGGAAGAAAGGGACATCATCGGAAATCGGGCCTCCGTTCCCGCTTGCCCCTGCCGGGGCCTGTTGATCGGTTTCTCGCGGATCTGCAAATGCGGGCCAGCGGGCCCTCTTGCGCAACTTGCGGCGCTTATATCCAGTCGCCTCACAATCGCAACCCGTGGACGAAGCGAACCGGGCCTTACAGTGGCTAAATACGCCAATCGAGACATTTTGAACCCGGAACAGGGCTTTTCGTGCTATCTTCTACGCAGGTCGACGTCATTTCAGACCACGCCTTCCTGACCCGAAGACGCGGCCCCGAAGGGTTCAACGCGCCGGCCTGCCTTGAACAAGGGAGGACGAAACATGGTCAAGACGATCGGAAATCCACTAAGCTGGGGGGCCTCTGCGCCCTCCGAAACCGGCCATGCAATCGAGGAAGTGGCCGAAAATCTCGGCAGCCATGACCTGACGGCACCGGAAATCCGCGCCCTGAGGGCCGCCGATATCCGCGACACGCTGCGAAAGGGGATAGACGATTTCACCTATTTCCGCGGCGACGTGCTGTTCATGGCCCTGTTCTATCCCGCCATCGGAATCCTGCTGACCGTCGCGGCTTTCCAGCAGAACCTGTTGCCGCTGCTCTTCCCGATGGCCGCGGGCTTTGCCCTTCTCGGCCCTTTCGCCGCGATCGGGCTGTATGAGCTCAGCCGCCTTCACGAAGCGGGAGAACCCGCCTGCTGGACCGAAGCGTTCAAGGTGCTGCGCCCCGCCGTCGCCGGGCCGGCCTTCGCGCTCGGGCTCTACCTGTTCGCGCTTTACGCGTTGTGGCTCTATGCGGCGGCCTGGATCTACCGGATCACGCTGGGTCCGGATCTGCCGGTCTCGGCGGGGGCCTTCGTCAACGACATCCTGAACACCTCCGAAGGCACGGCGATGATCGTGATCGGCCTCGGGGTCGGCACGGTCTTCGCGGTGCTGGTTCTGGTCACCAGCCTGATCTCGTTCCCGATGCTGGTCGACCGCCGCGTCGGTCTTCCGCTCGCGGTGACGACCTCGTTCCGGCTTGCCCGTCAGAACCCGCGCGTGGTCGGCCTCTGGGGCCTCACTGTCGCCGCGATCCTCGTGGCTGCTTCGATCCCGCTGTTTCTAGGCCACATTCTGGCGCTGCCGATCCTCGGTCACGCAACCTGGCACTTCTATCGCGCCGCGATCCGCTTCGAGAACTGACCGGGCTTCTTCTTTTTGGAAAATATCCCGGGGGTGAATGCGCCAAAGGCGCTGACGGGGCAGCGCCCCTTACCCCGTCTCAGATATCGTAGGTCGGGTGGAACCTGCCCGCCGGCGACAGGGTGAAGATGTCGAACCCGTCCGCCGCCACGCCGATCGAATGTTCGAACTGCGCGCTCAGCGACTTGTCGCGGGTCACCGCGGTCCAGTCGTCGGCCAGGACCTTGGTTTCCGGCCGTCCCAGGTTCACCATCGGTTCGATGGTGAAGAACATACCTTCCTCCAGCACCGGGCCGGTGCCGGGGCGGCCGTAATGCAGAACATTGGGCGGCGCGTGGAACACCCGGCCCAGCCCGTGACCGCAGAAATCGCGCACCACGCTCATCCGGTGGGATTCGACATATGACTGGATCGCGTGGCCGATATCGCCAAACGTGTTTCCGGGGCGCACCATCTCGATCCCCTTGAACAGCGCGTCATGGGTGACCTGGATCAGCCGCTCGGCCTTGCGCGACAGCTTGCCCGCCACATACATCCGGCTGGTATCGCCGAACCAGCCATCGACGATCACGGTCACGTCGATATTCAGTATATCGCCGTCCTTCAGCTTTTTGTCGCCGGGGATGCCGTGGCAGACCACGTGGTTGATGCTGATACAGCTGGCGTGCTTGTAGCCCTTGTACCCGATCGTGGCCGATTTCGCGCCCGCCACGTTCACTTTGTCCTCGATGATCCGGTCGATTTCCCCGGTGGTCTGACCGGGGAACACGTGCTCGGCGATTTCGTCCAGGATCTGCGCCGCCAGTTTGCCGGCCTTGTGCATGCCGGCGAAATCGCCCGCTTCGTGGATGCGAATGCCGTCGCGCGTGATGCGTCCCTGATGCGTGTCGTTCACCGGTGCCACCTTCTTACCGATATCCAAAATCATGGCCTCTACTTAGGACAGATGAACGCCAAGGGCCAGAGCACGAATGCACGGCTCAACGCAGGATCCCGCGCATCGCTCAGGGCGCGGCGAAAGGCAGTGCGCCGCCCAGCACGATTTCGCGCGGCGAGATCTGGCAATCGAAGGCCAGAACCTCGACCCCGGCCTCGCGTGCGCGGATCAGCCCCTGCGCATAGGCCGGATCGATATCGCCCGCGATGCCCACCCGGTCGCAATCGGTGCGCTGCACCAGGTACAGCATCACCGCCCGGTCGCCCGCCTGCGCCACTTTCGCCAGCTCGCCCAGGTGTTTCAGCCCGCGGGCGGTCACGCTGTCGGGAAATTCGGCCAGCCCCGGCTGACGGCAGAGCGTCACCGATTTCACCTCGACAAAGGCCTGCCTGCCGCCATCGGAAAGCAGGAAATCGATGCGGCTGTTTTCGCCGTATTTCACCTCCGAGCGCACCTGCGGATATTCCAGCCCCGACACCTCGCCCGCCTCGAACGCCGCCTTCAGCGCCCGGTTCGGAACCGATGTATCGACGCCGGTGAAATGGCCGCCGTCATGTTCCACCAACCGCCAGCCGAATTTCAGCTTCTTCTTGGGATCGTCGTTGTGTTCCAGCCAGATCCGCATCCCCGGCTCGGCCAGCCCCATCATCGATCCGGGATTGGCGCAATGGGCGGTGATTTCCCGCCCATCCTCGAGCCGCGCATCGGCCAGGAACCGCTTGTAGCGGCGGATCAGCGTTGCGGGCACAAGAGGGGTTTGAAAGCGCATGTCCCGCGCCTATACCGGGAGGTAAGTTTTCGCAAGGAGGGGAGCGATGACAAACCCAACCGCCGCCATGCTGGTGATCGGCGATGAAATCCTGTCCGGCCGCACCCGCGACAGCAACATGCATCACCTTGCGAACGAATTGACGAAACACGGCATCACCCTGGCCGAAGCGCGCTTCGTTGCCGACGATGCCGGGGCGATCGTGGCGGCCGTCAGGGCGCTGTCGCAGGCGCACGACCATGTCTTCACCTCCGGCGGCATCGGCCCCACGCATGACGATATCACCGCCGACAACATCGCGGCGGCCTTCGACGTGCCGATCGGGGTGCGCGACGATGCCCGCGCGCTGCTTGAGGCGCATTACGAACGCACCGGGACGGAGTTGAACGAGGCCCGGCTGCGCATGGCGCGGATCCCCGAAGGTGCTGCGCTGATCGACAACCCGATTTCTGCGGCCCCCGGCTTCACGCTGGAAAACGTGCATGTCATGGCCGGGGTGCCAACCATCTTCGAAGCGATGGTCGCCGGCGTTTTGCCCACCCTGACCGGCGGCGCACCGCTGTTGTCGCAAAGCCTGCGAGTGGAACGCGGAGAGGGCGAGATCGCCGAACCGTTGGGCCGTCTGGCCGAGGAATTCCCAGACCTGTCCTTCGGCTCCTACCCGTTCAGCGATCGCGGCCTCTATGGCACCAATATCGTCGTGCGCGGGCAGGATGGCGCGCGGGTCGACGCGGCGATGACCGCGCTGGCGAAGCTGGTGGCCGCATGACGCCCGACGCCGAGATGCTTTACGACGTGATCGACGGGACATGGCCCGCGGCCTCGACCCGCGAAATGGGGCCCTGGCTGATCCGCGAAGGACGGGGCGGCGGACAGCGGGTATCGGCCGCCACCGCGCTTGGCCCGGTCGCAGCCGGTGACATCGCGCAGGCCGAAGCGGCGATGCAGGCCCTAAGCCAGCCCCGCCTGTTCCAGATCCGGCAGGGACAGGACGACCTTGACCGGATGCTGGCAGAACGCGGCTATCAGGTCGTCGATCCGGTGAATATGTGGATCGCCCCGGTCGGTGACATCGCCACCGAATTCCCGCCCCCCGTCACCGCCTTTTCGGTCTGGGAACCGCTGGCGATCCAGATCGATATCTGGGCCAAGGGCGGCATCGGGCCGGGGCGGATCGCCGTCATGGAACGCGCCAAGGGACCCAAGACATCGCTTCTCGGCCGCCTCAATGACAGCCACGCAGGCACCGCCTTTGTCTCCATCCACGACCGGATCGCCATGCTGCACGCGCTCGAGGTGCTGCCGCATCAGCGCAAGCAGGGCATGGCCCGCTGGTTCATGCGGCTGGCCGCGTTCTGGGCGCGCGACAACGGCGCGACCCACCTTTCCGTCGTCTGCACGCGGGAAAACGAGGCGGCCAACAATTTGTATCAAAGCCTCGGCATGTCCCTTCGCGGGCAATACCATTACCGGAAACACCAAGGAGACATTTCATGAGTGACAAGACCGCGATTACCGCGCTGAACCTGCAACCGGTCGATCCGCTGCCCGAGAAGACGCAGAAATATTTCGACATCTGCCAGGAAAAACTGGGACTGGTGCCCAACGTGCTGACCGCGCATGCCTTCGACATCGACAAGCTGAACGCCTTCTCGGCGCTCTACAACAACGTGATGCTGGCCGAGAGCGGGCTTTCCAAGCTGGAACGCGAAATGATCGCCGTGGTGGTGTCGTCGGAAAACAAGTGTTTCTACTGCCTGACCGCGCATGGCGCGGCGGTGCGGGAATTGTCCGGCGACCCGATGCTGGGCGAAATGCTGGTGATGAATTACCGCGTCGCCGACCTGTCGCCGCGGCAGAAGGCGATGCTGGATTTCGCGGTGCTGCTGACCAACGCGCCGGCCACGATCGAGGAAGAAGACCGGCAGGCGCTGCGCGACGCGGGTTTCAGCGATCGCGACATCTTCGACATCGCCAACACGGTGGGTTTCTACAACATGTCCAACCGGGTGGCCGCCGCCATCGATATGCGTCCCAACGACGAATACCATTCCAGCCACCGTTGATGCGCACCGCCGGTTTCATAGCCTTTGCCCTTGGCCTGGCCCTTTGCGGGCCGGCTTCGGCGTTGGAACTGGAACTGCCCGCCTCCGCCACGGCGCAGGCCGACGAATATGCGGAACTGGACAGCTACGACCTGCCTCTGGGTCCCTATGCCGATGGCCAGCTGCCGGTGGAAAGCGTCGAAGGCCGCGTCACAAAACAGAGCTGGCGTGTTGAAACGCAGGGACTGACGTCGCTGCAATTGCTGGCCCCGCTGCGCGACCAGTTGCTGGCGGCGGGCTACGACATCCTGTTCGAATGCGACACGCTGGATTGTGGCGGTTTCGATTTCCGCTTTGAAACCGAGGTCCTGCCCGCCCCGTCGATGCATGTGGACATGGGCGATTTCAGGTTCCTCGCGGCGCGCAACGGGTCCGGAGATCACCTCGGCCTGCTGGTCAGCCGCAGCACCAATGCCGGCTTCATCCAATTGATCCGGGTCGCGGAAACGACCCTGACCGCGACCGCGACCAACGGCGCCAGCAGCCAGCAACCGGCGCTCACCGAAACAGCCGCCCCGCCATCCGATACGATCGGCCGCCTGATCGCCCGGGGGCATGTCGTCCTGAGCGACCTGACCTTCGAAACCGGATCGTCCGCGCTGAACGGTGGCAGCTATGCCTCGCTCGAAGCGCTCGCAGCCTTCTTGCGCGAAAACCCCGACCGCCGCATCGCGCTGGTCGGCCATACCGATGCGGTCGGGACGCTGGAAAGCAATGTCGCCCTGTCAAAGAAACGCGCGGCATCGGTGCTGGAACGGCTGGTCAGCGATTACGGGGCCCCGCGCGGGCAGATGACTGCCGAAGGCATGGGCTACCTTGCCCCGATCGCGCCGAACCAGACCGAAGAGGGGCGCGAGGCGAACCGTCGGGTCGAGGCGGTTCTGCTCAACACCGACTAGCGCACTCCGGTCCGGCATCGGTCATCCCCGGATCAGGATGGCCCGGAAATCGTTGACATTCGTGCCCGTCGGCCCCGGTTCGAACAATCCGTCGACCCCCTGGAAGGCGCTGTAGGCATCGTTATTCGCCAGCGCCGCGGCCGGATCGATCCCGGCGGTCCGCATGGCCCGGGCGGTGCCGCCATCGGCAAAGGCGCCGGCATTGTCCTCGGACCCGTCGATCCCGTCGGTATCCGCCGCCAGAGCCGTGATGCCATCGACCCCGTCGATTTCCAGCGCGACGGACAGCAGGAATTCGCTGTTGCGCCCGCCCTTGCCTCTGCCCTTCAGGGTCACCGTGGTTTCCCCCCCCGACAGCAGCAATACCGGTGCCGCGAAGGGCCGCGCCTTGGCCACCACTTCCCGGGCGATGGCGGCATGGACCTTGGCGACTTCGCGCGCCTCTCCTTCGATCGCGTCCGACAGGATCGCCGCCGGAACACCCTCCGCCTCGGCCAGCGCCGCGGCCGCTTCCAACGACTTGGCAGCCGAGGCGATCACCTGGACTTCGTTGCGGGCAAATCGCGGATCGTCGGGATCGGGCGCATCTTCGTCCGTGTCCTCAAGGAAGGCGCGCAACCTCTCCGGCAATTCGATTCCGTAGTCGCGGATCGCGGCCCAGGCCTCGGCCCGGCCAACCTTGTCCGGCACCGTCGGACCGCTGGCCACCTGCGCCGGATCATCGCCCGGCACGTCCGACACGATCAGCGATATCACCCGTGCCGGATAGGCAGCCGCCGCCAGCCGTCCGCCCTTGATCCGGCTGAATTGCTTGCGCACCGCGTTCATCGCGCCGATCGGGGCGCCGCTGGCAAGCAGCACCTTGTTCAGCGCGATTTCGTCTTCCAGTTCCAGCCCATCCGCCGGCGCCGCCAGCAAGGCCGACCCGCCGCCACAGACCAACGCCACGACAAGATCGTCTTCGCCCAGCCCCGCCACCGCGTCGAACAAGGCATCGGAGGCGCGCAGCCCCGCTTCGTCCGGCACCGGGTGGGCGGCTTCCAGAACCTTCACGTTCCGGCAGTCGCAGCCATAGCCATAGCGGGTCACCACCACGCCTTCGACCGGATCCCCCCACAGGTCTTCGAAAGCCGCTGCCAGCTGCGCCGATCCCTTGCCCGCGCCGATCACGACGGTGCGACCCTTGGGCTTGGCCGGCAGATGCGACCGAAGCGCGGTTTCAGGATCCGCCGCGCGGATCGCCGCGTCAAACAACCGTGTCAGAAAGGCCCGTTCATCCATGCCGTCATCTCCATAATTGCGCCCACCCTAGGCAGCCGACCGAGCAATGAAAAGGACCCCTTCTGTAGGTTCCCGAAATTGATCCTCTGAAGGTTGTGCTGGCTGTGCCCGCCGCATACCTCTGGACCTAACAGAGTGAAAATTCTGGACCTATCCAATCCCTCCATTTCGCAGGAAAAAGAGGACAAAGCGCCGACGGGATTCCGCCGGCGATTCCCCCGTGACAAATGGAGCTTCACGATGATGGACGGAAAATTCGAAAACGACATTCAGGCGGTGGTTGACGCCGACCGCGCCCATGTCTGGCATCACCTTGTGCAGCACAAGCCGTTCGAGACCGGCGAGCCGCGCATCATCGTCGAAGGCAAGGGCCTGAAGGTCTGGGACCAGAAGGGCAAGGAATATATCGACGCCGTGTCCGGCGCGGTCTGGACCGTCAATGTCGGCTATGGCCGCGAAAGCATCGCCGACGCCGTCCGCGACCAGCTGGTCAAGATGAACTATTTCGCCGGGGCCGCGGGCAACGTGCCGGGCGCCGAATTCGCCGAGAGGCTGATCGAGAAGATGCCGGGCATGACCCGCGTCTACTACTGCAACTCGGGGTCCGAGGCGAACGAGAAGGCGTTCAAGATGGTGCGCCAGATCGCGCATAAGAAATACGGCGGCAAGAAAAACAAGATCCTCTACCGCGACCGCGATTACCACGGCGGCACGCTGGCCACGATGTCGGCGGGCGGGCAGGACGAACGCAACATGCAATACGGCCCCTTCGCACCGGGCTTCGTGCGGGTGCCGCACTGTATGGAATACCGCAAGGATGAGCTGGGCCTCGGCCATCTGTCGGGCCGCGACTTCGGCGTCGCCGCGGCCAACCTGATCGAAGAGGTGATCCTGCGCGAAGGCCCCGAAACCGTCGGCGCGCTGTGCCTGGAACCGGTGACCGCCGGCGGCGGGGTGATCACCCCGCCCGAAGGGTATTGGGAACGGGTGCAGGAGATCTGCAAGCAATACGACATCCTGCTGCATATCGACGAAGTGGTCTGTGGCATTGGCCGTACCGGCACCGAATGGTTTGGCTACCAGCATTACGGCATCAAGCCCGACCTCGTGACCATGGCCAAAGGCGTTGCCTCGGGCTATGCCGCGATTGCCTGCTGCGTGACCACCGAGGAAGTGTTCGAGGTGTTCAAGTCCGACCCCTCGGACAAGATGGACCATTTCCGTGACATCTCGACCTTCGGCGGCTGCACCGCGGGCCCGGCCGCGGCGATCGAGAACATGCGCATCATCGAGGACGAAGGCCTGCTGGAAAACTGCACCGCGATGGGTGAACGGTTCATGGGCAACCTTCAGGCGCTGATGGAAAAGCACGACATCATCGGCGACGTAAGGGGCAAGGGGCTGTTCCTGGGCGCCGAACTGGTCCGCGACCGCGAAACCAAGGAACCGGTATCGGAAGCCGAGATTGCCGCCGTTGTCGGCGAATGCGGCGCCTTGGGCGTGATCATCGGCGCCTCGAACCGCTCCGTCCCGGAACGCAACAACGTGCTGTGCTTCTCGCCCGCGCTGATCATCACGCCGCAGGAGGTGGACGCGATCACTGACGCGGTGGACAAGGCGCTGACCAAGGTGTTCGGCTGAGAGCGGGGGATGAGGGGCGCTGCCCCTCTTGGCCTGCGGCCAATTCACCCCGGAATACTTTTGAAAAGAAGAACCGGGGGCCGTTCTGCGCGGCCCCCGTCCTGTTCAGTCACACCAGTTGAAACAGCATCCCCGCGATGATCGCACCGCTGACACCAAGACCCAGATAGGCGGCAAAGACCCGCGGCTTGACCAGCGACCAGACCGCCGCCATCGCCGGGATCGAACTGATCGCGCCGGAGATCATGAAGGCCATCGCGGCCCCCGCGCTCATCCCCTGCTCCAGCAGCCCGGCCAACAGCGGCGGCGCGACATAGGAATTCAGGTAGGCCGGCATTCCGACGAAGGCAGCGGTGGCGATCGGCAATACACCGGCGCCGCCCACGGCGCGGGCGATCAGGTCGGCGGGCACGTAATTGACCAAGAGCGCCTCCAGCACATAGGCCAGTGCCAGCCATTTCAGCAGGAACAGCCCGTTGGACAGGAATTCTTCGCGGAACCTGGCGCGGCGCGGTTGGTCCTGCCAGAACCGCCAATGCGGCTTGCCATCCAGTTTCGGGCCGCCGCAGGAACAGCAGCCGGAGCTTTTGCGCGGTTTCAGCGGGTCGGAAAAGGCGCCATGGCCGATCAGCGCCCTGACCACGAAACCGCCGAACAGGCCGAGCGCGACAGCAAACACCGCCTTGCCAATGGCGAAGGGCCATCCCAGCGCGGCGGCGGTGATCAGAAGCGTCGGCGGGTCGATCAGGGGCTAGCTGAGCCAGAAGGCCATCACAGCCGACAGCGGCGCGCCAAGCGCCAGCAGACCGGCGATGAATGGGATCACTTCGCAAGAACAGAACGGTGCCAGACCGCCGAACAGCGCGGCCAGCACGATCATCCGCAGCTCATGCCCCTCGAAGGCCCGCGCGACCATGACCTCGGCCCCGGTGGCCTTGAGGTATGCCAGCAGCAGAACCGCGAAGAGGATATATTGCCCGGTATGGGCAAGGGCACGCGCGGCGAACACGATGACCGCTGACAGGTTGCCGGGATCCAGAACCGCCACCGCCAGAAGCAGGGCGGCGATCACCGCCCAAGGAGTTTTCAGATGGTCGGTCAGCTGTTTCCGGTTGCGGCCGGGTTCTTGCGTCAGATCAGCCATTATTCGCCGCCTTTCTTTCCGTATCTGCGCAGCATTCGCACAGAATGAATTGCGCCAGTTCCCGCAATTCGCCGAAACAGGCGCGGTTTATCGTGCTGCGCCCGACCTTTTCCTGTTCAACCAGCCCACCGGCGGCGAGGAATTTCAAATGATGCGCAAGGGTCGATGGGGCGATCCCCGTCCGGGTTTGGATTTCGCCCACGGTCAGGCCCGGTTCACCCGCCCGCACCAGGATGTTCAGCACTTTCAAACGCGCCTCGGATCCCATCGCAGAAAATCCGTTTGCCGCTTCTTCACAGTTCATGCGCCTGCCTCCAGTCGATTCGATACAACTAGTTTTATAGTTATATTGGAAAGCTGGCAAGGGCGGCATGCAAACCGCGTGCTTTGCTTCCCCCCGACTATGGGAAGAAAACCTTTGGATTAACCCTCTGCCAGCTTGCTTTCGGCCAGTTTCACCAGCAGCGTCAGCGTCTTGTTGATCGGGGTCGGCACGCCCAGCGCCTTTCCTTTCCGAACGATTTCGCCGTTCAGGAAGTCGATCTCGGTGAACCTGCCACGGCGCAGGTCCTGCGCGGTCGACGAATATTGCCCCGGCATCGCCCGCGCGATTGCGTGCACATTGTCCCGCAATCCGTCCGGCAGGGTGACGCCATCGGCCTCGGCCACGGCGCGGCATTCGGCGACGATATCGTCCAGCAGGCCGGGCAGGCCCTCTTGTTGAACAAGGCGGCCATAGGGCAGGTCCGCCACGGCGGAGAGCGCGTTATAGGCACAGTTCAGCACCAGCTTGGCCCATTGCGCGGCGATGATATCGGGGGACAGCGCGGTTTCCACCCCGGCCTTGTTCAGCAGATCGGCGGCCTTTCCCCTGCCTGCCCCGCCAATCGCCAGGTCGCCGCGCCCTTCGTGGCGCACCACACCCGGCCCGGCCAACGCCGCCGCGACATAGACCACCGCCGGGATCACGGGATGGCCCGTCACCTGTTGCAGCCTTTCGGGATTGCTGACGCCGTTTTGCAGGCTCAGCAGCAAGGCGTCATCGGCCAGATATGGCGTGATCAGGCGGCCCGCTTCCTCGGTATCGCTTGATTTCACGCAGAAGAGCACCATGCCGGCCCCGGCTATCGCGGCGGGGTCTTCGCTGGCCGCAACCGTGACCACGTGCCTTTCACCCTTCATTTCCAGGATTAGCCCGGTATCACGCACCGCCCGGACCAGCGGCGCGCGGCCGATCAGCACCACTTCGTGCCCGGCCCGCGCCAGCATCGCGCCGTAATAACACCCGACCGCCCCGGCCCCCATCACCGCGATTTTCATCCCGAAACCTCCTGTCGCTGATTCGGCGCCACCCTGTCCCAGCGGGATGGGAATGTCACCCATGTCGCTATGTCCAGTTTACCCCGAGATTAAGGCCAGATAATATCGCGCGATGGCCATACCCGTAGAAAGCTTTTTTCTCGACCCTCAGGCGCAGGGTACGCTGCAGGCGCAGATCCAGCAGATGGTTTCGGAAGGCATCCTGTCAGGCCGGTTCCGGCGCGGCGAAAAGCTGCCGTCGTCGCGCAAGCTGGCGCAGCATCTGGGTGTCAGCCGGATCACCGTGACGCTGGCCTATACCGAGCTTCTGGCGAACGACTACCTCAGCTCGCGCGGGCGGTCGGGCTATTTCGTGTCCGATAACGCCCCCGAACCGATGCCGGAACCGCCTGCCGCCTCGCGGGGGCAGCCGGTGGACTGGTCGCGCGCCATCGGACAGCATTTCACCTCGAATTTCGCGCTCGACCGGCCGCTTGACTGGACCGAATATCGCTATCCCTTCATCTACGGTCAGGCGGACCCGGCCCTGTTCGACCACGCCCATTGGCGGCTTTGCGCGCTGCGGGCGCTTGGCCAGAAGGATTTCGAGGCGATGACCGCGGATCTCTATGACCAGGACGATCCGCAACTGATCGAATTCATCCTGCGCCACAGTCTGCCACGCCGGGGCATTCATGCGCGGCCGACCGAAGTCCTGCTGACGCTGGGCGCACAGAACGCGCTGTGGCTGACCGCGCAGGTCTTGCTGACGCCGCAGCGCAGGGCGGCGATCGAAAATCCCTGCTACCCGGCGCTGCGCGATATCCTGACCCAGTCGCAATGCCGGCTGGCCCCGATCGACGTGGATGCCGAAGGCCTGCCGCCCGAAGCCATCCCCGGCGGCACCGACGTGATTTTCACCACCCCGTCGCACCAATGCCCGACCTCGGCCACCATGCCGGTGGAGCGCCGCCGCCGGTTGCTGCAGCGGGCGCGTGACATGGATGCGCTGATCGTCGAGGACGATTACGAATTCGAAATGTCCTTCCTGTCGCCCGCCTCGCCGGCGCTGAAATCTCTCGATGCGGACGGGCGGGTGATCTATGTCGGCAGCTTTTCCAAGTCGCTGTTCCCGGGGCTTCGGCTGGGCTACCTTGTCGGGTCCGAGGCGTTCATCCGCGAAGCCCGCGCGCTGCGCGCCAGCGTGTTGCGCCACCCGCCGGGCCATGTGCAGCGCACCGCCGCCTATTTCCTCAGCCTCGGCCATTACGACGCGCAGATCAGGCGGATGTCCAAGGCGCTGGCCGAACGGCGCGCGGTGATGGAACGGGCGATCCATGAACACGGGCTGGAAATCGCCGGCGCCCGGTCCTTTGGGGGATCGTCGCTGTGGATGCGCGCGCCGGAAGGCACCGATATGGGCAAGGTATCGACGGGGTTGATGCGGCAGGGCGTGCTGTTCGAAGCCGGCGAACGGTTCTTCTCCGGGCAGGAGGTGCCGAAGAACTATTACCGGCTGGCCTATTCCTCGATCCCGGTGGACCGCATCGCCGATGGGATCAGGCTGATCGCCGAAGCGTTGCGGTGAGCGGAACCAGCCGTAGACGCAAAAGATGCGGCAGGCTCCGAAAACGCTGGCTCACTTCTTCGACCGCCGGCCTTCCAGCCAGCGCCCGATCCGTCCGCTCTTTTCCGAGATCGCATCGGCGGCGGCATCATAGCTGTCTTCGAACTCTTCCAGCATCGGGTCGATCCGCGCCCGCCGGAACCGCCGCCAGCGCACCCAGATCGCCCAGACCAGCGCGAAGAACAGAACCAGGATCACGATGTTCAGCCACGGGATAATCCGCACATCCGGTCCGGCGACCGGCCTGATCGATACCGCGTTGGGGAAGACCGACAGGAATTCGTTGCGCCAGCCGTAATGCTTGACCCGCACCCATTCGGGATTTGCCTTGGTGGACACCGCGTCGCTCGCCTCGGCATAAAGATTCGAGGTGTCGAACTTGAAATAGGGCGGCCAGCCCCAGCCGGTGTCTTCGTTGCGGTAAACCCGGATATCACCATCGGCGGTGACGGCATGAATGAACTGAACGTCGCGGTTGATCAGGTCGGCCGACTGATCATCGGGGGTGGCCCAGAACATCCGGGTCCAGTCGTTCAGTTCCTGCCGCTCGACCTCGGTGTTGACGATCCGCACGATATCGTTCTGCGGCAGGTTGTAGTGGAAGAACCCCGCCACGATCAGCCAGAAGGTCCCCCAGAATGCCCATTTGAAATAGACCATCGCGGGTCCTCCTCAGTAGAAGTTCACAAAGTAGACGATCGTACCGATCACCACCACCGGAATGACATAGACCAGCAGGATCAGTCGACGTCGCAACGAATGGGAATAGGCCTCAAGGCCCTCTTCGATGAAGGCCTCGCGGTCGCCTTTGCCGATCTCCTCGTCCCATTCCCGGGCCAGCTTGCGCTTGCGGACCGACCGCGACCAGAGGGACAGCGAGACATAGACCACCGTCATGATGGCAAAACTGATGATGATCAGACGTGCCAATGCCAGCATGTTACTGTCCTCCCCCACTCCAAACGCCCGCACGGGGCGCGACGTTCCGACCTTGGGCGTCGCGGTATCCACAGACCCCCGTCAGGTAGAGCTCATATGGGGGCGCCGTTGCGAAATACACCTCATC
>JAWVXM010000012.1:0-24670 GCA_033723255.1 Thalassovita sp.
AAGGAACGGCTGAAACAGCTGCGCACCGACATCCACGTGCTGACCCTGACCGCGACGCCGATCCCGCGCACGCTGCAGCTGTCGCTGTCGGGGGTGCGCGACCTGTCGATCATCGGCACGCCGCCGGTCGACCGGCTGGCGATCCGCACCTATGTCAGCGAATTCGACGCGGTGACGATCCGCGAGGCGTTGTTGCGCGAACATTACCGCGGCGGGCAAAGCTTCTACGTGGTGCCGCGCATTTCCGACCTGCCCGAGATCGAGGAATTCCTGCGTGATCAGGTGCCCGAGGTCAGCTTCATCACCGCCCATGGGCAGATGGCGGCGGGCGAATTGGACGACCGGATGAACGCCTTCTACGACGGCAAATACGACGTGCTGCTGGCCACCACGATCGTGGAGAGCGGGCTGGATATCCCGACCGCCAACACGATGGTGGTGCATCGCGCCGACATGTTCGGGTTGGCGCATCTGTACCAGATCCGTGGCCGGGTGGGGCGGTCCAAGACCCGCGCCTATGCCTATCTGACCACGAAACCGCGCGCCAAGCTGACGGCGACGGCGGAAAAGCGGTTGCGCGTTCTGGGATCGCTCGACACGCTTGGCGCCGGGTTCACGCTGGCCAGCCAGGACCTCGATATTCGCGGTGCCGGCAACCTTCTGGGCGAAGAACAGTCGGGCCAGATGCGTGACGTGGGATACGAGCTTTACCAGTCGATGCTGGAAGAGGCGATCGCCAAGATCAAGGCGGGCGAGATGGAAGGCCTGACCGATGCGGATGACCAATGGGCGCCGCAGATCAACCTTGGTGTGCCGGTCCTGATCCCCGAGAATTACGTGCCGGACCTCGATGTGCGACTTGGATTGTACAGACGCCTCAGTGGCCTGTCTGGTAAAGTTGAACTGGAAGGGTTCGCCGCCGAACTGATCGACCGGTTCGGAAAGCTGCCCAAGGAGGTTAACACGCTCCTGCTGATCGTGCGGATCAAGGAGATGTGCAAGAAGGCCGGGATCGCGAAGCTCGACGGCGGACCGAAGGGCGCCACGATCCAGTTCCACAATGACAAGTTCGCGTCGCCACAGGGGTTGGTGGAATACATCCAGGCGCAGAACGGGCTGGCCAAGGTCAAGGATAACAAGATCGTCGTGCGGCGCGACTGGAAGGCCGAGGGCGACAAGATCAAGGGCGCCTTCGCCATTGCCCGCGACCTTGCCCAGAAGGTGGCCGAGGAAAGGAAACGGAAGGGCAAATGATGCTGCAACCGGGATATCACGATGTGCCCGCGGGGCATCTGGCGGCGGTGGTCACCCATCTGGAAATGCGCGCGCGCCCCGAACTGCGGCCCGAAACCGATTGCGGGCTGAGCCTGCGCCGGTTCGCCGCGCCCGATCCCGACTGGTACCGTGCACTGTATCGCCGTGTCGGCGCGGACTGGCTGTGGTTTTCCCGGCTGGAAATGCATACGGCCGAGCTTGGCCTGATCCTGAACGACCCGAAGAACCACGTTTATGTGGCTGAAAAGAATGGGGAAGAAGCTGGGCTTCTGGAACTCGATTTCCGCCGCGAGGGCGATTGCGAACTGGCCTTCTTCGGCCTTGCTGCCGACTATATCGGCACCGGGGCGGGGCGCTGGCTGATGAACCGGGCGATCGAAAAAGCCTGGGCGGAACCGATCAACCGGCTCCACGTTCATACCTGTACGCTGGATCACCCTGCGGCGCTGGATTTCTACCGCCGTTCGGGCTTCACGCCGGTTCGCCGCCAGATCGAAATCGCCCCCGATCCGCGCCTGCGCGGAACGCTGCCGGAAACCGCCGCGCCGCAGATCCCGATCTTGCGCTGACTGATTTATTGCCTGCCGGGGCGGGCTTTACCGCGTCCGGCCCAGGAAATCGCGGATCTTCGGGGCAATCCAGTCCCACAGAACCGGTGCGCCGGCGGCGATCTTGGTCCCGACCCGGTTCGATATCGTGTCGAAATCGACATCGTAGTCGGTCCACGATCCCCCGCCCGAGGCGAGGTTCTGGTTCGGGGGCTGGAACCGGTCTAACGACTTGGCGAAGCGCGCGTCGGGCGTTTCGTTGGCTTCGAATTCCTGCCAGAGCGACAGAAACTGCGATGCCTGCGGCCCGGGCAGAAGCCCGAAGATACGCTGCGCGGCGGCCTGTTCTTCGGCTTCCATGGCGGCGGTGTCGTGCTGTCCGAAGATCGGGGCATCACCGGCGTCGATTTCCACCAGGTCGTGAATCAGCAGCATGCGGATCACGCGGCTGATATCGACGCCGTCACCGGCATGTTCGCCCAGTACCAGCGCGTAAAGCGCCAGGTGCCAGCTGTGTTCGGCGCTGTTTTCGAACCGGCTTCCACCGGCGATACGCGTGGCGCGATAGACCGATTTCAACCGGTCGGCTTCGTTGAGAAAGCCAATGCGGCTGCCCAGATCATCCAGAGGGGCGGTCGCGTTTTCCATCAGGCCGTTCACCCGCGCATGCATGTCGGGCCAGTCCCGTTGCAGGTTGCGCGCCCGCCCGGAAGCGAGGTTGCCCCGGACCACCGAAATCTGATCGGGGCGGGGCTCCCACGGCGACACGGCCTGCACGATGGGCTGAACATGATCCATCTGCCGGGCCAGCCGCGCGGCATCGCTTGCCCCCGCTTCGAATTCGTCCCAGAGGGCGCGCAGCCGCCGTGACTGATCACCGGGCAGCAGGCCGAAAAGACGGTCCGCCGCGGCGCGTTCGGCGCGGGTGACTTGGTTCGGGTCGTGATTTTCGTGGATCGGGTGGTCACCCGCGTCGATTTCGACAAGGTCGTGCAGCAGGATCATCGCGATCGCCCGGTCGCGGTGGGCTGCGTCGAATTTCGGATGATCCATCAGCAGCGCGTAAAGCGCGACGTGCCAGCTGTGTTCGGCGGAATTTTCCGGCCGTGACAGGTCCTGCAGGATGTTCTGCCGGTTGACCTGTTTCAGGCGGCAGGCTTCGGTGAGAAAGGCGAGCTGGGCATCGAGCCGGGGGCTCACGCGTCCTTGCCCTTCTGCGCTTTGAGGGCGCTGTTCAGACGGCCTTCGAGGAATTTGCGGGCGCGCTTTTCCGCCAGCCGCACGCGGACGGCGGTCATGAAGGCTTCCTGAGTGGTCTGCGAGGACGCGCCGATCTGCTTGGCGACCTGGTCGATCAGCGCCTCGTCGTTCAGTGCCTCGGCGGCTTCGATTGTGTCTTTGGCCAGCGCGTCGGCCAGGTCTTCTGCTACGCCCATCGCGTTATCCTCAGCGGGTGTTCTCGGTCAGCCGGCGCTTCACGTAGTCACTTACCGTGCCGATCATCTGATCCATGTGTTCGGGTTTTTCGAAGAAATGCCCGGCACCCTCGATCTGTTCGTGGGTGATGGTGATGCCTTTCTGTTCGTGCAGCTTGTTCACCAGCGTTTCGGTATCGGCCGGCGGCGCGACGCGGTCGGCGGTGCCGTTGATGATCAGGCCCGAGCTGGGGCAGGGGGCAAGGAACGAGAAGTCGTACATGTTGGCGGGCGGTGCGACCGAGATGAAGCCGGTGATTTCCGGCCGCCGCATCAGCAGTTGCATGCCGATCCAGGCACCGAAACTGAAGCCCGCGACCCAGCAATGCTTGGAATTGGAATTCATCGACTGCAGGTAATCGAGCGCCGAAGCCGCATCGGAAAGTTCGCCCACGCCCTGATCGTATTCGCCCTGGCTGCGCCCGACGCCGCGGAAATTGAATCGCAGCACGGTAAAGCCCATGTTGTAGAACGCGTAATGCAGGTTGTAGACAACCTTGTTGTTCATGGTCCCGCCGAATTGGGGATGCGGATGAAGAACGATGGCGATCGGCGCGTCGCGGTCTTTTTGCGGGTGATAGCGCCCTTCCAGGCGGCCTTCGGGACCGGGAAAAATGACCTCGGGCATTGTGTGCCTGTCTCCTTCATATCGGTGGTCGTAAATTCTTGACGAATTCGCTCAATCACCTTAGAACTGTTCTAAGTTGCCGGCACTTACGCCGGGCGGGTGCAAGCGAGATAAGGCTTGCGGGCCTGATCGTCAATCAATTGCAAAGGAAGATCGCGGTGAAACTGAGTACCAAGGGCCGTTACGCCATGGTCGCGCTGGCCGATATCGCCCTGCAGGATGACGCTGCGCTGGTGACTCTGGGCGATATTGCCAAACGACAGGACATTTCATTGCCTTACCTGGAACAGCTTTTCGTCAAGCTGCGCCGGGCCGGTCTCGTCGAATCGGTGCGCGGGCCGGGTGGCGGCTACCGGCTGGCCCGCCCTGCGAGCGAGATTCGGGTGGTCGAGGTCCTGTCGGCGGTGGACGAGACCGTGGACGCCATGCACAAGGGGGCCGGTGCCAGCGGCGCACAGTCGGGATCGAAGGCGCAATCGGTGACCAACCGGCTGTGGCAGAGCCTGTCGGCGCATGTCTATGTGTTCCTGCACCAGGCGCGGTTGTCGGACGTGGTCGGCAACGGGCTGGCACCCTGTCCGGCGGTGCCGCACCTGTTCGACGTGGTGGACGAGGAATGAGTTTTCTCGGTCATATTGCCCGTGATGGGCTGGGGAAGGGGGCGCGGCCCCCTCTTGGCCTGCGGCCAATTCACCCCCGGAGTATTTCCGCCAAGAAGATGCGGGGGCTGTGATGGGGCGGGTTTACCTGGATCATAACGCCACCACGCCGTTGCGGGATGAAGCGCGTGCCGCGATGGTTGCTGCGATGGATGTCTATGGCAATCCGTCCTCGGTTCATGCCGAGGGGCGGGCGGCGAAGGCGCTGGTCGAGAAAGCGCGCGCTCAGGTGGCCGCGGCGTTGGGGGCCGAGGGGGCGGATATCGTCTTTACCTCCAGCGCGACCGAGGCGGCGGCGCTTTTCTGTGCCGGAAAGGGCCTGCACGGGGCGGCTGTCGAGCATGACGCGGTGGCAGCCTGGGTCGAGACGAACCTGCCGGTGGATGCGGAGGGCGGGGTGACGGTGACGAAACCTGCCAACTCGGTGTTGCAGCTGGCCAATTCGGAAACCGGCGTGCTGCAGGATCTGCCCGAGGGATTGGCGCTGAGCGACATGACGCAGGGCTTCGGCAAGCTGCCTCTGGCGTTCAACTGGTCCGGGGCTGTGGCGGCGGTCGTTTCCGCGCACAAGCTGGGCGGCCCCAAGGGCATCGGTGCGCTGGTGATCCGGCGCGGCACCGATATCGCCGCGCAGCTGAAAGGCGGGGGCCAGGAAATGGGCCGGCGCGCGGGTACCGAGAACGTGATCGGCATCGCCGGGTTTGGCGCGGCGGCGGAAGCGGCGGCGCGCGATCTGGCCGGTGGCAAATGGGACCGGGTGGCGGCGCTGCGCGACAAGATGGAAGCGGCGATCGCCGAAGGAGCGCCAGGGACCGTTTTCGCCGGGCAAAAGGCCGAGCGCCTGCCCAATACCAGCTGTTTCGCCACGGCCGGTTGGAAGGGCGAGACCCAGGTGATGCAGATGGACCTTGCCGGGTTCGCGATCAGCGCCGGATCGGCCTGTTCGTCGGGCAAGGTGCGCGCCAGCCGGGTTCTGACCGCGATGGGATATGGCGAGGACGTGGCCGCCAGCGCGATCCGCGTGTCGCTGGGGCTTGAGACCAAAGAAGAAGATGTGATGCGCTTTGTCGAGACATGGTTGGCGAAGCGCAAGAAATTCCACGCCCGCGCGGCGTGACCGAGATGCGAACAGGAGACGAAAATGGCTGTTGTGGATAACCCGTCGGGTGAAGACAAGGTAAAGGAAGGCGTCGATCAGGAAACGGTCGATGCGGTCCGCGAAGTCGGTGGCAAGTATAAATACGGCTGGGAAACCGAGATCGAGATGGAATACGCGCCCAAGGGCGTGAATGCCGATATCGTGCGCCTGATTTCCGGCAAGAACGATGAACCGGAATGGATGACCGAATGGCGGCTGCAGGCGCTGGAGCGCTGGCAGCAGATGGAAGAACCCAAATGGGCGATGGTCAACTACCCGGAAATCGATTTTCAGGACCAGTATTATTACGCGCGTCCGAAATCGATGGAATCCAAGCCAAAGTCGCTTGACGAGGTCGATCCCAAGCTGCTGGCCACCTACGAAAAGCTGGGCATTCCGCTGAAGGAGCAGATGATCCTCGCAGGAGTCGAGCAGACCGATGACAACCCGTTCGACGGGAAGGACGGCGAACGCCGGGTGGCCGTGGACGCGGTGTTCGATTCCGTGTCGGTCGGCACCACTTTCAAGGCCGAGCTGGAAAAGGCGGGCGTGATCTTCTGTTCGATTTCTGAGGCGATCCGCGAACACCCCGAGCTGGTGAAGAAATACCTCGGCTCGGTCGTGCCGCAGTCGGACAATTTCTATGCCACGCTGAATTCGGCCGTGTTCTCGGACGGGTCCTTCGTCTACGTGCCGCCGGGTGTGCGCTGTCCGATGGAACTGTCGACCTATTTCCGCATCAACGCGGAAAACACCGGTCAGTTCGAACGCACGCTGATCATCGCCGACAAGGGATCCTATGTATCCTATCTGGAAGGCTGCACCGCGCCGCAGCGCGATACCGCGCAGCTGCATGCCGCCGTGGTCGAGATCATCGTCGAGGAAGACGCCGAGGTGAAATACTCGACCGTTCAGAACTGGTATCCGGGCGACGAGGAAGGCCGGGGCGGCATCTACAACTTCGTCACCAAGCGCGCCGATTGCCGCGGCGACCGGTCCAAGGTGATGTGGACGCAGGTGGAAACCGGATCGGCGGTGACCTGGAAATACCCGTCCTGCATCCTGCGCGGCAACGAATCCCAAGGCGAATTCTATTCGATCGCCATCGCCAACAACATGCAGCAGGCCGATACCGGCACCAAGATGGTGCACCTGGGCAAGAACACCAAGTCGCGCATCGTGTCGAAAGGCATCAGCGCGGGCCGCGCCCAGAACACCTATCGCGGGCTGGTTTCGATGCACCCCAAGGCGAAGAGTTCGCGCAATTACACCCAGTGCGACAGCTTGCTGATCGGTGACAAATGCGGGGCGCACACGGTTCCCTATATCGAGGTGAAGAACAATTCATCCCGGGTGGAGCACGAGGCGACCACGTCGAAGGTGGATGACGAGCAGCTGTTCTATTGCCGTCAGCGCGGCATGGACGAGGAAGAGGCCGTGGCGCTGGTCGTGAACGGGTTCTGCAAGGACGTGCTGCAGGCGCTGCCGATGGAATTCGCGATGGAAGCGCAGCAGCTGGTGGCGATTTCTCTGGAAGGGTCGGTGGGCTAAGGCCCGCCATGGGGGATGAATGTCGGGTTTGATCTGGCCAGTGCGGGACGACCGAGCGAAGGGGAACAATTCCCTTCGGGCGATCCGTGCTGTGCTGGTCGGCCCGGCCGGATGCTGGCGACAGGGGGGCAGGGCATGACTGCGATGCGCGACATACCCCGCCCGGAGCTGACTCTGCCCGAGGCCGAGGCGGTGGCGCTGAGCCGCGCCTATGCCGGGGCGGACACCATCCTGGAATATGGCAGCGGCGGGTCGACGGTGATGGCTGCCGAGCTGGGCAAGACGGTCTGGTCGGTGGAAAGCGATCCGGACTGGGCGCAGATGATGCGCGATTACTTCGCGGCGCACCCGCCGTTGGGTGAGGTGCATATCGTGCATGCCGATATCGGCCCGACCCGGCAATGGGGTCAGCCGGTCGATGACAGCGGGTGGAAGAAATTCCCCCGCTACCCGCTGGCGATCTGGGACCGTGCCGGTTTCACCCATCCCGACGTGGTGCTGGTGGATGGCCGGTTCCGGGTCGGCTGCGCCCTGGCCACGGCGTTCCGGATCACCCGGCCGGTGACGCTGTATTTCGACGATTACGCCGATCGCGAGCGGCTGCACGCGGTCGAGGATTTTCTGGGCAAGCCGGTCGAGATGATCGGCCGCATGGCCCGGTTTGATATCACGCCAACCCCTGTGCCCGGCGACAAGCTGCTCAGGGTGGTGAAACTCATGATGCGGCCCTGACGGGCCGCCAAGCGAACAGGAAAAGGATAGACGAGATGCTGGAAATCAAGAACCTGCAGGTCAAATTGGAAGACGAGGACAAGCAGATCCTCAAGGGGCTGGACCTGATCGTGGAAACCGGCAAGGTGCACGCGATCATGGGGCCGAACGGGTCGGGTAAATCGACCCTGTCCTATGTGCTGTCGGGCAAGGAAGGTTATGAGGTTACCGGCGGCGAGGCGCTGCTCGATGGTGAAGAAGTCCTTGAGATGGAACCGGAAGAGCGCGCCGCGGCGGGGCTGTTTCTGGCGTTCCAGTACCCGGTGGAAATCCCCGGCGTCGGCAACATGACCTTCCTGCGCACCGCTGTGAACGCACAGCGCAAGGCGCGCGGCGAGGAAGAAATCAGTGCCGCCGATTTCCTGAAGCTGGTGCGCGAGAAGGCCAAGACGCTGAAGATCGACGCCGACATGCTGAAACGCCCGGTCAACGTGGGTTTCTCGGGCGGTGAAAAGAAGCGCAATGAGATCCTGCAAATGGCGATGCTGGAACCGAAGATGTGCATCCTGGACGAAACCGATTCCGGGCTGGATGTCGACGCGATGAAACTGGTGGCCGAAGGCGTCAACGCGCTGCGCAGCGAAGGCCGGTCCTTCCTTGTCATCACCCATTACCAGCGCCTGCTGGATCACATCACCCCCGACGTCGTGCACATCATGGCTGATGGTCGGATCGTGAAAACCGGCGGTCCCGAACTGGCGCTGGAAGTCGAAAAGAACGGCTATGCCGACATCCTCGCGGAGGTGGTGTAATGGCCCTGGCGCAAGCGAAACTGGATGCGACCGAGGCGCGGGTTGCGACGCTGAGCCTGCCCGCCGGTCCCGCATGGCTGACCGAGGCACGCGAAGTGGCCCTTGGGCGCGTGCGCGCGATGGGCCTGCCCGGGCGGCGCGACGAGTACTGGAAATACACCCGTCCCGACACGCTGGTTCAGCCGGAGGTCACGCCGGCGGCCCTGTTCGAAACGGATGAGGCCCCGGTCTTTGGGGACGTCGATCGGCTGCGGATTGTCTTCGTCGATGGCGTTTTCGATGCCGAGGCCAGCGATGACCTGACCGGCGAAGGGATCGAGGTTTCCCGCCTTGCCGATGTCGATGCCGATATCCACTGGGCCAAGGACCTTTACGGCGTATTGGAAGCCAACGGGCAGAAACCGGTGGAACGGTCGCTGATGGCGCTGAACAGCGCCTTTGCCACCGACGGCGTTCTGATCCGGGTGACCGGGAAGGTGTCGAAGCCGGTGAACCTGACCTATGTCCATCGTTCCGAAACGTCGGATGCCATCCTGCACCATGTCATCAAGCTGGAAGAAGGTGCCGAATTTACCTTGCTGGAAAACGGACCGGCCGCGGCGCGGTTCAACAAGGTGATGGAGGTCGACGTCGCCGACAAGGCGCGTTTCCACCATATCCGCACGCAGGGACGCGATCACGAACGCCGCGCGGCGACCGGTATCTTCGCCCGTCTGGGGCAGGAAAGCCAGTTCAAGTCCTTCACCCTGACGGCCAACGGTGTGATGACCCGCAACGAATGCGTGATCGAACTGACCGGAGACGACGCGGTGGCGCATGTGGCCGGGGCCTGTGTCGGCGACGGCGACTTCCACCATGACGACACCGTTTTCATCACCCATGACGCGGTGAATTGCGAAAGCCGCCAAGTGTTCAAGAAGGTGCTGCGCAACGGTGCGACCGGCGTGTTCCAGGGCAAGATCCTGGTCAAGGAAGGCGCCCAAAAGACCGATGGATACCAGATCAGCCAGTCGCTTCTGCTGGATGACGATTCCCAGTTCCTGGCCAAGCCCGAACTGGAAATCTATGCCGATGACGTGGCCTGTTCGCACGGTTCCACCAGCGGTGCGATCGATGAAACGGCCCTTTTCTACCTGCGCTCGCGCGGCGTGCCCGAGGAAAAGGCGACCGATCTTCTGGTGCTGGCCTTCCTGGCCGAAGCGGTCGAGGAGATCGAGGACGAGGGTCTGCGCGACGAAATCGTGGACCGGCTTCAGGGCTGGCTTCTGCGCCGGCGCGGCTGATGTCTGTCACCCGCGATATCGTTGCCACCTACAAGGGGCCGGGCCGCGTCGTGGCCCGGATGGTTGCCCGTGGCCAGCGAGAAGATCGGGCACTGATCATACTCATGGTCGGTTGCATCATGGTCTTCGTCGCGCAGTGGCCACGACTTGCACGTCAGGCCTATCTGACCGGCGAGGAGCTGAACATGTTGCTGGGGGGCACGCTTCTGGCTTGGCTCTTCATCATGCCGCTGCTGCTTTATGTGATGGCCTTGGTCACCCATCTCGGTGCCCGTCTTTTCGGCGGCAAGGGCACCGGATACGGGGCGCGTCTGGCCCTGTTCTGGGCGCTTCTGGCGTCTTCGCCGGTGCTGTTGCTGCATGGGCTGGTCGCCGGCTTCATCGGCAGCGGGACGGCTCTCGACGGGGTCGGGATATTGTGGCTTACCTTGTTTGGCTGGTTCTGGATCGCGGGACTGATCCGTATCGAATGGGGAGGTCAAAGTGACCCTGCCTGATCCAAAACAACTCGTAATCGAAACGCTGCGCGATCCGCGTCACGCGGCGCGGATTATCCTGTCGCTGCGCCTGGAAACATCCGTGCTGTGGACGGCGCTGGCGCTGATCGTGGTTCTGAACGCGATCCTGAACGGGCTGACGGTGCCGTTGCTGGCAGTGCCCGACCTGATGCCTGTCGCTTTCACCTCTCCTTGGCTGTTCGCGATGATCCTCGGTGGTGGCATCGTGATCGGGATCTTCGTTCTGACCTGGGTTGGCCGGATGCTGGGCGGGCGGGCCGAACTGGCCGACATGCTGGCGCTGGTGACATGGCTGCAGGCGCTGCGCCTTGCGGTGCAGGCGGTCGTGTTCGTGCTGTTCTTCGTTTCCCCTGGCCTGGGCGATGTGCTGGCACTGATCGCGGGTTTGTGGGGGATCTGGATCACCGTGGCCTTCATAGACGAAGCCCAGAAGTTCGGATCGATCCTCAAGTCCATCATGGTGCTGGTGATTTCCATGCTGGGCGTGGCCTTCGGGCTGTCCTTCTTCCTGCTCCTGATCGGAGCTTCATCCGCAGGAATGTCCTGACATGTATGACGTTGAAAAAATCCGCGCCGACTTCCCGATCCTGTCGCGGCAGGTGAACGGCAAACCGCTGACCTATCTCGACAACGGCGCCTCGGCGCAGAAACCCAAGGTGGTGATCGACGCGATCACACAGGCCTATAGCCACGAATACGCCAACGTGCATCGCGGGCTGCATTACCTGTCCAACCTGGCGACCGAGAAATACGAGGCGGTACGCGGGAAGATCGCGCGCTTCCTTGGAACGCCGGACGAAGATGAAATCGTTCTGAATTCCGGGTCGACCGAGGGCATCAACCTTGTCGCCTACAGCTGGGCCATGCCGCGGATGCAGGCGGGCGACGAAATCATCCTGTCGGTGATGGAACACCACGCCAATATCGTGCCGTGGCATTTCCTGCGCGAACGCCAGGGGGTGGTGCTGAAATGGGTCGATACCGATGCCGTGGGCGCGCTCGATCCGCAGAAGGTGATCGATGCGATCACGCCGAAGACCAAGCTGATCGCCATCACCCAGTGTTCCAACGTTCTGGGCACCGTGGTCGACGTCAAGGCGATCTGCGACGCAGCGCGCGAAAAGGGCGTGCCGGTTCTGGTCGACGGGTCGCAGGGCGCGGTGCACATGCCGGTCAACGTGCGCGACATCGGCTGTGATTTCTACGCCATCACCGGGCACAAGCTCTATGGCCCGTCCGGGTCGGGCGCGATTTATATCCGCAAGGAGCGGATGGAGGAGATGCGCCCCTTCCTCGGCGGCGGTGACATGATCAAGGAAGTCAGCAAGGACGCGGTGATCTACAACGATCCGCCGATGAAGTTCGAAGCCGGCACCCCGGGCATCGTGCAGACGATCGGGATGGGCGTTGCGCTGGATTACCTGATGGATCTGGGCATGGAAAATGTCGCCGCGCACGAGGCGGAACTCTGCGCCTATGCGGGCGAGAAGCTCTCCGGTCTCAACTGGCTGCACGTGCAGGGCAACGCGCCGGGCAAGGCGGCGATTTTTTCCTTCACCATGGATGGCGCCGCGCATGCGCATGACATTTCGACCATCCTCGACAAGAAGGGCGTCGCGGTGCGCGCGGGCCATCACTGCGCCGGGCCGCTGATGGATCACTTGGGCGTGTCGGCCACCTGCCGGGCGTCTTTCGGGCTCTACAATACGCGCGAAGAAGTCGACACGCTGGTCGAGGCGCTGGAACTGGCGCATGACCTGTTCGGCTGAGCCCATGATCCGGGCGGCGTGATCCCGCCCGGAATTTTTCGCGTCGCGGGGCGGGTTACCGATTGCACCCCGAAAACGCTTGCGCTAATCAGAGCGCCAGGCACCCATAGCTCAGCTGGATAGAGCGCTGCCCTCCGAAGGCAGAGGTCTCAGGTTCGAATCCTGATGGGTGCGCCACTTCTCTATGTGAATATTCTGAACGGTCCGGCTGGGCCCGGCCGATTTACCCGCCGTAGCGGGTCACGAAATTTCGCAGGATGATTTCCGGTTGGGTCACGTGTGCGGCGCGGCACATGGCAATCAGGGTGTCGGCTTCGCCGGGGTGGAAATATCCCTTGTCCTTGTACAGCCTGATGCGCAGCTCAAAGACGGCGCCGTCGGCTTCGGGATGGAATTGCGTGGCGTAGACATTGGATTTGTAGCGCACCATCTGGAACGGGCAGGGGGCGGAGCTGAGCAGGTGGACGCCGCCCGCGGGCAGGGCCTGTAGCGCCTCCTTGTGGCCGACGAAAGCGTTGAATTCGGTCTCGATGCCGGCAAGCAGGGGATCTTTCTTGCCGTCTTCGGTGACAGAACATTCGACCGCGCCGACCGGTTCGCCATAGCGTTCCTTGCTGACGCCAGCCCGAAGATGATGGCCGAGGATGCCCATTCCGTAGCAGCATCCCAGGAACGGGATGTCGTCGCCGGTCACCCGTGGCATCAACGACAGAATCTGGTCTTCGATACGCGCCTCGATCGGATCTTTGGTTTCGGCGGGATCCGAAATGCAGCCCGGCCCGCCGCCGACGATGATCCCGGCGTAATCGCTCAGGTCGAGATCGGGCAGGTTCTGCTGGTCCAGCCGGATGCGGTGGGTCCGGTCGGCGCTGATCCCGCCCTTGCGCAGGAAGGCGTCGTATTCGTCATCGGCGACTTCGGTTTCCGGGCGCAACTGCAGGATCAGAAAGGGTTTGGTCATAAATCTATCCTTTGCACCGTTATCACAGGATGAAGACCTTCCCGGCGCGTGATCAATCGATGCGCTGTCTTTGTGGCAAAGAAAAAGCCCGTCCGCATCGGACGGGCCTGATTATCTGTCTCGGTCAGGCGGTTCAGGCAAGCCGGTTTACGCGCCCCAGGTCCGGATCGGTCCGCAATCCATGTGCACGAAGTTTGAACGCGAATAGCGTCCGACACCACCAGCTTCGCAGGCGGATGCGGCGCGGGCCATCTGGCTCACGGAACGCGACGCCAACCGCAGATCGGCGGCCTGACCCTGCATGTGCAGCGAATTCTTGGCAACCGCGCGCGACTTCGAGCGGAGCATCGCATTTGTCTTCGGGCTGCGATAGCCCGACAACAACATGTAAGGTTCGGTCACATCGAGAAGGTTGTGCGATGCAGCCATGATATCGATGGTGCGGGTATCGATCTTCTTGATGTCGTTGGTGCGCCAATCGCGCATGAAGTGAGAGATTTCCTTCAGCGCATCAGAGATATAATCCCCTTCGATCCAGTAGATCATGTCGAGCCGTTCGCCGGTGCGGCCGGAATACATCTTGATCCGGCGGATATCCCCGGCGCCCCGAAGGAAGCCTGCTGCGTTGGAAAAAGTCGGAGCCGCGGCAACTGCAGTGGCTGCAAATGCACCCAGCACCCCGCGACGCGAGAAGCTCAAAGAGCTTTTGTTCGTCATATCAGCGCCCGTCCTGTCGCTTACCTGTCTCCGCGATGTTACGCGGAACCTGCCATCTCATCCCCAGATGCAGGCGGTTTATGCCATACAAGAAATGTTCCACCAAGCGCTGTTTTAGCAAGAAATCAGCAAATCAAGGGGTTTCGGCAAAATTTTGCCGGTATTTGCTCAAAAACCGCGATTGCGCCGGGAACCGCTGCAAGGCTGCATCTAATTCGGATCGGTTCGTGCCGTTGGATCAAATGTGAATGGACAGGCTGTATGAAATTGGCGACACATGAATTCAGTTTAGAAACACGTTACGGTTTCAGAGGGGACGCGCCATGCTGTTCTTGACCCGTTCTTGGTTTTCCGGTTTCGCCGCGATCCTGTTCGCGGCGGGGGCTCTGCTGGCATTTGCGCCGCAGCCGGCACAGGCCGAGATGACGGCCCTGCGGCAGGCGATCGCGGAATTTGCCTCGGATGATCGCCAGCTGGCGCGGTTCTATCGTGACACAGGATTCGCGGCGGTCTGGGCAGGAGAGGGCGCGGAATACCAGGACAGGCGAAGGGCCCTTATTTCGGCGCTGCAAAGGGCGCCAAGCCACGGATTGCCGGCGGGGCGCTATGATATCGATGGGCTGATTGCGCAGATGCGCGGGGCAAAGACGCAGCGCGATCTGGGCATCGTCGATGTCGCGCTTTCCAAGGCCTATCTGGATTATGCCCGGGATTTGCAGTCGGGCATCGTGAAACCGTCCAGCATCGACGACGGTATCGTCCGAAAGGTACATGTGCGCGACCGGGCGGAAAACATGTCGGCCCTGGTGAACGGTGACCCCGACAGCGTCATGCGGGCGTTGGCGCCGCAGTCGCCCGAATATGTCCGGTTGCGCAAGGAAATGCAGCGGCTGCAGGCGCTGATCGCACGCGGCGGTTGGGGCGAAACCGTTCCGGGAACGAAACTGGAGCCCGGCGACAGCGGCGCGGCGGTGGTCAAGCTGCGCAACCGACTGGTGTCGATGGGCTATCTCGCGCGCAGTGCGTCGATGGTCTATGACCGCCACATCGAGGCGGCCGTGCAGCAATTCCAGGCCGATCATGGGCTGGAAACCGATGGCGTCGCCGGTACCTCGACCCTCGCCGAACTCAATGCCCCGGTGGAAAAGCGGCTGCACTCGGTGCTGGTCGCGATGGAACGTGAACGCTGGCTCAACCGCGATCGCGGCCAGCGCCATGTTCTTGTCAACCTGGCCGATTACACCGCCAAGATCATCGATGACGGCAAGGTGACCTTCGTCACGCGCTCGGTCGTCGGCGCCAACAAGCACGATCGCCGCAGCCCGGAATTTTCCGACGTGATGGAACACATGATCGTCAATCCGACCTGGAACGTGCCGCGGTCGATCGCGGTCAAGGAATACCTGCCGATGCTGCAAAAGGATCCCAACGCGGTCAGCTACCTGCGCCTGACGGATACCCGCGGGCAACTGGTCAACCGCGGTGAGGTCGATTTCACCCAGTTCGACACGAAGAATTTTCCCTTCGACATGAAGCAGCCGCCGTCGAACGCGAATGCCCTTGGACTGGTGAAGTTCATGTTTCCGAACGCGCAGAACGTCTATCTGCACGACACCCCGGCCAAGAGCCTGTTCGCGCGTGAAACCCGCGCCTTCAGCCACGGGTGCATCCGGCTGCAGAAACCGTTCGAATTCGCCTATACCCTGCTGGCACGGCAGAGCGATGATCCCGAGGACGATTTTCATCGGGTTCTCGGCACGGGAGTGGAAACCCAGGTCAACTTGCAGCAGCACATCCCGGTGCACATCATCTACCGGACGGCGATGGCCCCGGCGAAGGGCAACGTGCAGTATCGCCGCGACGTTTATGGCCGCGACGGGCGTATCTGGGATGCACTGGAACAGGCAGGGGTGGCCTTGGGGGCGGTTCGGGGATAAGTCTGACCCCGGAGCGAAACCAGGGGCATGGGAATGAGCCACAGCATCAAGGAAATCGCGGCGGCCTTGGGCGCCCAGGCTTTCGGCAATATCGAATTGCGCGTGTCTGGTGTGGCCGAGCCGGCAATGGCGACGGATACCGATCTGGCGCTGGCGATGAAGCCCGAATTCGCTGCCGGTCTGCCGCAAGGGCGGGCGCGTGCCGCGATGCTCTGGCAGGGGGCCGATTGGCAGGAACTGGGGCTGGAGGCCGCGATCACCGCGCCGCGCCCGCGCTTTGCCATGGCGAGTCTGTCGGCCCTGATGGACCCCGGTCAGGGCTTCGCCGCGGGCATCCATCCCTCGGCGGTGATTGACCCTTCGGCGCAACTTGGTGCCGATGTTTCCGTCGGACCGATGACGGTGATCGGGGCGGGGGTCCGGATCGGCGACGGATCGGTGATCGGGCCGCAGTGTTTCATCGGGACAGAGGCGGTTCTGGGTGTGGGTTCCTTCCTGCGCGAAGGGGTGAAGATCGGTGCCCGGGTGACCATAGGGGCGCGTTTCATCGCCCAACCCGGCGCGGTTGTTGGCGGCGACGGCTTTTCCTTCGTCACACCCGAAGAATCGACCATCGAACGGGTGCGCGATTCCCTTGGCGATCAGGGGGAACTGGCTTCGCAAAGCTATGCGCGGATCCATTCGCTTGGCAGCGTCACGATCGGTGATGACGTGGAACTGGGTGCCAACAGCTGCATCGATCGCGGCACCGTGCGGGACACGCGGATCGGCAACGGCGTGAAATTCGACAACCTCGCCCAGATTGGCCACAACGTGGAAATCGGCAACGATTGCCTGATATGTGCCCAGGTCGGTGTCGCAGGATCGTCACGCATCGGCAATAACGTCGTGCTGGGAGGCCAGACCGGGGTGAGCGACAACCTTTTCATCGGCGATCACGTGATCACCGGCGGGGCCACCAAGGTTCTGGCCAATGTTCCGGCGGGGCGCGTAATGTTGGGATACCCGGCGATGAAGATGGAAAACCATATCGAAGTCTATAAGGGATTGCGCCGTCTGCCGCGGCTGTTCCGTGACGTGGCGGCGTTGCAGAAAGCTGTTTCCAAACGAGAAAAGACCGACTAAATCAGCCTCAATCACGAGGGAAGGGCCGGGATCATGAGCATCAAGGACAAAGTGATCGAAATCATCGCCGAGCAGGCGGTGCTGGAACCGTCGGACGTGACGATGGACAGCACGCTGGAAGATTTGGGCATCGACAGCTTGGGACTGGTGGAAAGCATCTTCGCGATCGAAGAAGCCTTCGACATCAACGTACCGTTCAATGCCAACGAACCCCAGCAGAGCGATTTCGACATTTCCTCGGTTTCCGCCATCATCGACGGGATTGAAAAGCTAGTGGCCGGGCAGACCGCATGAACCGCGTAGTGATCACCGGCGCGGGAACCATCAACGCGCTTGGGCACTCGGTAGCGGATACGCTCGATGCCATGAAGGAAGGCCGTTGCGGGATCGGCGACCTGGAATTCCGCGATGTCGACCGGCTGTCGATCAAGATCGGTGGCCAGGTCACGGAGTTCGATGCTGAAGGTCGTTTCAATCGCCAGCAGATGACGCTTTGTGACCGCTTCACCCAGTTCACCCTGGTCGCGGCGGAAGAAGCGCTGGCCCAGTCGGGGCTGGAATTCGTCGGCGAACTGGCCGCCGGGGCCGGCGTGGTGCTGGGCACGGCGGGTGGTGGTGTGTCGACCTGGGACGACAATTATCGCGCCGTTTACGAGGAAGGGAAGAACCGGGTTCACCCCTTTGTCGTGCCCAAGCTGATGAACAATGCCGCGGCCAGCCACCTGAGCATGAAATACAATCTGAAGGGGCCGTCCTTCACCGTGTCGACCGCCTGCGCGTCGTCGAACCATGCGATGGCGCAGGCGTTCCAGATGGTGCGTTCGGGCATGTCCAAGGCGATGGTCACCGGCGGATCGGAATCGATGCTGTGCTTCGGCGGCGTGAAGGCCTGGGAAGGGCTGCGGGTGATGTCCAAGGATGCCTGCCGCCCGTTCAGCGCCAACCGAAACGGCATGGTGCAGGGCGAAGGCGCGGGTGTCTTCGTGTTCGAAGATTATGAACACGCCAGGGCGCGCGGGGCCGAGATCCTGTGCGAGGTGGTGGGTTTCGCCATGTCCTCGGATGCCGCGGATATCGTGATGCCATCGAAACAGGGCGCAGCGCGGGCGATTTCCGGTGCGCTGAACGATGCCCGGATCAATGCGGATCAGGTCGGTTACATCAATGCTCATGGCACCGGAACGGCGGCCAATGACAAGACCGAATGCGCGGCGGTGGCCGATGTGTTCGGTCAACATGCGGACAATCTGATGATGTCGTCGACCAAGGCAATGCACGGCCACCTGATCGGGGCCACCGGGGCGGTCGAACTTCTGGCCTGTATCATGGCGCTGCGCGATGGCGTGATTGCGCCCACCATCGGTTACGAGGAATTCGATCCCGAATGTGCGCTTGACGTGGTGCCGAACGACGCGCGTGAAGCCAAGGTGGATTATGCGCTTTCGAACGCGTTTGCCTTTGGCGGTCTGAACGCGGTCCTAGCATTGAAGAAGGTGTGATTTTTCCGCGCAAAGCGGTTATCGGAACAAGAAAAGGCCGCCCGTATGGGTGGCCTTTTATGCATTTGCGAACCGGGATTATTGGGCGTTGGCCTCGGTTACCATTTCATAGCCAGCGGTGAAGCCCTTCAGCGACATGTCGATCGTCACCTGCTGATCGGGAGCCACGAAGGGAACGATCGTCAGGGTTGCCTTGGCACCGCGCTTGAATTCGTCAATGTCCTGGCTGCGCAATCCGATGCGGGCATAGCAGCCCAGACGATCGCAGACCGAAAACGGATAACGTCGGGTGGAAGCGCCATCGACGGAAAGGGTCAACTGTGCGGTCAGCAGCGTTTCCAGCGGTACGGCAATCACTGCGCCGGCGACTGCATCGCCGCCATTCTTCAGGCGGAACAAACGGATATTGGCGATTGGGGTGCCGTCTGCGCCGTTCATTTCCTGCATCAGCTGGCAGGGCTCCGTGCCATCGGCGTCGGTGCGCAGGCATTCCAGCTGCCAGTCGCCCGAGCTTTCCCGGATATAGGATTGTCCGATCTGCACCTCTTGGCCCATGCTCAGGCCGGCGTCGGGTGTTTCCGTCGCGGCCTGGCCCGTGCTGTCCTGCGCCAGTGCGGCCCCACTGAGGCCGAGCGTGGCCACGAGCGGCAGAATATTCAAGAATCTGGACATATTATCCCCGTTGATTGCGCGTTTTCGTTGTCATGGCTGTAACATGGACATGGCGGGCTGTCAGGCGGGAAACAGGGGGAAAGACCCGCGTGTGGCAAATTCCTGCCAAGGCTGAAAATGGATGTCCGCAAATAACGAAAAGGGGCCGCTGGATGACCCCTTTTCGATATTTTTTTCTCCCCGTCGGACTGGCCGACCTAGTAATTGAGGAAACGCTAGGACGTTTGAAACGGTCCGTCAACAGGCTTTGAGGGGAATGGGAACAAAAAGAAGGACCGCCCCGTAATTTTGGGGCGATCTGTCCGACAGGGAGGAGGTCATCCACCGCCCGACTGTCGGATCGGTGGATTTTTTGATTGTGACATGAATGGGTTAACGATGTATTCTCCGGGACACGTCTTTTGTTGAAAAAAGGGGCAGTCGGGTGCACGACAGTATTTATATCGGCGGCGGCGGTGCGGGTTACGGCGAAAAACAGGGGCTGAAGCTGAAATACGCCAATCGTCACGGCCTGATCGCTGGGGCGACGGGAACCGGCAAGACCGTGACGCTGCAGATCATGGCCGAAGGGTTCGCCTCAATGGGCGTACCGGTCTTTCTGTCGGATGTCAAAGGCGACCTGTCGGGACTAGCCGCAGCCGGATCGCCCGATTTCAAGCTGCATGACGCCTTCATGGAGCGGGCCGGCAAGATAGGCTTTGACGATTACAGCTATCAGGCATTCCCGGTCACTTTCTGGGACCTGTTCGGCGATCAGGGCCACCCCGTCCGCACAACGGTAGCCGAGATGGGGCCGCTTTTGATTTCCCGGCTGCTGGAACTGAGCGAGGCGCAGGAAGGCATCCTGAACATCGCCTTCCGGCTTGCCGACGAACAGGGGTTGCCACTGCTGGATCTGAAGGACCTGCAGGCGCTTCTGGTCTGGGTGGGGGAAAACCGCGCCGATCTGAGTCTGCGCTACGGCAATATCTCGGTCCAGTCGGTGGGAGCGATCCAGCGCCGCCTTCTGGTGCTGGAAAACCAAGGTGGGGCGCGCCTGTTCGGAGAACCCGCGCTAGAGCTTGCCGATCTGATGCGCACCGATATCGACGGGCGCGGCCGCATCAACATCCTTGCCGCCGACAAGCTGATGCAATCGCCGCGGCTCTACGCGACCTTCCTGCTCTGGCTGTTGTCGGAACTGTTCGAGGACCTTCCCGAGGTGGGGGATCCCGACAAACCGAAGCTGGTGTTCTTCTTCGACGAAGCGCATCTGCTGTTTGATGACGCGCCGAAAGCGCTGGTCGACAAGGTGGAACAGGTGGCCCGGCTGATCCGGTCGAAAGGGGTGGGGGTGTACTTCATCACCCAGAACCCCGCCGACGTGCCCGAAGACATCCTTGGCCAGCTCGGTAACCGGGTGCAGCACGCACTGCGCGCCTTCACCGCGCGCGACCGCAAGGAATTGCGCCTGGCTGCGGAAACCTATCGCGACAATCCCCGTTTCGATACCGAAGAAGCGATCCGCGAGGTCGGCGTGGGCGAGGCGGTGACGTCCTTCCTGCAAAAGAAGGGGGTGCCGGGGATGGTCGAACGCACGTTGGTCCGGCCGCCTTCCTCACGTCTGGGCCCGATTGATCCGGGTGAACGAAAAAGACTGATCGACACTTCGCCCATCGCAGGGAAATACGAGCTCCTGACGGATCGGCATTCGGCCTATGAAATGCTGGCCAAGCGCGCGCAGGAGGCGGCGCAGGATGCCGAAGCGGCCGAACGTGCCGAGGAAGAGGACGAGGAGATGGAGCGCGAATTCAAGGCAGCGCGGCGCTATACCGGGTCGCGGGTGAAACGGTCGTCTTCGCGCTCAACCCGCAGCAACACGCGCGGCGACACGATCGGCGATGCGCTTGGCAAGGCGCTGGTCAAGGAACTCAGCGGCACGACGGGACGACGGATCGTGCGCGGTATTCTCGGCGGGATCTTCAAGGGACGGTGAGCGGGCAGGGGGCTTTGCCCCCTCTTGGCCCGTGGGCCAATTCACCCCCAGGATATTTTTGAAAAGAAGAAAGGGCCCCGAAGGGCCCTTCATTATTTTTCAGGAATCAACCCGCGCGGGCTGAACCGCAGCACCAGAAGCAGCACCAGCCCCATGGTCAGAAGCCGCATATGCGCGGTGCTGTCCAGAAGGTGCGCCTTCAGCCCGCTGTCTTCGGCCATGCCCATGGTGATCAGCTGCATCAGCACCTGGCCCAGCGGTTCGACCTGCACCCAGAGGAACCAGATCAGGAAGCCGCCCAGAACGGCGCCGATATTGTTACCCGACCCGCCGACAATCACCATCACCCAGATCAGGAACGTGAAGCGCAGCGGCTGATAGGTGCCCGGTGTCAGCTGGCCATCAAGCGTGGTCATCATCGCGCCGGCGATGCCGCAGATGGCCGAGCCGAGGATGAAGACCTGCAGGTGGCGGCGGGTGACGTCCTTGCCCATCGCCTCGGCCGCGACCTCGTTGTCGCGGATCGCCCGCATCAGCCGGCCCCAGGGCGAATGCAGCGCCCGCTGCGACATCCACAACAGGATCAGCAGCACGATGGCAAACAGCACTGCGTAAAGCAGCTTGACCCAGAGCGTCGAGGCGGTGGTGGCATCAAGCCCGAGGCTGGTGGCGCGTTCGACGAAGGCCGGGTTGGCCTGCAGGTCGATCTCATAGGGCACCGGGCGGGGCAGGCCGATCACGTTCTTCACGCCGCGCGCCAGCCAGTCTTCGTTCTTCATCACCGCGATGACGATCTCGGCGATGCCCAGAGTCGCGATGGCAAGGTAGTCGGAGCGCAGGCCAAGCGCTGTCTTGCCGATCACCCAGGCCGCGCCGGCGGCCAGCAGGCCGCCCACCGGCCAGGCGAACAGGATCGGCAGGCCGAGACCGCCGATATTGCCCTGCGCGGCGGGATTGATCGCCTCGACCGCGGCCACGGCCGGGTCGAAGACCCAACGATAGACGAAGAAGCCCAGGGCCAGGATCGCCAGCATCGCACCGGTGCGTGCCCGGCCGCTGCTCATGCGCGTATAGGTCTGGATCGCCGCGACCACGGTCGCCGCCCCCAGCACCAGCGCCAGCAGGATGCGCAGACCGCCCGCGCCCCAGGCTTCGGGGATGGGATCGGTGGATACCAGCACGGTGGCCAGCCCGCCAAGCGCCACGAAGCCCATGACACCGACGTTGAACAGGCCCGCGAAACCCCATTGCAGGTTCACGCCAAGCGCCATGATCGCGCTGATCAGCCCCATGTTCAGGATCTGCAGCGCGGTGTTCCAGCTTTGCATGATGCCTGTCAGAACGATCAGGATGGCAACGATGGCGAAAAGCCCGATTTTCTTGGTCATATCGCTCATACCGATTTCCCCTTGAAGAGGCCCGTGGGCTTGAACAGAAGCACGATGACGAGGATCGCGAAGCTGACGGCGAATTTGTAGTCGGTTGACAGAAGCTGCACCAACCCGTCAGGTTCCAGGCTTTCCGGCAACAGGTAGCCAAGCACCTTCTTCCAAGCATAGGTGATGGTCACCTCGGAAAAGGCGATCACGAAACCGCCCGCGATGGCGCCCAGCGGGCTGCCCAGACCGCCGACGATGGCGGCGGCAAAGATCGGCAGCAGAAGCTGGAAATAGGTGAAGGGCTTGAAGGTCTTGTCGAGCCCATAAAGCGTGCCCGCCACGGTGGCCAGCGCCGCCACGATCAGCCAAGTGTAAAGCACCACGCGTTCCGGGTTGATCCCCGACAGCAGCGCCAGGTCTTCGTTATCCGAATAGGCGCGCATCGATTTGCCGGTGCGGGTGCGGTTGAGGAACCAGAACAGCAGCGCCACCGCGATCACCGCGACCACTACGGTCAGCGCCTGGGTGGACTTGATCGCCAACCCTTCGCGCAGCCCGGTCATCTGCTTGAATTCGCGGGGCGAGATGATGAAGCGTTCACCGTCGGCGAAACGCTGATCGTTGGGGCCGATGATGAAGCGGACAAGCCCGTTCATGATGAACATCACGCCCATCGACACGATCACCAGGATCACCGGCTTGGCCTTCTGACGGCGGTAGAATTGGTAAACCATCTTGTCGGTGCCCACCACCAGAAGCGCACAGGCGGCTATGCCGAAGGGCAGGGCCAGAAGCGCGGTCGGCAGCGGTCCCAAAGAGACCCCCATCGACTGGAACAACCAGGTGAACAGCACCACGACCATGGTGCCAAAGGCCATCGTGTCGCCATGCGCGAAATTGGAAAACCGCAGGATGCCATAGATCAGCGTGACCCCGAGCGCGCCAAGCGCCAGCTGGCTGCCATAGGCGATGGCGGGGATCAGAACGAAGTTGGAAAGCGCAACGATTGCGTTGAGAAAATCCATCATTAACCCCCCAGGAAACTCTGCCGTACTTCCGGATCGGCCAGCAGTTCCTTGCCGGTTCCGGTATGGGCGTTGCGACCCTGCACGAGGACATATCCTTTGTCCGCGATTTCAAGCGCTTGGCGGGCGTTCTGTTCCACCATCAGGATGGAAATGCCAGTGCGGGCGACCTCGATGATGCGGTCGAACAATTCGTCCATCACGATCGGGCTGACGCCCGCGGTGGGTTCATCGAGCAGCAGAACCTTGGGCTGGGTCATCAGCGCGCGACCCACCGCCACCTGCTGGCGCTGGCCGCCGGACAATTCGCCCGCCGCCTGGTTGCGCTTTTCCTTCAGGATCGGGAACAGGTCGTAAACCTGCGCCATCGTATCGCTGAAATCGTCGGTGCGGATGAAGGCGCCCATTTCAAGGTTTTCCTCCACCGTCATCGAGGTGAAGATATTGCTGGTCTGCGGCACGAACCCCATCCCTTCGGCGACCCGCGCCTGCGGGGTCAGGTCGGTGATGTCGCGCCCGTCCAGCCGCACCGAGCCTTCGCGCAGGTGCAGCATCCCGAAGGTCGCCTTCATCGCGGTGGATTTGCCGGCACCGTTGGGGCCGACGATGACCGCGATTTCACCCTTGTTCACCGCGATGGTGCAATCATGCAGGATGTCCGGCCCGGTCTTGCCGTAGCCGCCGGTCATGCTGTCGCCGATCAAAAAGGCATCGCCGGTGTTCATTGCGTGTTCGGTGCCGGTGCCGGCCTGCATCGCGCCGCCGCCCGGCTTGGTGATCGTGCGGTCCTTGTTGCCGCGATCGTCCTGATAGGGGTTGCTGGTCATGCGCCCACTTTGTCCTTGTTCTTGAGCCCGGTGCCCAGATAGGCCTCGATCACCTGTTCGTTGGCCTTGATCTCGGCCAGGGTGCCTTGGGCCAGAACCTTGCCCTCGGCCATGCAGATCACCGGATCACACAGCTTTTCGATGAACTCCATGTCGTGTTCGATGACGACGAAGGTATAGCCGCGT
>JAWVXM010000013.1:0-22643 GCA_033723255.1 Thalassovita sp.
CAGCGTCCATTTCCAGGATCACGACCTGACAGATATGAACGATGCCGAACTGACCCGCTACAGGCGCGATCATGTCGGCTTCGTGTTCCAGTTCTACAACCTGATGCCCAGCCTCAACGCGCGCGAAAATGTCGAGCTGGTGACCGAAATTTCCCGCAATCCGATGGGCGCCTCGGAAGCGCTGGCGCTGGTCGGGCTGGATGCGCGCGAATCCCATTTCCCATCCGAACTGTCGGGCGGCGAACAGCAGCGGGTGGCGATCGCCCGGGCGGTGGCGAAACAACCCACCGTGCTGTTCTGCGACGAACCCACCGGCGCCCTGGACAGCACCACCGGCCGCACGGTGCTGAAGGTTCTGACCGATGTGAACGAAAAGCTAGGCACCACCGTCATCATCGTCACCCATGCCGTCAGTACCGCGCAGCTGGCCGACCGGGTGATCCACTTCGCCGACGGGAGGATCCGCGACGTGGTGCTGAACGAGGTCAAGCTGACCGCGGAAGACATCGAATGGTAGCCCCGCTGGACCGCAAGCTGATCCGCGACCTGGGCCGGATCAAGGGCCAGGCGGCGGCGATCGGGCTGGTGATCGGACTGGGCGTGTTGATGCTGGTGATGATGACCGGGCTGGTCAACACGCTGGATGAAACCCGCCGCGCCTATTACGACCGCTATCGCCTGGCCGAGGTGTTCGCCCCGGTGACACGCGCACCGGAACGAATGGTTGCACGGCTGGCGGACCTGCCCGGCGTCGCCGCGGTGGAAAGCCGGGTGGCCGGTGCCGCGCTGATCGATATCGCCGCAGGCGAATTGCCGGTGCGCGCCCGCGCCCTGTCGCTGCCCGATGACGGCACGCCGCGGCTGAACAATATCTACCTGACCGCCGGGCGCCTGCCCGCCGCCGGGCACAACACTGAAATCGTCCTGCTGGAAGGCTTCGCCAAGGCGCGCGGACTGCAACAGAATGACAGCATCGTTGCGACGATGAACGGCACCAAGCGGCAGTTCCGCATCGTCGGCTTCGCGCAGTCGCCGGAATTCCTCTACAGCACCGCACCGGGGGAAATCGTTCCCGACGATGCCCGTTTTGCCGTGTTCTGGATGCGCCGCTCGGCCCTGGGCGCGGTCTATGACATGCAGGGCGCCTTCTCCGAGGCGCTGATCGCGCTGACCCGGGGCACCAACCCGCAATCGGTGATCGCCGCCGCCGACCGGCTGCTGGCCCCCTATGGCGCGGCCGGGGCCTATGGGCTGCAAGACCTGCTGTCCAACCGGTTCATCAGCGAGGAAATCCGCGGGTTACGGGTCAGCACCCAATGGGTGCCGCCGATCTTCCTGGGGGTGGCGGCCTTTCTGCTCTATATCGTGATTTCGCGGATGGTGCGGGCCGAACGCGAACAGATCGGGCTGCTGAAGGCCTTCGGATACAACTCCTGGGAAGTCAGCTTCCATTACCTGAAACTTGTGCTCGTCATCGCCGTGCTGGGCGCGATTGCCGGGTCGCTTGCCGGGGTGGCGGCAGGCAGTTCTATGGCGGTGCTCTACCAGACCTATTTCAAGTTTCCCTTCCTGGTCTTCACCGTCGAACCGCGCAGCTTCGTCATCGGCTTTGCCACCTCGATCCTGACCGCATCCATGGGCAGCCTTTTCGTGCTGCACGGGGTGTTCCGGCTGACGCCGGCCGTGGCGATGCGCCCGCCGGCACCGGCGGATTATTCCCGCAGCTTCGACCTGAGCGCGGCAATGAAACGCTGGCTGGATCAACCCAGCCGCATGGTGCTGCGCCGGATCGGGCGCCATCCGGGGCGGATGCTTGGCGCGGCGGTGGGGATCGCGGCGGGGACTGCCCTGTCGGTGGCCAGCCTGACGGTGATGGCCGGGTTCGATGAAGCCATCGACCTCAACTTCACCGTGATGGACCGGTCGGACATGACCGTGGTCTTCGCCGCCAGCCAGCCCCCGAAGGCTTTGCTGGAACTGGGCCGGGTGCCTGGAGTCGAACATGTCGAACCGGTCCGGATCGTTTCGGCGGTCCTGCGCAACGGGACCTACAGCTATCGCGGGTCGATCGAGGGGCGACCGGAACTTTCGGAACTGAACCGGGTGATCGACACCGACTACCGACAGATCCCGATGCGCCGCGAAGGGCTGATCCTGTCGCAGGCATTGGCGAATATCCTGCATGTGAGCCCCGGCGACTGGATCGAAGCCGAGATCCGCGACCGCCGGCGCCCGGTCCTGCGCCTGCCGGTGATCGGCACCGCCCAGACCCTGACGGGCGCACCGGCCTTCATGGAAATCGGCGCCCTGAACCGGGCCCTGAACGAACCGCAGCAGGTTTCGGGCGCCTACCTGACCATCGATGCCGATTACACCGAACAAATTTTCGAGCAGATCAAGAACATGCCCCGGATCGCCGGCGCATCACTGAAACAGGATGTCCGCGACGCGCTGATCGAGATCATGAATACCGGGCCGGGATCGATGCGTTTCATAACCCTGGCGGTGGCGGCGGTGATCACCTTCGGTATCGTCTACAATGCGGCCCGGATCGCCTTTGCCGAACGGATACGGGATCTGGCCAGCCTGCAGGTGATGGGGTTCAACAGCGGCGAAACATCCTTCGTCCTGCTCGGTGAACTGGCGGTGGTGACGCTGGCGGCGCTGCCGCTGGGGTCGCTTTTGGGTTACGCTTTGACCTATCTCATGGTCAAAGGGTTCAGCACCGATCTTTATCAGATACCGGCCATTTTCAGCCCCCAGAGCCACGGCACCGCGATCGCGGCGGTCATTGTGGCGGCGGCGGTGTCCGGCTGGCTTGTAAAACGTGACCTAGACCGGGCGGATCTGGTCGAGGCCTTGAAGACGCGGGAGTAACGAATGGCCACGAAGAAATACACGCGCCGGATCATCAGCCTGGTCGCCGCCGTTTCGGTGGCCGTGGCGCTGACCTATGCGTTCTGGCCGCGTCCCGCGCTGGTCGACCTGGGCCATGTGAGCGAAGGGCCGATGCGGGTGACCATCAACGAGGAAGGCCGCACGCAGGTGCATGATCCCTATACGGTGTCCACCCCGATCGCCGGGCGCCTGCTGCGGCTCGAGGTCGAACCCGGCGACGAAGTCGTGGCGCAGAAAACCGTCGTGGCGCGGATGCTGCCCACCACCCCCGCGGCGCTCGATGCGCGGTCGCGCGAACAGGCCCGCGCCAACGTGACCGCCGCCGAAGCCGCGCTGCGCGTGGCCGAGGCCGCGCTGAACACCGCCCGCGCCGATCGCGACCTGGCCGAATCCAACCTGGAACGGACCCAGAAGCTTTACGACAGCGGCATTTCCAGCCGAGCCGCGCTGGACAATGCGGCGCGGGCCGCGCGGGCGGCCAACGCGGCGCTCGACACGGCGCGGGCGGCCATTTCCATGCGGGTGGCGGAGCTGGACAATGCCGAAGCCGCGCTGCTGACCTTCGACGGGCTGGGGGCCGATCCGGCCGGCGCCGCCTCCGATGATATCCACCCGATCCTCGCGCCGGTATCGGGGCGAATCCTGCAGGTGCTGCAGCGGTCCGAAATCACCCTGCCCGCCGGGACGCCGGTGCTGGAAATCGGTGACATTCGCAATGACCTGGAGGTGGTGGCGGAAATGCTGTCCACCGATGCGGTGCGGATCGCGCCGGGCGACGCGGTGATCATCGACCAATGGGGCGGCGATACGCCGCTCAACGGCACCGTGGCGCGGATCGATCCGCGCGGTTTCACCAAGGTTTCCGCGCTCGGGGTCGAGGAACAGCGGGTGCGGGTCACCATCCGCTTCACCGACCCGCCGGAGGCACGCGCGGGGTTGGGCCACGGGTTCCGGGTCGAGGTGCGAGTGGTGACATGGGCCTCCGACAGCGCCCTGATAGTGCCGGCGGGCGCTCTGTTCCGGCAGGGCGCGGGCTGGGCGATCTTCGTGGTCGAGGACGATATCGCCCGCGCCCACACGGTGGAAATCGAGGCCAATAACGGGCTGCAGGCGGCGATCACCGACAGGGTCGCGGCGGGCGACACCATCGTTCTTTACCCGCCCGCCGGGCTTGAGGACGGGCAGAGGGTGAAACAGCGCACGGCTTACTAAGCGGGCAGCTCCGAACATCGGGAACAATCTGTGAACCTGGCCCATAGCAGCCGTTCGTGCGCTTGGCGTCTGACGAATGGTCTCAGCCCAAGATGGACGCAACGTCCATTGGTTTTGACCGAGATCAATGCATCGTGACGCATTGCCGATCAAATTGGAAGGGTTTGAGGGGATTGCGTCATGCACTATCTGAGAGTCCTTCTTTTCACGGCGGTCATCGCAAACTTGTTGATACCTGTTCCGACCATGTCGCAAGTTGCCGCCGCCGGCTGGGTTTCCGACGGTGAAGCCGGGACCTTTGAGTTTGAGTTTACACGGCGACTTTACCACGAGTCGCTTGTTTCGGCCCGTGATTGGGCGGACCAGAACCGTTCTGAAAGTAACCAGACCGCCGAATTCGCCTATGGCGTGACGTTGTTTTTCGGCGCGGTCGAGGGGCTGATCGGTGATTTTTCGCGCTACGGCATGAGCCGCGACGACACGATGGGGATCCCTTTCTTCCGCCTGTTCGCGCCGGCCAACCCGGCCCCGGAGGCCATCAGCTATTCCGAGTTTCGCGGTATCTTCCAACGTTTCGATGCCCGCCTTGCCGAGGCCCGGGGCGTCCTTGCCGGCATTGACGATCCTGAGGTGACGCTGGCATTCCGGCCAATGGGTGTTCGCATAGATCTCAATGGCGATGGCGTTTATGCCACCAACGAGCGACTCTTGCCCGTCTTCAATCAGATTACCGATCCGTTCTCACAACCTGACGAGCAATACTGGTCGAATGCAGCGGGGGAAATCGACGCCTATGTTGGCAGGCTCGCGGCTGGTGACCCGGAAGCCCTGGCCCAACTGGATACGATCGCGCCGGGTTTCGCCTATGATCGTGCCGATGCCGCGTGGCTGGCAGGCTATACCCACCTGCTTTCGGCATTCGCAGACGTCCTGCTGGCTCATGATCTGGAGCGCCAGTTCGATTACGGGATATTGGCGTTCTTTCCCGATGCCGAGACCCCTTATGAGCCACTCAGGGAAATCTATCAAAGCCTGAAATTTAACCCGCTCTTCTATGCCGATAGCGCAGAGATCGCGCCCATTTTCGATGTTGTTGCGGTGGTTTTCGGCCAAACTTTCGAACCGGCTTCTCCCGAGAGACTGAGCGCATTGCGCACGGACCTTCTGGGCATGATTGCGCAAAGCAGGCGGAGCTGGAATTTCATCAACGCGGAAACCGACAACCTGTCAGGCGAGCCTTCGACCGGCTTCCCGGAATGGGTTCCGGGGCCACATCAATCATCGCTGGCCGGGTTTCCCGATGTCAACGAGCGGGTAAGGGACGCATGGCTGCATTTCCTCGATGTTTTCGAAGGCGTTTTGGACGGCGAACTGCTGCTCCCGCATTGGCGGTTCGATAAGGGGGTAAACCTTAGAAAGATGCTTGAAAAGCCGAAGCCTTGGTCGCCGGTACTCATCGTGCAGGGCGCAGATGTGGTGCCTTACCTCGAAGATGGAAAAATTGCGGATGCAAGGGCGCTCGAACCGGTGTCCATGATACTTGGAGCGGACTTCTTCACTTATGCTATCTGGTTCAACTAATGCCACGGTGAAACGCCGCACGTTGTTTTTCAGGTGAAATACACCGTTGGATGCCGGTTATGGGCGCGGCCTGTTCCCTTTTGCCAAGTCCGCCTCCGGCGCAAGCCCACCAACGGGTTACGCCATCCCGAACGACCGTTCGCAGCCCCAAAACGACGTTCATGTCAGGCCGCCCGAAACGGACACGATCGACCCGCCCCAGACATCTCCCACCTGATTTCAACACGAAATCCCGAGCGATAAATGCGTCATCCCCCGTCACTTCGTGACAAGGCCCGGCGCAGGTTGCTTCCAATGCTCACCGCCAGGAACAGCGCCGCCGCCACGCAGACGATGGTCGGCCCGGTCGGCGTGTCGAGCCAAAGCGCACCCTGCAGCCCGCCCAGGACCGATACCGCGCCGATCAGCGCCGATATCGCCGCCATCGCTTCGGGGGTGCGCGAAAACGGGCGCGCGGCGGCCGGCGGCACGATCAGCATCGCCGCGATCAGCAGCACGCCCACCACCTTGATCGCCACCGCGACGACAACCGCGAGCGCAAGGGTCAGCACCATCTGTTCGCGCTTGGGATCGATCCCGCTGGCATGGGCCAGATCGGGGTTCAGCGTCGCGGTCAGAAGCGCCGACCAGCGCCAGGCGACCAGCGCCGCGACCAGAACCGCGCCGCCCCAGATCACCGCCAGGTCGATCCGGCCCACGGCAAGGATATCGCCGAAAAGATAGGCCATCAGGTCGATCCGCACCCCCTTCAGGAAGGACACCGCGACAAGGCCGAAGGCCAGCGCCGAATGCGCCATCACGCCCAGCAGCGTGTCCATCGCATAGCCGCGCCCGCTCAACACGCTGACCGTTGTCGCCATCAGCAGCGCCACCATCAGGGCACCGGTGAAGACCGACATGTTGAAACTCAGCGCCAAGGCCACCCCGAGGATCGCGGCATGCGCGGTCGCATCGCCGAAATAGGCCATCCGCCGCCAGACCACGAAACAGCCCAGCGGCGCCGCAGCGATGGTCACGCCAAGCCCCGCCAGCGCGGCGCGGGTCATGAAATTGTCCAGAAGCGTCATTCCGCGGCCTCGTTGGGATGATCATGATGATGATCGTGATCGCAGCCCTCTTCATGGCTGTGGTCATGGTCGTGCCGGTAAAGCGCCAGCGCCCCGCCGGTGCCGGTTCCGAACAGCGCCCGGTATTCCGGCGCCGAGGCCACGGTTTCGGGCGCGCCGTGGCAACAGACATGGCGGTTGAGACAGATCACCCGGTCGCTCGCCGCCATCACCACGTGCAATTCGTGGCTGACCATCAGAACGGCACAGCCCAGTTCGGCCCGCACCTCTTCGATCTGGCGATAGAATGCCGCCGATCCCGGCTGATCCAGCCCCTGCGTCGCCTCGTCCAGGATCAGCAGGTCCGGGTCGTCCATCAGCGCCCGGGCCAGCAGGACGCGCTGAAACTGCCCGCCCGACAGGCCAGCCATCTGCCGGTCGGCCAAATCGTGCAGCCCGGCCTTGTGCAGCGCCGCCTCGATTTCGGCCCGCGACACCCGCTTGGGCAGTTCGAGGAAACGCGCAACGGTCATCGGCAGGGTCGGGTCGATATGCAATTTCTGCGGCACATAGCCGATGCGCAGCCCCTTCGCCCGCGCAATCCGCCCCGAAACGGGCTTCAGCGCCCCGACGATCGCTTTCATCAGCGTCGATTTCCCCGATCCGTTCGGCCCGACAACGGTGACGATTTCACCCTTGTCGATGTGAAAATCCACGTGACTCAGCGCAAGGACACCGCCCTGCCGGACGCTCAGATCGGAAACCTCGATCAGCCGTGTCATGCGTCTGCCGCCTTTTTCCGGCGGCAGACGGGGCAGACGCCTTCGGCCTCGACCACCGCCTGTTCGATTTCGAACCCGGCCTCGTCGGCCGCCGCGCCCAGATCGCCCTTGGCCGGTTCTGCCGCTGCCTCGACAACCGACGAACACTGACGGCAGATCAGGAAGGCCGGCGTATGGGGTTCGCCCGGATGGGTGCAGGCGGTAAAGGCGTTGAGCCGCTCCACCTTGTGGGCAAACCCGTGTTTGACAAGAAAATCCAGCGCCCGGTAGACCACCGGCGGCTGCGATCCCAACCCCTCGGCACGCAGGGTGTCGAGGATTTCATAGGCACCCATCGCCCGGTGTTCGGACAACAGGATTTCCATGACCCGCCGCCGCACCGGTGTGAACTGCAAGCCCCGTTCCTGACAGCTGGCCGCGACCGTGGCGACGCCATCCGTAATACAATGGGTGTGGTCGTGCTTTTCAAATCCCAGTGTCGTCATGCGGCTTCCCCGTAATATGTTTTTCGACTTGTAACGTTATATTATTCCGCGTACAAGCCGTCTCGATACGTTATAAGATAACGAAACTGGATTCCGCCATGACGAAAGCCACCCTCGCCCTTCCCCTGATCCTTCTGTCGCAGGCTGCGACTGCCGACGTGCCGGATGTAGTAACCGATATCGCCCCTATCCATTCGCTGGCCGCGCAGGTGATGGGTGACTTGGGCAGCCCCACGATGATCGTCGACCCCGGCGCCTCGCCGCATGGCTACGCGCTTCGCCCGTCGCAGGCGCGGGCCTTGGAACGGGCCGATCTGGTGTTCTGGGTCGGGCATCCGCTGGAACCTTGGCTGGAAGAACCGTTGGAACAGCTGGCCGAACAGGCCGGGATTATCGAACTGCTGGAAGTGGACGGAACGATCGAACGGACGTTCCGAGAAACCGCGGTCTTCGCCGCGCAACATGGCAAACAGGAATATGGAGAAGAAGACCACGATGATCATGACGATCACGGCGATCATGATCACAAGGAACAGGCAGACCACGACGACCACGCAGTGCACGGGGAAGAAGGCCATGACCACGCGCATGCCGGCATAGATCCGCATGCCTGGCTCGACCCGGTGAACGCCAAGATCTGGCTGGGCGCCATGGCCGAGGCCTTCGCGGCGGCCGACCCGGGCAATGCCGAAACCTACCGCGTGAACGCCAAGGCCGCGCAGGATGATCTGGACCTGCGGATCGGCCGGATTGAATCCGCGCTGAAACCGCTTTCCGACCGTCCCTTCGTGGTGTTCCACGATGCCTACCAGTATTTCGAAACCCGGTTCGGCCTGGCGGCCAGCGGCGCGATTTCGCTGGGCGACGCCACCGCCCCCAGCCCGGCGCGGATCAGGGAAATCCGCGATGAAATCCGTGAACACGGCGTCGTCTGCGTGTTTTCCGAACCGCAGTTCAATCCCGGCCTCGTCGCAACCGTTTTCGAAGGCAGCAACGCACGCACCGCCGTGATCGACCCGCTGGGTACGGGGTTGGAAACCGGCCCGACGCTTTATGGCGCGCTGCTGGATGATCTGGCCGACCGGATGGCAGGCTGCCTGAAATAGGATCGCCCCCAGGGCAACCGGCGCATGAGCGCGCGAAACATTGCCTTGCGTGCCCGAACCGGATGGAGATTCGAACGCGGACACCCTATGCTGAAGGGAACATTTGACACTGCTCTAAGCTCTGGCGATTCCGTTGCGACACCTGTCCGCCCTTCTGCTTTGCGCCACCCTGGCCGCGCCCGGCCCAGCCTTCGCGCTGGATAAGCTGGATTTTGCCTTGCAGGGGACGGAAAACGCTCCCCTGCTGAAACAGCTGCGCGGCGCATCCCTGCTGCGCATGGCAGACCGTGAAGGCGTCAGCGATCCGCAGGACCTGTTTTCCACCGCGCTGGCCGATTACCGGCGGCTGGTCGAAACGCTTTACGCACAAGGCTACTATTCCGGCATCGTCCATATTCGTATCGACGGGCGCGAAGCGGCGCTGATCCCGCCGCTGAATCCACCCGATCAAATTTCCCGCATCGAGGTCAGCATCGACCCCGGCAAGCCCTTCCGCTTCGGCACATCCGAGATCGCGCCGCTGGCACCGGGCACGCAGTTGCCCGACGGTTTCCGAGAAGGCGAACCCGCCTATGCCGAAACCGTCATCAATGCGACACAATCGGCGGTGGATGGCTGGCGCGATGCGGGCCATGCCAAGGCGCAGGTCACGTCTCAGAACCTTCTGGCCGACCACGCAACGCGGTTGTTGTCGGCGCGGATCGGCATCGACCCGGGGCCACGACTGCGTTTCGGCGCGCTTGTGCTTTCGGGAAACAGCAAGGTCCGCCCCGACCGCATCCGGCGCATTGCGGGCTTGCCGGAGGGCGAGGTGTTTTCGCCCGCCGAGCTTGAAAAAGCCGCCAGCCGCCTGCGCCGCACCGGGGCGTTCCGATCGGTCGCGGCCAGCGAATCCGACGCCATAGGCCCCGATGGCAGGATGCATATCGGCATGGCCTTGGTGGATGAAAAACCCCGCCGTTTCGGGGCCGGGATCGAATTGTCGAATTTCGAAGGGCTCACCCTGTCCGGCTTCTGGATGCACCGCAACCTTCTCGGCGGGGCCGAGCGGTTGCGGATCGAAGGTGAAGTCAAAGGGATCGAAGGCGAAAGCGGCGGCGTCGATTACGACCTTGGCGTCCGGATCGAACAACCCGCCACCTTCGGGCCCGACACCAAGGGCTTTGCCCATCTCGATCTTCTTAGCCTCGATGAACGGGATTTTGCCACCGACGCGGTGACCGCAGGGATCGGTGCGACGCGGATCTTTTCCGATCACCTGCAGGGCAGTGTCGAAATTGCGCTGTCCTACAGCGAAACCAGCGATGTTTTCGGCGACCGGACCTTCACCCTTGCCGCGCTGCCGCTGTCGCTGCAATGGGATCGGCGCGACAATATCCTGAACGCGACCCGGGGGCATTACATCGATGCGCGGCTGACCCCGTTTGCCGGACTGGATGGCGAAGCGCCGGGCGCCCAGTTGAAATTCGACAGCCGGATCTATCGCAGTCTCGGCGGGCAAGGACGGCTGGTCCTGGCCGGACGGCTGCAACTGGGATCGGTGATGGGGCCGGAGCTGTCGGAAACGGCGCCGACCTACCTGTTCTATTCCGGCGGCGGCGGCACCGTGCGCGGCCAGCCCTATCAATCGCTGTCGGTGGATGTGGGCGGCGGCCATATCGGCGGGCGCAGCTTTGCCGGCCTGTCGGCGGAACTGCGGGCGAAGGTGACCAATCGGATCAGTATCGTGGGTTTCACCGATTACGGATATATCGGCGCCGAAAGCATTCCCGACGGGTCGGGGGCGTGGCATTCCGGTGCCGGCATCGGCATTCGCTATGACACCACGCTTGGACCGATCCGTTTCGACATCGCCGCGCCGGTCGGTGGCGATACCGGCGCGGGCGTGCAGCTTTACATCGGGATCGGGCAGGCTTTCTGATGCGCAGCTTTCTGATCCCGCTTCTTCTGCTTCCGTCGTCATTCGCGCCTCTTGCCGTAGCGGCGCAGGAGGACGAACGCGGCTATCTCGAGGCGCTTCTCGAAGATTCCCTGTCGAGCCCCGGTATCGCGGTCGACATCACCGGCTTCGAAGGCGCGCTGAGTTCCAAGGCCACGATCGACAAGCTTACTATCGCCGATACGGACGGCATCTGGATCACGCTCGAAGACCTGTCGCTGGACTGGAACCGTGGCGCGCTGTTGCGCGGCGACCTGCAAGTCAATGAACTTGCCGCGGGCGCCATCACCTTTGACCGCATGCCGCTGCCTGCGGAAACCGCCCTGCCCGCCCCGGAAGCGCCCGGGTTTTCCCTGCCCGACCTGCCGGTTTCGGTACATCTGGGCCGGGTCGCGGTGGACAAGGCCACGCTGGGCCCGGCCGTTCTGGGGCAGGAACTGACGCTGTCGCTGGACGGATCGGCGCAACTTGTTTCCGGCGCCGGATCGGCGCGATTGTCGATCCGGCGGCTGGACGTGGCGGACAGCGCGCTGGAATTTGCCGCCAGCTATGCCAATGACACGCGGCGGCTGTCGCTTGATCTGGACCTGCACGAACCCGCCGGCGGGATCGTCGCCAACCTGCTGGCCCTGCCCGGCCTGCCATCGGTGGACCTGCGCGTGACGGGCGACGGACCGGTTGACGATTTCACGGCCGACCTGACGCTTGCCACCGATGGTCAGGATCGGCTGCGCGGCGATCTGGCCGTGACCAGGACCGCCCGCGACGACAGTGCGGATGCCGTGACCGACCTTGTTTTCCGGACCGAGGTGGGTGGCGACCTGGCGCCGCTTTTCGCCCCCGATTACCGCGCTTTCTTCGGCACGGATATCCGCCTGAAAGCCAATGGCCGCCGGCTGGCCGAGGGCGATCTGCAGCTGGAGGCAATATCGCTTCAGGGCGATGCGATCAATCTCCGTGGCAAGGCGCAACTGACCCCCGACGGATGGCCCGAATTGCTGCGGCTGGACGGGGCGATCAGGCCCCGTCAGGGCGATACCGTATTGCTGCCGCTGGCCGGCCCCGCGACGCGGCTGCGCGCGGCCGACATTTCGTTCGATTACGATGCTGACGGCAAGGACGGCTGGCGCCTTGGCGGATCCATCAACGGGATCGACCGGGCCGGGATGAAGATCGACACGCTGAAGATCACCGGCGCGGGGGACCTGCAGCGCGACGACAGCGCCGGCATCGGACAGGTTGCTGGCGGGATTGAATTGTCAGCGCGCGGATTGGCCTTCCCCGACCCCGCGCTGGCGCGTGCCGTCGGGACGGAGCTGACCGGAAAACTCGGCTTCGACTGGTCCGAAAACGCGCCGCTGCGACTGACCGGGATCGCCTTGGAGGGCGCCGATTACACGCTGGCGGGTGATCTGGGGCTTTCCGGGCTTCTGGACGGGTTGAACATCACCTTGGCCCCCGACCTGCATCTTGCCGCACAGGACCTGTCACGCTTTTCCGCGCTGGCGGGGCAACAACTTGGCGGGGCGGCCGAGTTGGGGATCAGGGGTGACATCCGGCCGCTGGCGGGCAGTTTCGACCTGCGCCTTGAAGGGCAAACCCGCGACCTTGCTCTGTCTCAGCCGCAGATCGACCCATTGCTGCGGGGACAGGGCACGCTGTCGCTTTCCGCCCGACGCGATGCGGATGGAAGCGCGATTGAAGACATGAAGATCGCCACCGATCATGCCCAGATCACCGGGTCTGCACGGATACGCACCGGGGCGGGTTCAATCGCGCTGCGCGCGAAGATCACCGACCTGGCCCGGGTCGTCGAGGGGATCGGCGGCACGGCGCTGGCCGAACTCAGCGCTACCCTGACCGGTAGCAGCTGGCAGGTCGAAGCGGTTGCCGCCGGCCCGGGCGGGGCAACTCTGAACGCCGAAGGCAGCATCGCGCAGGACATCAGCACCGCCGCCCTGGATATCAGCGGCAGCGTTCCGCTCGCCCTGGCCAACCGGGCGCTGCGCCCGCGCCAGTTGGACGGGCTGGCACGGTTCAACCTCCGCCTCGACGGCGCGCCATCCCTGTCGGCCCTTTCGGGAGAAATCCGCACGCAGGGCGCGCGGCTGGCCCTGCCGACCCAGAGGCTGGCACTGGAAGCGATCGACGGCGTGATCCGCCTCGGGTCCGGCAGTGCCGCGATCGACCTTTCGGCAGGCCTGTCCTCCGGCGGGCGCATCACGATCAGCGGCCCGGTGTCGCTTGCCCCCGGCTTTGCCGCCGATCTGAGCGCCGACCTGAACGCGCTGCACCTCACCGACCCGACGCTTTACGACACCACGCTGGACGGCCGCCTTGCCCTGACCGGTCCGCTGACCGGCGGCGCCCGGATCAGCGGGACGATCACATTGGGCGAAACCGAGCTGCGGGTGCCCAGCACGTCCGGATTGCGCTATGCCGATCTGCCGGGTCTCAAGCATCGCAACGAACCGGCAGAAGTGCGCCGGGTCCGCAGCTGGGCCGGGCTGATCGAAGACAGCGGTGGCGGCGGCCCCGGCCCCGCCTATGCGCTTGACCTGTCAATCGAGGCGCCGTCGCGGATCTTCGTGCGCGGGCGTGGGCTGGACGCGGAACTGGGGGGCTCTCTGCGGCTTCTCGGCACGACCGATAACGTCATCCCGCAGGGCCGGTTCGACCTGATCCGCGGGCGGATCGACATCCTTGGCAAGCGGCTGAGCCTGACCGAGGGATTGATCCAGCTGCAGGGGGCTCTCGATCCCTATATCCGCTTCGCCGCCGATACCGAGGCCGACGGAACCAGCGTGACCATCGCCATCGACGGCCCGGTCAGCAGCCCTGGGCTGAACTTCAGCTCCAGCCCGGAACTGCCGCAGGATGAAATCCTGGCGCTGGTCCTGTTCGGCCGCGGCATTTCCGCGATTTCCCCGCTTCAGGCGCTGCGCCTGGCCGCCGCGATCCGCACGCTGGCAGGCGGCGGCGGTGCCGGGCTGACCAGTGGGCTGCGGCAGGGGCTGTCGCTTGACGATCTGGACGTGAGCACCAGCGCGGAAGGCACCACCCAAGCCCGGGTAGGCAAGTATATCAGCGACAATATCTATTCCGAGGTCATTGTCGACACGGCGGGACAAAGCCAGATCAACCTATACCTGCAGGTCAATCCCAGCCTGACCGCGCGCGGACGGCTCAGTTCGGATGGGGAAACCGGCATCGGAATATTCATCGAGAAGGATTACTGAGGCCGCGCGTTGTCACAATCCGGTCAAACCGGCCACCCGCCCCAAGGCCACAATCCCTGACTGTAAAGAAGAGAGCGACACGCGCAACGCGGCACCCTTACCCTACGTCACCTATACGAATAGAATGCAAAAATACTTTCGGATGATTTGCGGATGAGCTGTTTCCATATACCATTTGGATATTCTCCTTCTGGATCTGGGCAATGGCGGCCAGCCAGGAGAGGAGCCGGCCAAGGAGTTCACGATTGACCTTTTTCTTACGGTTGAAAACCCCGTTTTCAAAAACCGCGCGCACCGGGCTGATTGCCTTGCTGGGATTCGTGTCGCCGGTTCTCGCCGACCAAGGCTACTCGGTCGGTGTGGTGCCGCAATTCGAAGCACGGAAACTCGCCGATATATGGACACCCATTCTTGAAGAACTGGAACGCCGCACCGGCGCCGAACTCCATATGATCGGTTCCCCCAGGATACCCGAATTCGAACAGGCATTTATCCGGGGGGAATTCGATTTTGCCTATATGAATCCGTATCATTCCCTGGTCGCTTTTGAGCAGCAGCACTACCAGCCCCTGATCCGGCACGGGGAAAGGAAGCTTTTCGGCGTGCTGGTCGTTCGAAAGGATTCCCCCTATCAATCCGTCCAGGACCTGTCGGGAAAGAAAATCGCCTTTCCTTCCCCCAATGCGCTCGGGGCGTCGCTGTTGATGCGGGCCGATCTGGACAGGCGTTTCCATTTGGATTTCGAACCCGACTTCGTGAACACCCATGCTTCCGCCTATCTCAATGTCGTGCTGGGTGAGGCAGACGCGGGCGGTGGTGTCATGGGGACGTTCAATTCACTTGATCCGCAGATCAGGGATCACTTGCGGATCATCTACGAAACCACGCACCTGCCGCCACATCCGCTTGTCGTTCATCCCCGCGTCCCGAAAGAAATCGCCGAACGTGTCCAGCAAGCCTTTCTCGATATGGCGGCAACCCCGGATGGCCAGGCGCTTCTGGCGCGGGTGCCGATAGGCCGGGCGGTGAAGGCGGAAATTTCAGACTATCAGGAGCTGAGAGAGTTGAAACTTGATGAATACCATATCGAAACCGGGATAGAATAAGACGATTCAGAACGAATTTTTTGGGTTCAAGAGTAGTGAACTGGTCGATAAGAAAACGCCTCTGGACTGCGATGTTTATCGTCGCGTTCGTATGTGCATCTTTGTTCCAATTCATCTGGGTCCCACGTGTCACGAAAATCCTGATTCAGGCGGAAACCCGGGAAATTCACCGACAAGCAGAAGTGATCGCTGATGGTCTCACGCCATTCATCCTGAGCAACCAGAGTGCCGCGATCTATGAAAACCTGAACAGCATCGGGCAAAGGCACAGCGACTGGTACAGCATCGTTCTGACCCGGGCGGACCAGAGACAGCTCTATCCGATGAGCAGGGTGGAGCCTGAAACCGGTGCAAACGTGATTTCCCTGTCTCATGACATCGTGTTACGGGGCGATCTTTGGGGCCGCCTTGAGGTTCACGCCGACCTGAGCGCGCAAATCGCGCAGCTGCATGATGAACTCAGGCGCCTTGGTGTGTTTACCATTGTCGTCGTCCTGATTTCAGGCGCCACGCTCGGTCTGTTCGTGGACCGCCTTATCACCCGGCGGCTGGTGAAATTGGCGGACGCGGCGGACCAGTTGGGATCCGGCAACTACGAGGCAGAACTCCCAAGACCGGGGCAGGATGAAGTCGGACGCCTGACAAAAAGCTTCAGCGCCATGCGGTCCCATATCATCGAGAATGTATCCTCGCTTGAAGCGGCACGCCGCGAGGCGGAAAATGCGCTCAAGGTCAAATCCCAGTTCCTGGCAACCATGAGCCACGAATTGCGGACGCCGCTGAACGGGATCGTCCCCGTCGCCGAAATGCTCATGGCTTCGGACCTTGACACAGGACAGCGTAAGGATGTGGAAACGATTCAGAAAGCCAGCAAATCGCTTCTGCACATCGTCGACGACATCCTGGACCTGACAAAGCTCGAAGAAGGTCGGCTGGAACCGCGGAAAAAGCCTTTCGACATTGCCGACCTGGTCACCGAAGTCGCGACGATGCTGCAGGCGTCGGCGAAAAGCAAGGGGCTGGAGCTCGTCAGCGACATCGATGTATCGGTCGCAGGTCGCTATGCTGGCGACGGAGAACGGATCAAGCAGATCCTCGTGAACCTTGTCGGGAATGCGATCAAGTTCACCCGTAGCGGCACGGTCACAATCAGATGCCGTTCCCTTGCGGAAGGACAGGGGCATACACGTTTCCTGTTCGAAGTCGAAGATACCGGCATCGGCATCGCGGAGACCGATCAAAACCGCGTGTTCGAGCGCTTCGAACAAGCCGAGGGCGGGCTGACACGGCGCTTTGGCGGCAGTGGCCTGGGGCTGTCCATTGCCAAGAACCTCGTCTTCGCCCTGGGTGGCGACATTGGCCTGAACAGCAAGCTTGGTGATGGCAGCACTTTCTGGTTCTCGCTTCCGTTGGAAAAAACCGACGACGCCGTGGCGGAACCGCCAATCGATGCGGCGCGCCCGGAATGCAGTCCGGCGCCAGCGCAGCATGAGACATGCAGGCCGCTCGACATCCTGATCGCCGACGACAATGAGATCAATCGCTCCGTCACCACACTTATGCTTGAGAAGATGGGGCACAATGTCATAGCCGTCGAGAATGGCCGCGACGCGTTCGACAAGGTCGCGACCACCGACTTCGACGTTGTGTTCATGGATGTGCACATGCCCGACATGGACGGGCTGGAAGCCACCCGTCGCATTCGCAAGCTGCCATCGGAACGCGCCGGGACATTCGTTGTCGCGCTCACCGCCAGCGTCATGGAGCAAGACGTTCTGGATTGCCGCGAAGCCGGGATGGATGATTTTCTTTCCAAACCGCTATCCTCGGCAGCAATCGCAAAATCCCTCGAAGCGGCGAGTATATAGGCCGAGGGGATCGATGCCGATTATATTCTGGAACATGAGCAGTCGCGATGCCGGAAATGCCTGTAAAAACCCCAAGGCGGCCGCCAATCGCACGAATGATGATCGCCCCCGATGGACCCACGGGGCACGATGCCCTAGTCATGACTGCAATCCATCTGCCACGAATGCGCTGATGCGCAGCCTCTCGCATGTCGTTGGGCAGTCGGCAAAGCGAACAGCAGGCTATATGAGGTCATGACAATGCCGAACAAGATTGCCTTCATCGGTTTGGGCGAAGCGGCGAGCGCCATCATTTCCGGCCTCGGCGACGACCTGCCGCCGCGCATCTCGGCCTATGACATCAAAAGCGACGATCCCGGCACGGCCCCGGAAATCGAAAACCGGGCCGCGGGGCTTGGAATCACCTGCTGCGCCTGCTCCGCCGACGCGATCGGCGATGCGGATATCGTTTTCTGCACGGTCACCGCCGATCAGGCTCTCAGCGCGGCGGAAACCGGTGCCCGCCACATCCGCACCGGCGCCTATTGGTGCGATCTGAATTCCTGCGCCCCGTCTTCCAAGCAGGCCGCGTCGGAGATGATCAACGCTGCCGGTGGGCGGTACGTGGATGTCGCGGTCATGGCCCCGGTGCATCCCGGGTTGAACATGGTGCCCTGCCTGTTGTCGGGGCCCCATGCGGAAACCATTGCCCCCGAGCTCTCGGACCTTCCCATGAACGTGAGAGTGGTCGGCGATGCTGTCGGCAGGGCGTCGTCGATCAAGATGATCCGCTCTGTCATGGTCAAGGGCATGGAGGCGCTGACCGCCGAATGCGCCCTTGCCGCGGTGGCCGCAGGCGTCGAGGACGAAGTGATCCCGTCCCTTGCCAAGGGGCAATGGGGACTCGATGTGGCCGCGCGCGCCGGGTACAATTTCGAACGCAGCCTGCGCCACGGCCTGCGGCGGGCCGCGGAAATGGACGAAGTCACGCGGACCCTTGCGGATCTGGGTCTTCCCAACGGGATGGCCTCGGAAACCGCCGACTGGCAGCGCCGGATCGCCGAAAGCGGTGCCAACGTCCCCCCGGAGGGAGAAGACACCGACTATCGGCAAATCGCGCAGGAGCTACTGGCGCTTATGCGCCGCGCTTGACCTGGGCATTCCGGATAAGCGCGGCCATGCGATAGAAGCCGTGCGCCATCTTTGAATACGGCATGGTCAGGAAGAAGGTCAGCACCGTGCCGAGGTGCAGCGCCAGCAATGCGGAAACAAGCGCGGTGCCCGCAGCCCAGTAGAGCGCCAGACCGCTGAGCCCCGCCAGGCCGAGCGTCAGAATGAAGGCCATCTCGCCGCCCCAGGCGGACGCATCCCCAAGGTTTCGGGCGGCCCTGGTCTTGAGCCAGGCAAGACCGGTTGTGCCGACGACCAGAAGCACACCGCCAGGCACGCCAAGAAGCTTGGGCAGGCTGAACGGCCCGTAAGGGGCCTGTATGTCGAACAGGTAATGCATCACGGTTCCGCTTGCGGTGGAGCCGAAACATAGCAGGAAGCCCCACAATACCGCCTGATGCGCATGACGACGGGCATTGGAAAAGCGGTCTTCTTGTTCGAAATTGCACCCCTGCCCCTGCCCGCCATCGAGATTTTTCATCTTCGCGGCATCGCGGATCCCCGACAGCAGGTCGGACGGGCGTATCGGGGCACCGTTTACGGAACGCCAATAGCGGCGCAGCGAAACAGCCAGCGTCACAAGCGGCAGCACAAAGACCGGCATGAAGATCGCCACCATCGCGGTATGCGCAAGATAGCTATAGAAGCCCTCCCCTCCGCCCGGCAGGCGCGCGACCAGCCAGAAAAGAAGCGCGATGCCGAGGATCGGGCCAAGGGCCAGCGCCAATCCGTGGCGCTGGAACAGGGCTGCCGGGCGTGACGGCCAAGCAAAGCGTTCCCAGCTTTCGCTGCGCACCTCCGCCAGGGCGGCAGGCAGGTTCAGCGCGAACTCATGCGGTTCGGTATACTGGCAGGCATAGTAGCAGCCGCGGCAGTTATGGCACAGATTGGCGAGCTGCGTGATGTCGGACTCGCCGAAAACCCGGCCCTGGAACATCGTCGGGAAAACCGAGCAGTACCCTTCGCAATAGCGGCAGGCATTGCAGATTTCGAACTGCCGTGCAGCTTCGGTTTGTTTCGGGGTCAAATCAAGCGACATGGGCGGCGGCCTCCTGTCCTGCGACACGTCCGAAGACGGTGCCAATTGTCATTCCAAATCCGGCCAGATAGCCCTGCCCGAGGATCGATCCGGCCATGATCTCGCCGGCGGCAAAAAGGTTCGGGATTGCGCCTTCGGGGGTCTGCACCCGCGCTGTCTTGTCCACCTTCAACCCCAGATAGGTGAAGGTCACACCCGGGCGCAGCGAATAGGCATAGAAAGGCGGTTGCGAAATCGGCCGTGCCCAGTTCGTCTTGGCCGGGGTCAGGCCTTGCGTGGCCAGCCCGTCAAGTTCGGTCGGGTGGAAATCGCCATCGCCACAGGCGTCGTTGAAGCCCTTGATGGTGCCGGCCAGTTTCTCGGCCGGAAGCCCCAGCTTTTCGGCAAGTTCTTCGATCGTGTCGGCCGTCACCGGGGGGAACACGGAAGGCATGAACAGGTCGATGCTTTTGGCATCGATGATGGAATAGGCCACCTGATCCGGTTGTCCGGCCACAAGCCGCCCCCAGATGGCATAACGCTTGGGCCAGACGTCTTCACCTTCATCGTAGAACCTTTCGCCGTCCTTGTTCACCACGACGGAAAACGGCACGCAATCCAGCCGCGTGACGATGCCGCCATCGTATTTCGGCGCGCGACCATCGATGGCGACGGCGTGACACTGGGTCGGATCACCGACGCTTTCGGCGCCCTGATCCAGCATGTCCTTCAGAACCACCCCCCGGTTATACGGGGTGCCGCGGATCAGGAAATTCCGCGCCGCCGGTCCCCAGGCCCGGGCCAGCCAGTCGATATCGCTCTGGAACCCGCCGGAGGCCAGAACCGCCGCCTTGCCACGGACGGTTTCGGTATTGTCGCCCAGCGAAACATCGACGCCGGTGAACACGCCGTCTTCGACATGAACATGGCTGACGGACGCCTCGTAGAGAACCGTGACCCCCAAATCCCGGGCCGTGTTGTAATAGGCGTTCACAAGCGCCTTGCCACCGCCAAGGAAGAACGCGTTGGTCCGGTCGAGCGAAAGCGTACCTGACAGGGACGACTGGAAGCGCACACCATGTTCTTCCATCCAGGGCAGGCAGCTTTCCGAATTGCGGATTGCGAACCTTGCCAGGTCCTCATCGGTCTGCCCCTTCGTCACGCGCAGAAGGTCATCGAAATATTCGTCTTCGCCATAGGCATCCGTGAGTACCGAAAGCGGCTTGGAATGCATGCAGCGGAAATTCCGGGTATGGCGCGAATTGCCGCCGCGATAGGGCTTGGGCGCCCCTTCCAGCAACAACACACTGCGCCCCGCCTCGGCCGCTTCGATCGCCGCGCAAAGGGCCGCATTGCCCCCGCCGACAACGATCAGGTCCCATGTCTTTCCGGTTATTTCAGATGTCATAATTTCCCCCGACAACATGTGCGGTTGTTCTGAACTGGCGCAGACGCGCCCTGTGTGCCGCGGCGATATGGGTAACCATCGCCGCCTCGGCGGCCTGTTCATCACGCGCCTGCAATGCCTTCAGGATCGCGGCATGTTCCTCGTTGGCATGCGCGGCCCGGTCGTTTTCTTCCAGCGTCGTCGGCCCAAGGATCAACAGGGTCGTGTTGATCGCAGCGACAGCTTTCACAAGGAACCGGTTCCGCGCCGCATCAAGCAGGGCCAGATGGAATTGCCGGTTCAGTTCAGAAAGCTCGGCCGCATCGCTGGTGCCCAGCATTTCCAGATGGATCGTTTCTAGATTGTGCAATTCGACTTCGGAAGCAGCGCGGGCGGCGAACCGGGCGGCGGCCCCTTCCAGCACCGTGCGCATGTCGTAGAGTTCGCTGACCTCGGCGTGATCCAGCGTGCGGATGGTCGCGCCGACACGCGGCGTGTGGACCACCAGGCCATCGCTTTCCAGTTGACGAATGGCCTCTCGGATTGGGGTGCGGCTGATCCCGAAACGCTGGGCCAGCTCGGTTTCCGTCACCCGGTCACCGGGGTGCAGAAGACCGGCCCGGATTTCATCCACGATCCTAAGATAAGCGTCCTGTCCCTGGGGACGATCTTTGCTCGACATGGTGTTTCACCCATTGATTTCGAATTTTGGATACACGAGTATACAACTGGATGCAATCTGGCTATAGACAGGTCATGACCGAGTCCTCCGAACCCGCACGTTCCGCGTTATCGCGGCGTATCGAAACGCTCCTGATCGCATCGGCGGGAACCGCCTGCTTTTTCGCGCTTGGGCTGCCGCTGCCTTTCCTGTTCGGACCGTTGTTCGGCTGCCTTGCAGCAGCCTTGCTCCGCCGCCCGCTGGAAGATTTCGGGCAGGTCTCTGTCGGCGCACGAACCATTCTCGGGGTCGCCGTCGGCGCCTCGGTCACGCCGGAAGTTGCCGAGATGCTTCCTTCCATGACCGCTTCGATTGCCTTTATCCCGATCTATATCGTGGTGATCGGAATGCTTGGGGTTCCGTTCTTCCACCGGATCTGCGGCTTCGACAGGGTGACGGCCTGGTACGCCGCGATGCCCGGCGGTCTGCAGGACATGGTGATCTTCGGAAAGGAAGCCGGCGGGGACGTGCGTGCGCTCGCGCTCATCCACAGCACCCGGGTCCTGATCGTCGTCACCGTCGCCCCCCTGATCGTGACATTCGGATTCGGATCGGGGCTGTCCAATCCCATTGGCGCCCCGGTGACAGAGCTGCCGCTTGATGAACTGGCACTGATGATTTTCGCAGCCCTTCTGGGCTGGAAAGGCGGCGAGCGCATCGGGCTGTTCGGCGCCTCGATCCTTGGCCCGCTGATCGTCACGATGATCCTCAGCCTGAGCGGGCTGATTCATTACCGCCCGCCGGCCGAGTCGATTCTGTTCGCCCAGTTCATGATCGGCCTGGGCATCGGCGTGCGCTATGTCGGGATAACCCTGACCGAAGTCCGCCGCTTCGTGCTGTCCGGGGTTCTGTTCGTGCTGGTTCTGGCGGCGCTTGCGGCGCTTTTTACCGAAATCATTTCCATTCTGAACCTCGCCGCCCCGGTAAATGCCTTCTTGGCCTTTTCGCCCGGGGGACAGGCGGAAATGACGGTACTGGCGATCGTCGCCGGTGCGGATCTTGGCTATGTCATCGTGCATCACCTGACACGGATCATGCTGGTGATCGCCGGCGCACCGATCTCCGCACGTCTGTTCCTGAACCGCGACAGGACCCGGAGCGGGCCA
>JAWVXM010000014.1:0-22407 GCA_033723255.1 Thalassovita sp.
GAGGCCTTGATCATCACCGGGTAGCCGATCTCGTTGGAAATCTTCACCGCCTCGTCGGCATCGGCAATCAGGCCCATGTAGCCGGGCACGGTGGAGACCTGCGCGTCCTGGGCGATCTTCTTCGAGGTGATCTTGTCGCCCATCGCCTCGATCGCGCCGACGGGCGGGCCGACAAAGGCCACCCCCTCGGCGTCCAGCGCCTCGGCGAACTTCGAATTTTCCGACAGGAAACCGTAACCGGGATGCACCGCCTGCGCGCCGGTTGCGCGGATCGCCTCCATCACCTTGTCGATGACGATATAGGACTGGTTGGCGGGCGGCGGGCCGATATGCACCGCTTCGTCTGCCATCTGGACATGCAGCGCCTGCTTGTCGGCATCCGAATAGATCGCCACCGTCTGGATGCCCATCTTGCGGGCGGTCTTGATGACCCGGCAGGCGATTTCGCCCCGGTTCGCAATCAGGATCTTATTGAACATGTCTGGTCCCTTCCGGTTCTTGGCCACCGGGGACGGGCCCCGGGGCAACGGCAACAAAAAACCCATCGCGGCGCGACGCCACGACGGGGTTTCCAATTTCTAGCGGCGCGAAGGCCGGGGTGGCACGCTCAGTTGCAGCGCGACGGGTATTGCCGGCAATAGGCGACATTTGCGGCTGCGCCGACAAGCGCGCCGGTGAAAAGATTGCCATCGGTGACCGCGGCGCCCGCGGCCCCCGTACCCGCCCCGAGGAGCGCTTGTTCTTCGAAAGTATCGCCGCAGGCCGCCAGGGCGCTGCAGGCGGCAAGGGCAAGGATCCAGTTTCTTGATCGCATGATGTTCTGCTTTCTGTGTTCACTGCTGTAGGCATTGGCAATTTGGCCAAGACGCGACACCATTCCAAGCCATCCGCGACGCAGGCCGCGCTTTGCGCAAATCCTTGCCTGTTCACTGCTCTTTCGGTGATCTGCCAGCCCCGAAAAAAGGGCGGACGGCCAAGGTGCCGGCCGGTCCGCCCAGAAGGGGAAGGGTAACGGTTAAGAACCTCAGTCCCAGCCCAGTCATCACGGGCTGCCACTACTGTTTCAAGGCTGGCGCAGGCACGCAGCATATCCAAGCGGCCGGTCCGGGACCGGGTGATTTGGGCCGCGTCCCGCTTATATGGGACAGGGATGTGCTGATTCATGCCGATCAGTCCTCGAATGCCTCGGGGAAAGACGCCCGTGCCACCGCCTCGTCGATCACCAGCAGCGCCTCGTAGCTTTCGGGATCGAACGGGTCTTCGGCCGCGATCACCTCGCGCCCGAACAGCCACGACAGCCGCCCGGCATCCAGGTTGCCGCGTTCAAAGGGTTGATCGCCGAAATTTTCCCACAGCGCCTTCATGAAGGTCGCGTCGACGCGCCGGTCCACTGCCTTGCGGTCGCGATAACGTTCGCGACGCGCCAGCGGCGTCACCCCCTTGGGGTTGGCACGGCGGATGGTGAATTGGAAATCGGTGCCGGGCATCCGGCCCGGGAACCCGCGATGTTTCAGCATGGTTCGCCCCCTTTGCTGCGGGAGCGCGGGCAGACCGGAACAGGCCTTCCGGCCTGTCCCCGCTTCACAAGGCTGACGCCCCGGTTACTTGTATTTGCCGGTATAGACCGGTTCGACCGAGATCGGTTCGGGTTCGACCACGATATAGTCGTCTTCGGCCGGCTGTGCGCAGGCCGACAGCACGGCCAGAAGGCCGAGGCCGATGACGGATTTGATGATGTTTGCCATCTGTTTCTCCTGTTTCTTCTGCTTGGCAGGTCAGCGCGCACGCGCCCTGCCTGCCCCCACCTCAAGGGAAGGGCAATCGCGGGATTGCCCGGAAGAAACATAGCCGAAAGCGGCCCCGAACGATACATGACGGCACCGAAGCACGGCCTCTGTGGCGGCAAAGCCTCAAAAGAGGGATGGCACACTGAACAGCCCGCAACATATTGTGGATACATCAGAAAGCCTCCCAGATGCAGCGGCCCGTTTCGACGCTGAAAGCATCGAAGAACTGCACGATATCGGGGGCAGTCGCGCCGAATTCCACGTCTTTGGACGACATCGAGATCACCACCTGCGACACGTCCAGCCCCAGGTTTTCCAGCCGTGGCAAGGCGTATTTGTCACAGAGGTGGAGGAAATCGTCCCCGACCCGGCCGACGCCGACACCGTCGCCGATTTCCGGCGCCACGAAGCGGAACCGCGCCCAGGTGGTGCCGTCGGGCTGTTTTTCCAGAAACTGGTCGGCCACCGACAGCTGCAGCCCGGAGGGCACGGCGGCCAGGGCCTCCTCTTGCCCGGCCGCCATGGCCGCGCCGGCCCCGATCAGGGCGCCCCCGCACGCGGCGATATTCATGATCCGATCAAACATGGCGCGCCCCGCCCGCATAAGCCACCCAGCGAGCGCGATGCGCGGGATCGCTCAGCAGCGCCGACAGGGTCTCAGTGGCCTGTTGCCGGGGAAAGACCCCGTCGACCTGACCGCCCGCGCGCACGCGCAGCCCCTCGCCCGCCGCTTCGACGCGGACCACCGGGGCAAAGCCGCGCACATCCTGCAATGCCCGCCAGATGTCCTGCCGGATTTGTCGCGCCAGCCGCAACCGCCCGGCGCGCGGGAAGGCCGCTTCGACGCTCAGGTCGAAACGTGCAGGCAGGCGGCGCGCCAGGATCAGCGCACCGTCTTCACGCAGGATATGCCAGTTGCGGCGGGTCATTCGGCAGCCTTTCGCAGCGCGACCTTAAAGAGGAATATTGTCGTGCTTCTTCCAAGGGTTGGTCTGCTTCTTGTTGCGAAGCGACGCAAAGGCCCGGGACACGCGGCGACGGGTGGACCGCGGCTGGATCACCTCATCGATGAACCCGCGTTCGGCGGCGACGAAGGGATTGGCGAAGCGGTCTTCGTAATCCTTGGTATGCGCCGCGATCTTATCGGCATCGCCCAAGTCGGCACGATGGATGATCTCGGTCGCGCCCTTGGCGCCCATCACCGCGATTTCGGCGGTCGGCCAGGCATAGTTGAAATCGCCGCGCAGGTGCTTCGACGCCATCACGTCATAGGCGCCGCCATAGGCCTTGCGGGTGATCACCGTGACCTTGGGCACCGTCGCTTCGCCATAGGCAAACAGAAGCTTCGCCCCGTGCTTGATGACACCGCCATATTCCTGGGAGGTTCCGGGCAGGAAGCCCGGCACGTCGACCAGCGTCAGGATCGGGATCTCGAACGCATCGCAGAAGCGCACGAAGCGGGCCGCCTTGCGCGAACTGTCGATATCAAGGCACCCGGCCAGAACCATCGGCTGGTTCGCCACCACGCCCACGGTCTGACCTTCCAGGCGGATGAACCCGGTGATGATGTTCTTGGCGAAATCTTCCTGAATTTCGTAGAAATCGCCCTCGTCCGCGACCTTCAGGATCAGTTCCTTCATGTCATAGGGCGTGTTGGGGTTTTCCGGGATCAGCGTGTCGAGGCTTTCCTCGACCCGGCCGGGTTCGTCGAAAAACGGGCGCACCGGCGGCTTTTCGCGGTTGTTCAGCGGCAGGAAATCGACCAGCCGGCGCACTTCGGCCAGCGCCTCGACATCGTTTTCGAACGCGCCGTCGGCGACCGAGGATTTCTTGGTATGGGTGGAGGCGCCGCCCAGTTCCTCGGCGGTGACATGTTCGTTGGTCACCGTTTTCACCACGTCGGGGCCGGTGACGAACATGTAGGAACTGTCCTTCACCATGAAGATGAAATCGGTCATTGCCGGGCTATAGACCGCGCCACCGGCGCAGGGCCCCATGATGACGGAAATCTGCGGCACCACGCCCGAGGCCATGATGTTGCGCTGGAACACCTCGGCGTAACCGGCAAGCGAGGCCACGCCTTCCTGGATCCGGGCGCCACCCGAATCGTTCAAGCCGATGACCGGCGCACCGTTCTGCACCGCCATATCCATGATCTTGCATATTTTTTCAGCATGGGTTTCCGACAGAGAGCCACCGAAAACGGTGAAATCCTGGCTGAACACGTAAACCATGCGGCCGTTGATCGTACCCCATCCGGTGATCACGCCATCGCCCGCGGGCTTTTCCTTTTCCATACCGAAATCGGTGCAGCGATGGGCTTTGAACATATCGAATTCTTCGAAACTGTCTTCGTCCAGAAGCAGTTCGATCCGTTCGCGCGCGGTCAGCTTGCCCTTCTTATGCTGGCTGTCGATACGGCGCTGGCCGCCCCCCATACGGGCGGCTGCGCGGCGATCTTCCAATTCCTGGAGAATATCTTTCATGGCAAACCCCTTCTGATTTGATCTCGGGTATAGGCCGTGAAAGGCCCGGCTCAAAGAAGAATTCCGCAAATTTGCAAATACTTGACAGCCGCCGAGATGATAATTGCAAAACAGCAAATTTACGCCACGTCAACAAATTCCCCTCGCTGGACTCTGGATGTTCTCGCCCCATAGCTTTCAGCCATGAAGAGCATATCGCGCATCCGGTTTCTCGACCGGACCACTGCGCCCCACATTTCAACGTTGATTTTGCTGGCCGGGATGTCCGCACTGGCTATGAACATCTTTTTGCCCTCGCTGCCGGGCATGGCCGACTATTTCGGCGTTGAATATGCATTCATGCAGCTGTCAGTTGCCCTCTACCTGGCGGTCAACGGGGTGTTGCAGATATTTGTCGGCCCGATTTCAGACAAATACGGGCGTCGGCCGGTGATCCTGTGGGGAACCGCCCTGTTTTGCCTCGCCACCTTGGGCTGCCTGCTGTCGACCAGCGGCACGATGTTCCTGGTGTTCCGGATGCTGCAGGCGGTCATCGCGGTTGCGATCGTGCTGTCGCGCGCGGTGGTGCGCGATATGTTCCCGCAGGAAAAGGCCGCCTCGGTGATGGGATATGTCACCATGGGCATGTCACTTGTACCGATGGTCGGCCCGGCCCTGGGCGGATATCTTGAAACGCTGTTCAGCTGGAAAGCGTCCTTCGTCCTGCTTCTGATCTGCGGCACCGCGCTGTTTACACTGGCCTGGTTCGACCTTGGCGAGACCGCGCAGAAAAGCGACCGGTCGATCACCCAGCAATTCCGGGAATATCCCGAACTACTGACCTCGCCGCGATTCTGGGGATATTGCCTGGCCGCGGCGCTGAATGCCGGGGCCTTCTTCGCCTATCTCGGCGGCGGCCCCTTCGTGGGCACCGAGGTGTTCCACCTGCCGCCCGAAAAGGTCGGGCTGTATTTCGCGATGCCGGGCCTGGGCTATTTCCTTGGCAACTTCATCTCGGGGCGTTTTTCCGCCCACATCGGGGTGAACCGCATGATCCAGCGCGGCACGATGGTCACCTCGAGCGGGCTTGTCCTGGCGCTGCTTCTCAGCCTGACCGGGCTGCATCACCCGCTCCTGTTCTACGGCTCGATGGTGTTCGTCGGCATCGGCAACGGCATGACCATTCCCAACGCGTCTTCGGGGATGCTGTCGGTCAGGTCGCACCTGGCCGGCACCGCCTCGGGGCTGGGCGGTACGATTATGATCGGCGGTGGCGCGGCGCTGTCGGCACTGGCCGGCGCGATGCTGGTGCCCGGGTCGACCGAGATCCCGCTGATCGGGCTGATGGCCTCGACCTCGATGGCATCCATCCTGTGCATCAGCTTCATCATCCGGCGTGAACGGGTCACCAATATCTGACCCCTTGCGGCGAAAGGTTTGCAAAACTACGCTGCTGATATCGCAAATTTGTAAACCTGACCGATCCGCACCATGGCCACACAAAAACTCTATGCTGGCGCAAAGCTGCGCGAAACCCGGCTGCGGCTGGCCCTAACGCAGAAGGAATTCGCCACCAAGCTGGGCGTGTCACTGCCCTATCTGAACCAGATGGAAAACAACAACCGGCCGGTTTCGACCACGGTCGTGCTGGCGCTGGCGCAGGAATTCGGCTTCGACGTGACCGAGCTGTCGACCGGTGACAGCGAACGGTTGGTCAGCGACATGCGCGAAGCGATCGCCGACCCGGTCTTTGCCGACAATATGCCCCCCTTAGCCGATCTGCGGCTGACCGCGTCGAACGCGCCGGCGCTGGCGCGCGCCTTTCTGGACCTGCACCGCGCCTATCGCCAAACCCATGAACGGCTGGCATCATTGGACGAAGCGCTTGGCCGCGAAGACAGCCGCACCCAGCCCAGCCCGTGGGAAGAGGTGCGCGATTTCTTCCATTACTGTGACAACTACATCGACGCCGTCGACCGCGCGGCGGAACATTTCGCCGATCAGGTCGGGGCGGGGGGCATCCGCCTGCACGCGCTGAAGACGCTAAAATCGGCGGGGCTGACGATCAATTTCAGCGACAAGGCAAAGCTGCGCAGTTTCGATCCGGAAAGCCGCACGCTGGTTCTGTCATCGCGGGTGGCGCCGGAAACCCAGACCTTTCAACTGCTTCTTCAGATCGCCCTGATGAGCCAAGACAAGCTGCTGGAGGCGACACTGGATTTCGCGCGCTTCCAGTCTGAGGAAGCCCGTTCGATCGCCAAGATCGGACTGGCCAATTACTTCGCGGGCGCCGCCCTGATGCCCTATGGCGCCTTCCTGTCGGCAGCACAGGACACACGGCATGACCTTGAGCTGCTGTCGCACCGGTTCGGCGCCTCGATCGAACAGGTGGCGCATCGCCTGTCGACACTGCAACGCCCGGGCGCCAAGGGCATTCCGTTCTTCTTTGTCCGCGTCGATCAGGCCGGGACCATCACCAAGCGCCATTCGGCCACGCGGCTGCAATTCGCCCGGTTCGGCGGCGCCTGCCCGCTGTGGAACGTGCACAGGGCTTTCGAGAGCCCGGGGCGGTTCCTGCGCCAGCTGGCCGAAACGCCCGACGGGGTGCGTTACATCAGCCTGGCGCGGGACGTGTCGAAATCGGGCGGGTCCTTCGGCGCGCCGGTGCGCCGCTTCGCGATCGCGCTCGGCTGCGAGGTGCGCCATGCCGCCGACCTGGTCTATGCCGACGACCTGGACCTAAACAACCCGCTGGCCTATGAGCCGATCGGCATTTCCTGCCGCATCTGCGAGCGCACCCGCTGCCATCAGCGGTCGGTCCCGCCGCTTGAACGGCGGCTGACCATCGACGCAAACGAACGCGATCTGCTGCCCTACAGGGTGGATTGAGAGAACACCGCCCGTATCGGCAAACAAAAAGGGCGGCAGAATGCCTGCCGCCCTGTCTTTTTCACCGTCGAAAAAGCTAACGCTTCTCACTTCAGAAGGGCATAGATTTCGTCCTTCAGGGCACCACGGCGCTTGCGCACGTCGACTTCGGCCAGCTCTTCGAGCGGCTCAACATTGGTTTCGGCCCGGTGCACCCGGCGATTCAGTTCGTGATATTCCTCGGCCAGCCTGGCGAAATGAGCGTCATTCACCTTCAGATCGTGGATTTTCTCAACGAATTCAGGGAATTCATCATGCAGCTCATGGGGGGTATTCGACATCGCGCGGTCTCCTTTATTCATGTCGCAGCAGACCGTAGCCGTTGCCGTTGGCGGCAACTTTGACACGGATCAAACGCGAGATAATTGTTGAACTATTTCGCCGTCAGATCCGGTAAACCCGGTTCGCCGTACCCGAGAACATCGCCTGCTGCGCCGCCTCGTCATACCCGGCCGCGATTTTCTTCATCGCGTTCCAGTAAACGACGTATCCCACCGACAGCTTGTCGACCGGGAAATTGCTTTCGAACATGGCGCGGTCGGGACCGAAGACATCGATCATGTGGTGGTAATAATGCGCCTGCGCCTCGACCAGTTCATCGGACGAAGGCGGCAGGTCGCGCCCGAACCATCCGAAACCGTTCACCGGCATCGCCAGACCGCCCAGCTTGGCCACCACGTTGGGGCATTCGGCGATCGCCGCCATTTCATCCTTCCATTGCCCGAACCGGTCCTCGCGGGTGCCGGCGAACCGTTCGGTGCCGATCGGCGTGCCGAAATGATCCAGCACGATCGTGGTGTCGGGGCAGGCCTTGGCCAGTTCAAGGAATTCGCCATTCTGCGGGTGGAAATGCCAAGTGTCATAGGTCAGCCCGCGCGCGCCCAGCAGGCGCACGCCGCGCTGGAAATCAGGATCGAGATAGAGGTGCGGCACCGTCTGGCCCTTGAACATGAACTTGTCACGTTCCTCGTCCCAGGCACCTGCATGACGGATGCCACGGAACAGCGGCGAGGCTTCGCCATGCGCGTCGAGAACGGCACCTAGCGTGGCTTCGTCCAGCCGCAGGTCGGCATGGGCGACGATCGCCGCGATCTGCGCCTTTTCGGGCTGCTTTGCGGCCTCGGCCGCGATGGCGGCGACATATTCGGTTTCCTTGACCGGATCGAACGGTTCCGGCGCATCGCGGTTGTACTTTGAACCGCATTCGATGAACACCGTGCGGGTGACGTTGTGCCCTGCCCCGGTATCTTCCCAGAGGTCTTCCAGTTCGTAGCGGCTGCCCAGCCGCCCGCCCCAGAGATGGTGATGCGGATCGGTGATTTCGCGCGCGGGGTCGATGATGTCCTCGGTGATCTGGGCATGCCAGGCATTCAGGTTTTCCGGATATCGCATTTGGGCCTCCCTCTTTGCGAGGAACCCTAGAGCGACGTGGGGGCGGCGACAATTGTTTCGTCGCGACGCGGGCGATTATCCGGCGGGCAAGAGGATCAACGCTGTTCGCTCTGCCAATCGGGATGCAGCCAAGGCTGCGCGTTCTCGGGGCTCAGCATCCCCCGTCCCAGCAGGTGATCGCTGACCTTTTCGCCCACCATGATCGACGGCGCGTTCAGGTTGCCGTTGGTGATGCGCGGGAAGATCGAACTGTCGGCCACCCGCAGCCCATCCACCCCGATCACCCGTGCCTGCGGGTCGACCACGGCGAACGGATCGTCGGCCCGTCCCATCCGGCAGGTGCCGCAGGGGTGATAGGCGCTTTCGGCATGTTCGCGAATGAACCCGTCAAGTTCGTCATCGCTTTGCAGCTCATCGGATGGCTGAATCGCGTGGCGCACGTAAGGTTTGAACGCGTCCTGCCCGAAGATTTCCCGGGTCAGCCGCAGGCAGGCGCGAAAATCGCGCCAGTCGCTTTCTTCGCTCATGTAATTGAACCGGATCACCGGCTTGTCCTTCGGATCGGCGCTGCGCAGGCTGACGGAACCGCGCGATTCACTGCGCATCGGGCCGACATGGGCCTGAAACCCGTGCCCTTCCGCCGCCGCCTTGCCGTCATAGCGCACCGCGAGCGGCAGGAAATGATACTGGATATCGGGATATTCGACGCCCGCGCGCGACCGGATGAAGGCGGCGCTTTCGAACTGGTTCGACGCGCCGAGGCCCGTCTTGGTGAAAAGCCATTGCGCCCCGATCAGCCCCTTCCAGAACAGGGTCCAGTAGCGGTAAAGCGTGATCGGCTGGCTGGCGGCCATCTGGAAATAGACCTCCAGGTGGTCCTGCAGGTTGGCGCCGACACCGGGGCGGTCGGCCACCACGTCGATCCCGTGTTCGGCCAGATGCCGGACCGGGCCGATCCCCGACAGCATCAGAAGCTTCGGCGAATTGACCGAGGAGGCCGCGATCACCACCTCGCGGCGGGCGCGGATCACTTCGGCTCTGCCGCCGCGTTCGATTTCCACCCCGGTTGCGCGACCGTCTTCGATCACCACCCTGCGCGCCAGCCCGCGCACCAGATCGCAGTTTTCCCGCGCCAGCGCGGGTTTCAGGTATGCGTTCGCCGCCGACCAGCGCCGGCCGCGCCATACGGTCTGCTCCATCGGGCCGAAGCCTTCCTGTTTCTCGCCGTTATAGTCATCGGTGGCTTCGTATCCGGCCTGTTTCCCGGCCTCGGCAAAGGCATGGTAGAGCCTGTTGCGCCGCGGCCCCCGCGTGACATGCAGCGGCCCGTCGGTCCCGCGCCATGCGGGATCGCCGCCGTGGCCACCGTCATGCCAGTTTTCCATCCGCTTGTAATAAGGCAGCACGTCGGCATAGCCCCAGCCCTCGGCGCCGCTGTCGCGCCAATGGTCGAAATCGCGGGCATGGCCGCGGACATAGACCATGCCGTTGATGCTGGACGACCCGCCGATCACCTTGCCGCGCGGGCAGACAAGGCGGCGGTTACCCAGATGCGGTTCGGGTTCGGACTGGTAGCCCCAGTCGTAGATCCCCATGTTCATCGGGTAGCTCAACGCCGCCGGCATCTGGATGAACGGCCCTGCATCCGATCCGCCATATTCGATGATCAGAACGCTGGCCCCGGTCTCGCTGAGCCGATAGGCCATTGCGCAGCCGGCCGACCCGGCGCCGACGATCACGAAATCAGCTTCCATTTCACTATCCTTAACTGCGACCGCCGCTGGATCAGTCGTCGTCATCGTCCTCGTCGTCGGGACACCAGAGGGCCTTCATCCGCTGCAGGAAACCCGCCGTCAGCGGCACGTCGGCATCGGCCAGCAAGGTATCCATGCCGCATCGCGGGCAGAGCGCGGTCAAACCCGCCGGGCGGTCACGGAACGGGGATTCTTCGATCCATTCGGTGATCTCGGAAGGATCGAAGATCGCCAGGCAATCGAAACACCCTGCCTTATCGCTTTTCATCAGGCTGTCGCGGTGCCGCGAACTGAAGTGATGCGCGCGTTCGATATCCATCATGCACCCTTCCCGGTTTCGCATTCGAAGCAGTCCAGCACCTGGCGCACCGCAGCGTCGCGGGCGGGCTGATCGTGCCCCAATGTGTGTTTCAGATAGACCCCGTCGATCAGCGATGCGATGCGGTCGGCGACTTCGACCGCCCGGTTGCCCACGAGCGGGTGCAGGCTGTGGGCGAGGTTGGACCGCAAACGGTTCTGGTAAGCCCTGAGCAATCGCTGTGCTTCGTCCGAAATCTGCGCCAGAACATAAAAGTTCAACCACGCCGCCACCACTTCGCGGCGGAAATTGGTCTGGCTGAAGCTGGATTTCACGATCGCTTCGACCCTTTCGCGCGGGCTGGATGCCATGCCCAGGGCGCCGCGCACCTCGGCCGCGTAGAGCGCCAGGGTATGGCGCATCGCGGCCAAAAAGATCTGTTCCTTGCCGCCAAAATAGTGATGCGCCAGCGCGCTGGACATGCCCGCACGCTTGGCGATCTGGCTGACCGTCACGTCCAAGGTTCCGCTTTCACCGATCTCCGCGATTGTCGCTTTTACAAGCGCGGCACGGCGTATAGGCTCCATTCCCAGCTTAGGCATGATGAAAACTCCTTGCCTTATAAGGCTAGAAGTATTTTTATTGACTCGTCAATCAAGAAAAAATTCAGGGAGGTCGCAATGACCATCAAAACGACATTTTCCGTTCTGGCCCTTCTGGCCGCCACCCCCGCATTGGCCGATTGTGGCGAAGTCACTTTCTCCGATGTCGGCTGGACCGATATTACCGCGACCACTGCCGCCACGACCGTGGTGCTGGAAGCTCTGGGCTATGACACAGACATCAAGGTTCTGTCGGTCCCGGTGACCTATACTTCGCTTGCCGGTGGCGACGTGGACGTGTTCCTTGGCAACTGGATGCCGACGATGGAGGCCGATATCGCGCCCTATCGCGATGCCGGAACGGTCGACACCGTGCGGGCCAACCTGCATGGCGCGAAATACACATTGGCGGTGAACAAGGCCGCCGCCGATCTGGGCATCAAGGATTTCGCCGATATCGCGGCGCAGAAGGACGCGCTTGATGGCAAGATCTATGGCATCGAGCCGGGCAATGACGGCAACCGGCTGATCATGGACATGATCGCCGAAAATGCCTTCGGCCTCGATGGGTTCGAAGTGGTCGAAAGTTCTGAACAGGGGATGCTGGCGCAGGTCGCGCGCGCCGATCGCAAGGACGATCCGGTGGTGTTCCTGGGCTGGGAACCGCACCCGATGAACGCCAATTTCGACATGTCCTACCTGACCGGCGGCGACGACTGGTTCGGGCCCGACCTGGGCGGCGCGACGGTTTATACCAACACCCGCGCGGGCTATGTCAGCGACTGCCCCAATGTCGGCAGGCTGCTGAGCAACCTGGAATTCTCGCTGGCGATGGAAAACGAAATCATGGGCGCGATCCTGAATGACGGCGAAGACCCGGCGGATGCAGCCGGCGCGTGGCTCAAGGCCAACCCGGCACCGCTTTCGGCCTGGCTCGACGGCGTGACCACCCGCGATGGCGGCGACGCGATGGCAGCCGTCAAGTCATCGCTCGGGCTCTGAGCCTTTCCTCTTCGCCAGGTTCCTCCCCCCGAACCGGGGGGAGAACAGGAGGGGGGCGGCGCGCGGCGCAGGACAACATGCCCTGACCGAGCGATCGCGCGCCGTTCCGGCAAATTTCCCTGAAACACAGGCAGGACGCGAATGGACTGGATCACCGAACCAAAAGTCCCCATCGGCAAATGGGCCAAGGCGGTCTTCGACTGGCTGCAAAGCCACCTGGCCGTGTATTTCGATGCGCTTTCCGATGCGCTGGAAGCGCTGATCGACGGCATTCTCTGGGTGCTGCAAACGCCGCATCCGCTGATCATTATCGCGATCTTCGCCGGACTGACCTATGCCCTGCAACGCAGCTGGAAACCCACCTTGATCGTAGCCCTGGGGTTCCTGTTCATCCTCAATCAAGAATACTGGGAGGAAACCACCGAATCCCTGACGCTGGTGCTGTCGGCCTGCGTGGTCTGCATGGGGCTGGGCGTTCCGATCGGCATCGCCGCCGCCCACCGGCCCCGGTTCTTTGCCGCGATGCGGCCCGTTCTGGACCTGATGCAGACCCTGCCCACATTCGTCTACCTGATCCCGGCCATCGTGTTCTTCGGCATCGGCATGGTGCCGGGACTGATCGCCACGGTGATCTTCGTGCTGCCGGCGCCGATCCGGCTGACCCATCTGGGGGTCACCTCGACCCCGACCGCACTTCTCGAAGCGGCGCAGGCCTTCGGGGCAACGCCGCGCCAGACGCTGGTGAAGGTGGAACTGCCCTCTGCGTTGCCGCAGATCATGACCGGGCTGAACCAGACCATCATGCTGTCGCTGTCGATGGTGGTGATCGCGGCGCTGGTGGGGGCCGACGGGCTGGGCGTGCCGGTGGTGCGCGCGCTCAATCAGGTCAACACCGCGCTTGGCTTTGAATCCGGCTTCGTCATCGTGGTTCTGGCCATCCTTCTTGACCGCATGCTGAGGGTGGATCGCAAATGACGACGGCCGTTTCCTTCAACAACGTTTCCATCGTCTTCGGGGACCATCCCGAAACCGCCCTGCCGCGGATGGATGCGGGTCAAAGCCGGCCCGAGATCCAGGAAGAAACCGGCCAGGTGCTGGGCGTCCACGATTGTTCCATCGAGGTCGAAAAGGGGGAAATCCTCGTCCTGATGGGGCTGTCCGGATCGGGAAAATCCACCCTGCTGCGCGCGGTGAACGGTCTGAACCCCGTGGTCCGCGGCCATGTCGAGGTGGCGACCGAAAGCGGGATGGCAAACGTCACCCATGCGGACGCCAGAACCCTGCGCGCCATCCGGCAGAAATCGGTCGCGATGGTGTTTCAGCAATTCGGTCTGCTGCCCTGGCGCACGGTGCGCGAGAACGTCTGGCTGGGGCTGGAACTGGCGGGGCTGCCCAAGGCAGAGCGCGCCGCCAAGGCCGAGGAACAGCTGAAGCTCGTCGGCCTGTCGGACTGGGCCGATCGCAAGGTATCCGACCTGTCGGGCGGCATGCAGCAGCGCGTGGGGCTGGCCCGCGCCTTTGCCACCGACGCGCCGATCCTGCTGATGGACGAACCGTTTTCCGCGCTCGACCCGCTGATCCGGACCCGGCTGCAGGACGAATTGCTCGACCTGCAGAAGGACCTGAACCGCACCATCATTTTCGTCAGCCACGACCTCGACGAGGCGTTCAAGATCGGCAACCGCATCGCCATCATGGAAGGCGGACGGATCGTGCAATGCGGCACCCCGCAGGATATCTTCACCGCGCCGGCCACCGAATACGTGGCCGATTTCGTGGCCCATATGAACCCGCTTGGGGTGCTGTGCGCCCGCGACGTGATGGAGCCCTCCAGCGGCGCCCATGCGGTCAATGTCGTCGCCGATGCCGATATCCGCGAAGTGATGGACCACGTGCGCCGCGGCCCGGTGGGCGTGATCGAACACGGGGAACTGATCGGGCAGATCACCCCGGAAACGGTGCTGGGCAAGCTTCTCGACCCGCGCGGTGGCTGACCGCGCGCAACGCGCTCAGACCTTGGTCGCCAGCGCCGGCGGCGTCAGCATGCGCCGTTTCAGCACCGCTTCGCGCCAGGTGATGAAGCTGACCGATCCGACGATCACCAGGCCGCCGATGATCACCCAGATATCGACCCCTTCGCCGAACACGAAGACCCCGAGCAACACAGCCCAGACCAGTTGCAGGAAGGCCACCGGCTGGGTCACCGCGACGGGGGCGGCGGCAAAAGCAAGCGTCATCGTGTAATGCCCCGCCGTCGCCGCGCAAGCGACCGCGAACAGGATCAGCAGCGCCTGCCAGTCGGGCGTGACCCAGTGCATCAGCGCCATCGGCGCCAGCCCGATCGACACGAAGATCGACAGCATCGCCACGATGATCGCGGCGTTCACTTCCTGTGCCAGGGCCTTTGCCATCAGGTAGGAGGCGCCGAACACCAGCGCCGTGCCCATCATCGCCATGTGCCCCGACCCGATTTCACGGAAACCCGGGCGCAGGATGATCAGGGCCCCCAAAAGCGCGATCACGATTGCCATGATGCGCCGCGCCGCCAGCTTTTCCCCAAGAAAAAATGCAGCACCGATCGTCACATAGATCGGTGACAGGTAATTCATCGCCGTGACGTCGGCGATCGGGATCCGCGCCATCGCATAGAACCACAGGGCCACGCCAAGCGCATGGGACAGGCCGCGCGCCGCGAACAGCCCCCATTGCCGCCGCGTCAGCCCAGCCCGGAACAGCGGCCGCAGCATCGGGATGACGAAGACCAGCCCCAGCACATAGCGCAGGAAAGCTGCCTCGGATGACGGGATGCGCGGCCCCAGAAGCTTGACCAGCGCGGTGACACAGACGAACAGAAGGCCCGTCACCAGCATCCACATAACGCCAACCACAGGGCGAGAAGAATTTTCCGAAGTCATGTTTCGCATGAATTCACGAAGCACGGCGGACTGCAAGCGGTGATCGGATCAGATCAACAGCGACGCGGCGACCGCCCACATGATTGCTGCAACGATCAGTTCGAAAACCTGCCAGGCGCGGGGCCTTGCGAAAAGCGGCGCCAGCGCGCGGGCGCCGTAGCCAAGGCCGAAAAAGAAGATCACGCTCGCTGTCATCGCGCCCACAGCGAAGGACGTCCGGTCTTGATATTGCGAGGAAATCGAACCAAGCAGCACCACCGTGTCTAGATAGACATGCGGATTGGCCCAGGTAAACAGCAGACAGGTGACGATGGCAGCCCAGAGCGAGGGCGCCGCATTGGTTGCGGCCTGCAGCGTTTCGGCCCCGCGCAAGGCGGAAAGCAACGCCCGTCCACCGTAGAAGACCAGGAACGCCGCCCCGCCCCACCGCATCACCGGTTCGAACCAGGGCCATGCTCCGGCAATCCCGCCAAACCCCGCCACCCCGGCGGCGATCAGCAGCGCATCGCTCAGGGCACAGATCAAAACGACCGGCAGCACGTGCAGGCGCAACAGCCCCAGACGCAGGACAAAAGCATTCTGAGCCCCGATCGCCACGATCAGCGACAGACCGAGCCCGAAACCGGCGATCCAAGCCTCCATGCAGTCCCCTTTCCGGCAGCCGAGTTTGACTAGCCGCCCCTGCGCGATTACTCAAGTCATTGCGCCCTTGGGCGGAACGTTATCCACAAGGCTGAAACGCCCAAAAACGATGTTCGAGATGTTGAAAACGGGCGCATGGATCTGAAGAAAATCCACACAATGAATGACAGATAATTTCTTTATCTTAATCAATAATAACAAGTTATCCACAGGCTAAAGCGCGAATTCTGGAGCAAGACCAGTACAAGCATGCAAAGCTTGCGTTATGAGCCTTAGGGATCAAGGGGCTGTGGATAAGTTGGTCGACCTTAGAGCCGGGGTTCGGAGTTTTCCTCAGCGCTTTTCCTGCCAGATCGGTCAGCACCCGCACAGTTGGCGGCGGAAACACCTTTTCCTGCCGGTCCTGTCGCGCCCACCGCCGCCTTTGGACATCCACCGCCCCTAGCCTTCCGACCAACCCGAAAACACCAACAATCTGATAAATAAATACTTTTCAAGACACTCCACAACGTTATCCACAGGGCAAAATTGCGCCCCACGATCCATGCACAGACTTATCCACAAGCTGGATCTCATGCACAATCTTATTCGATTAGCGAGGGAACACATTTCGGAAGGCCTGCCCCCTCTCCGGCAACCGCTTTCCCGTGGAGATCTCTCGGTTCAGCGCCCTTCACTCATCCCTGCGCCCGACACAGGGCAAATATCGGCTTAAGGGTATTTCTAGTAGGCTTTTGATATGATCAATCGACTTTTTGTTCGGTTTCGACAAGTCGGAACCAGAAAATACACGCGCTCTCGTCGTGCAAAAACGCAAACGGCGCCCCGAAGGACGCCGAAATGCATCTCCGAGCCCGTTTCAGAGCTGCGACATGACCTCGTCAGAGGCTTCGAAATTGGTGGTGACCCGCTGAACGTCGTCATCGTCTTCCAGCGCATCAACCAGCTTCATCAGCTTCTGCATGCCTTCCAGATCCAGTTCGGTGGTCGTGGTCGGCATCCACACCAGCTTGGTCGATTCCGATTCACCCAGATCCGTTTCAAGCGCGTTCGACACCTCGTTCAGGTCGGTATCGGCGCAATAGATGATATGGCCGTCCTCAGAGCTTTCCACGTCTTCCGCGCCCGCTTCGATCGCCGCCATCATCACGGTGTCTGCATCGCCCGCATCCGCCGGGTAGGACACTTCGCCCTTGCGTTCGAACATGAAGCCGACCGACCCGGTTTCGCCCAGGTTACCGCCGTTCTTGGTGAAGGTTGACCGCACGTTGGACGCGGTGCGGTTGCGGTTGTCGGTCATCGCCTCGACGATCACCGCCACCCCGTTGGGTCCGTAGCCTTCGTAACGGATTTCCTCGTATTCATCGCCCTCGCCCGCCTGCGATTTCTTGATCGCGCGTTCGATCACGTCCTTGGGAACCGAATTCGACTTGGCTTCCTTCACCGCCAGGCGCAGGCGCGGATTCTTTTCAGGATCCGGATCGCCCATTTTCGCCGCGACGGTGATTTCCTTGGACAGTTTCGAAAACAGCTTCGAACGCAGGGCGTCCTGACGTCCCTTGCGGTGCTGGATATTCGCCCATTTTGAGTGGCCGGCCATGATGCCTCCGATGAATTTCGCGTGGTTTGGACTGTTCTATATGTCACTCGGACGGGGGGCTGCAAGCCTTCCCGCCCTATAAAACAAGGTGATCAAAGCGGCCAGATCAGCGGGATCAGAACCGAGGCGAGAATTCCCATGCTCAGGTTCAGCGGAATGCCCACCCGCAGGAAATCGGTGAACTTGTATCCGCCCGGCCCGTAGACCAGCATATTGGTCTGATACCCGATCGGTGTGGCAAAGCTGCACGACGCCGCGACCATCACCGCGACCACCAGCGGCCGGGCGTCGATCCCCATCGCATCGGCCAGGCCGATGGCGATCGGCGTCACCACCACCGCCACCGCGTTGTTCGACACCATTTCGGTCAGGACCGAGGTCAGAAGATAGATCGACCAGATGATCAGGAAAGGCGGCAAACCCTCAAGCCACGGCGCCAACCCGTTGACGATCAGAGCCACCGCGCCGGTGTGTTCCAGCGCCGCCCCGATCGCCAGCATGGCAAAGATCAGCGCCAGCAACCTGCCGTCAACAAAGGAAAAAGCTTCATCCGAATCGATACAGCGCGTGACCAGGACCAGCCCCACCGCGATCATCGCCAGATACAGGATCGGCGCCACGCCGAGCCCCGCCAGCGCCACCACCGACAGCAGCGCGATCACCGCCAGCGGCGCGTGGCCACGCCGAAAGGCGCGCGCCGAAGGCTGGGTCACGTCCACCATTTCCATGTCGCGTGCCAGGCGCTGGATATCTTCCGGCGCGCCTTCCAGCAGCAAGGTGTCGCCGACCCGGACCACCAGATCCTGCAACTGCCGGCCGATATTCTGGTTCCGCCGGTGCACCGCCAGCGGATAGACCCCGTAACGGCGGCGCAGGCGAAGCGATCCAAGCGACCGGCCGACCATGCGGCATCCGGGCGTGATCAGCACCTCGACGGTGGTCGTTTCCACCGCGCCGACCTGGTCGAGCCGTTTCAGGCTCTTGTCGCGCTGCAGGCTCAGAAGCTCGGTCATCTGGGTGCGCAGAATGACCCGGTCACCGACCTGCAGCGTGACCCCCTGGAGGTCGTGCCGCAGCGACCGGTCGCCACGGATCACGTCGATCAGCCGCACGCCCTCGCGCTTGAACAGTTGCACACTCAGAACCTCGCGGCCGATCAGGTTGGATTCGGGCGGGATCACCGCCTCGGTGAAGAATTTCATCTTCGAGCGGTCCGACAGCATCGACGCCATCGAGGTCCGTTCCGGAAGCAATCTTCGCCCGAAAATCAGCAGGTAAATCATTCCCCAGACAACCAGCGCCACGGCCAGCGGCGTGACTTCAAAAATGGTGAAACCGCGCAATCCCTGCGCCCGGGCCACGCCATCGACCAGCAGGTTGGTCGAGGTCCCGATCAGCGTCAGCGTGCCGCCGATGATCGCCGCATAACTGAGCGGAATCAGAAGCTTGGAAGACGCCACCCCCATCGTGCGCGCCAGTTGCACGAAGACCGGGATCATCACCACCACCACCGGCGTGTTGTTCATGATCGCCGAAGCCACCATCGCCACCACCAGCAGCATCGCCAAGGCCAGTTTCGGGCTCTTGCGGGCCTGCCGGTCGGCCGCGGCGGTGAAGGCATCAAGCGCCCCGGTGCGCACCAGCGCCCCCATCACGATGAACATCGTTGCGATGGTCCAGGGCGCGGGGTTCGACAACACGCCAAGCGCCGCCTCATAGGGCAGCAGGCCCAGCGTCAGCATGACCGCGACCCCGGTGATCGCCACCACCTCGGTGGGCAGCACCTCCTTCACGAACAGGGCGAACATCGCCAGAACCACGCAAAGGGCCAGCACGGCCTGTCCGGTCTGGGAAATATCGGTCAGCAGCATTCAGATCCGCCCGCATGGTGACAATCCGGGGCAGTTTCGCCCAGCACGCCGCGCGCAACAAGAGCTTTGTGATCGCGCGCGGCGAAGCGCCCTGCCCTCACCGCAAGACCGTTCGCGCGCTCACAGCCCGGCCTGTTGCAGCCGCCCGCCCTGGCGGATCATCCGGATATCGGTGGCCCTGCCGGTCCGGTCGTCGGTTTCCACGAAAACGCCCGACAGGGTGGCTTCGCCCAGGGCCGGGGCGAAGCGCGATTTTGGCATGCCGGTGACGAAACGGCGCATCGGCTCGGCCTTTTCCATGCCGATCACGCTATTGTAGTCGCCGCACATCCCCGCATCCGTCAGGTACCCGGTGCCGCCGGGCAGGATCTGCGCGTCGCCGGTGGGCACGTGGGTATGGGTTCCCACGACAAGGCTGGCGCGGCCGTCGCAGAAATGGCCCATCCCCATCTTTTCGCTGGTCGCCTCGCAATGCATGTCGATGATGGCCGCCTGCACCGCGCCGCCCATGACATGCTGGCGCAGCACCGCGTCGACGGCGGAAAACGGATCGTCGAAGGCGCGTTTCATGAACACGTTGCCCAACACCTGCGCCACCAGAACCTTGCGCCCGCGCCGGTCGGAAAACACCCGGTGGCCGCGCCCCGGTGCGCCCTTGGCGAAATTGATCGGCCGCAGGATGCGCGGCTCAGAGTCGATGAACTGCAGCATCTCCTTCTGGTCGAAGGCATGATCGCCAAGCGTCACGCAATCGGCCCCGGCCTCAAGCAGAAGCTTGGCATGCGCTCCGGAAAGCCCCATGCCGCTGCTGGCGTTTTCGCCGTTGACCACGACGAAATCCAGCCGCCACTCGTCGCGCAGCCGCGGCAGGTTTTCGCTTACCGCGCGCCGGCCCGCGCGCCCCACAACATCGCCAAGAAAAAGAAGTCTCATGCGATCTGCCTAGGCCGAGCGGCGGAAAGGTGCAAGAGACAGGGCGCGTTTCCGGTTTCTTCTTGGCCTAAATACTCCCGCCGGAGGCGGTCCTGCGCGCGCGGCCAGCGGCACAGTCGGGGTTTCGGGGGCTCTGCCCCCGTCGTGGCGAGCCACGACTCCCCCGGGATATTTGAAAAAAGGAGAAGATCAGAAGCTCAGGATGCCCCGTTCGGTGACGATCATGTCGAGCGGCTGATCGGTGGTTTCCAGAGGCAGGTCTTCGGCCTCCTGCGCGGCATAGGCAAAACCGATCGCCAGAACCGGACCGTTGGCGCGCAACAGCGCCAGCGTGCGGTCGTAAAAGCCGCCGCCATAGCCCAGCCGCCCGCCCTTCCGGTCGAAGGCGACCAGCGGCACGATGACGATCTCGGGGGTGATGAAGTCCTCCACCGCCGGCACCTGCGCCCCGAACGGGCCCGCGCTCATCGCGCAGCCCGGCTGCCAGCGGGAAAATTTAAGCGGCAGGTCCGGCCCCTGTATCACCGGAACGCCGACCGGTCCGTAGGCGGCGGCCTCTTCCATCGCGGGCAGCGGGCTGATTTCGGTACGGATCGGCATGTAGCCCGCCAGCGGCACGCCGCGATAGGCAGCCAGAACTTCCGACAGATATGAGGAACGACCGGTCAGCCCCGCCTCATGCGCCGTCTTGCGTCGGACGAAGGCGGCCTTGCGCGCGGCCGCCTTGCGCTCTGCCAGCCCGGTCACATCAGCACCGAGGCGGCGAGGCCAAGGAAGGCGAAGAACCCCACCACATCGGTCACCGTGGTCACGAAGGGGCCCGAGGCCAGCGCCGGGTCGATCCCAGCCCGGTCCAGCGCCATCGGGATCACGATGCCGCCAAGCGCGGCGGCGATCTGGGTGCCCAGCATGGCCAGTGCGATCACCAGAGCCAGCATCGGCACCCCGAACCACAGGGCGGCGACCAGCGCCATCGCGCAGCCGAAGATCACGCCGTTGACGGCCCCCACGGAAACTTCCCGCATCACCACGCGCAAAGCGTTCTGCGCGGTCAGGTCGCGGGTGGCCAGCGCCCGCACCGTCACCGTCATCGTCTGGGTGCCCGCATTGCCGCCCATCGAGGCGACGATCGGCATCAAGACCGCCAGCGCCACCATCTGGTTGATGGTTTCGGCGTAGAAATCGATCACCAGCGAGGCAAGGATCGCGGTCAGCAGGTTCACGAACAGCCACAGCGCCCGCCCCCTGGCCGCCTCGTAGATCGTGTCGGTCAGGCTGGCCTCTTCGCCGACGCCGGCAAGGCGCAGGATATCTTCTTCGTGTTCCTCGTCCAGCACCGTCATCGCGTCGTCGATGGTGATGACGCCGACCAGCCGGTCGTCTTCGTCGACCACAGGGGCGGAAATCAGGTGGTACTGGTTGAACGCATAGGCGACATCGGCTTCGTCTTCCAGCACCGGGAAGATCTGGAAAACGTCTTCGACGATATCGGCCAGCTTCACGTCACGGCGCGAACTCATCAGCTTGCCCAGGGTGACGTTGCCCTTGGGGTGCATGCGCGGATCGACCAGAACGACGTGATAGAACTGTTCCGGCAATTCCTCGGCCGAGCGCAGGAAATCGATCGCCTCGCCCACCGTCCAGTGTTCCGGCGCCACCACCACTTCGCGCTGCATCAGGCGGCCCGCGGAATATTCCGGATAGGCCAGCGCCTGCTCAACCGCGACCCGGTCGGCATCTTCCAGCGCGTCCAGGATGGCTTCCTGCTGCGGTTCGTCCAGGTCCTCGACCAGGTCGACCACGTCATCCGATTCCAGGTCGCGCACCGCCTCGGCCAAAACATCGGGGCGCAGGACGGTGATGATTTCCTCGCGCAGGCCTTCTTCGAGTTCCGACAGGATGTCGCCGTCGAATTCACGATCGTACAGCTTGACCAGGCGCCGGCGATCGAACGGGTTGAGCTGTTCCAGAAGGTCGGCGATATCGGCCGCGTGCAGCGGCTCCATCAGCTCGATCAGCTTGGCCTGGTCGTCCGCGTCCACCGCGTAGAGAATTGCGGCGATGTCGCGCCGGTGCAGACTGTAATCGCCTTCTGTCAGGCCTTCGGGATGCGTTTCAATGTGATCGATTTCGTCGCTCATGCCGCCCCCTTTCACCCGTTTTTCTTCTCTTAGCGGAAGCTGCTTCAAGGAAACAATGGGGCATTGCCGATTTACCC
>JAWVXM010000015.1:0-22133 GCA_033723255.1 Thalassovita sp.
AGCCCGCCCTGGGTCACGATCTGGTCTCCCCGGCGCAGCGCCGCGACCATGGCCTGATGGTCTTTCATTTTCTTCTGCTGCGGGCGGATCAGCAGCAAATACATGATCGCGAAGATCAGAATCAGGGGTACGAATTGGCCGAAGGCTTCCATCAATAGCGTCCTTTGCTTGGGTTTCAGGGGCGACCCCTGCGATTTTGATCCGGAAACTATGTGCCGCGGTGGGGTTTTGCAAGGCACCAAGGCACGGCAGGAAACGCTATGCGGCACTGGAAATATTCAGCCGGGTCTGGAATCCCTCCATTTTCCCACTTTCCATCTCATGCTATCCTGTCACGCAGGCACTAGGACCAGAGTTCGCAACCGCTGCTCTCAGGCGACATTGCGAACTCCGGGGCCGGCCCTTCTCCCCCCGGCCCCACTCTACCTTCCACGAACCGGCAACGATGGGCAGGTATGACATGCCAATGACGCGCGAAGCGGTTTGCAAGCCCCGTGAAATAGGCAATAACCTCACCGGAAATCGACTCAGTCAACCGGAGCAGACCCATGCATGACATCCGCGCCATCCGCGAAAACCCGGCGGCCTTCGACGCCGCACTTGCCCGCCGGAACGCCGCGCCGATGTCGTCGGAAATCCTCGCGCTGGACGAGGCGCGCCGCGCCAAGATCCTCGCTGCCGAAACCGCCCAGGCGGACCAGAAAAAGGCCGCCAAGGATGTGGGGGCCGCCAAGGCCAAGGGCGACGAGGCCGAATTCGAACGACTGCGCGCGCTGGTGGGCGAAAAGAAAGCGCAAGTCGCCGCGATGCAGGCCGAGGCAAAGGACCTGGACCAGCGGCTGGGCGACCTGCTGATGACCATTCCCAACGCGCCGCTCGACGACGTGCCCGCGGGCGAGGACGAGGATGACAATGTCGAAATCCGCCGCTGGGGCACCCCGCGCGAATTCACCTTCCAGCCGAAGGAACATTTCGACCTGGCCGGCGTGAAGCCGGGAATGGATTTCGAAACCGCCGCCAAGCTTTCCGGGTCGCGCTTCGTCGTGCTGTCGGGTGCAGTGGCACGCCTGCACCGGGCGCTGGCGCAGTTCATGATCGACACCCATGTCGACGAAAACGGGCTCTCGGAAACCTGGACCCCGGTTCTGGTGCGCGAAGAAATGATGCTCGGCACCGGTCAATTGCCGAAATTCGGCGAAGACAGCTACCAGACCACTAATGGCTGGTGGCTGGTGCCGACCGCCGAGGTGACGCTGACCAATATCGTCAACGGCATGACGGTCGATGAAGACACGCTGCCGCGTCGCTACGTGGCGCATACGCAATGCTTCCGTTCCGAAGCGGGATCGGCGGGCCGCGACACCGCCGGCATGCTGCGCCAGCACCAGTTCGAAAAGGTCGAAATGGTGTCGGTCACCCATCCGGACAAATCGCTGGAAGAACATGACCGCATGACCCGCTGCGCCGAAGGCATCCTGGAAAAGCTGGGCCTGCCTTATCGCACCGTGGTGCTGTGCACCGGCGACATGGGCTTCGGCGCGCAGAAGACCCACGATATCGAGGTCTGGCTGCCGGGGCAGAACACCTATCGCGAAATCAGCTCGGTCTCGGTCTGCGGCGATTTCCAGGGCCGCCGGATGAATGCCCGTTTCAAGCCCGCGGGCGGCGGCAAGCCGGAATTCGTCCACACGCTGAACGGATCGGGCCTGGCGGTCGGCCGGGCGCTGATCGCGGTGCTGGAAAACGGCCAGCAGGAAGACGGATCGGTCGCCCTGCCCGAGGTTCTGCACCGCTATCTTGGCGGCAAGACAACGCTGTCGGCGGACGGCATGCTTATCTGATCGTCCGCAGGCTTCGCCCGTAGCGGGCGGTTGAAGGGGGCATGCCCCCTTCTTGGCCTGTGGCCAATTCATCCCCCGAGTATTTGAGGCAAGATGAAAGGCAAGGCGCCTGACGGCTTCATCTTGCCCGAAATACTCCGGGGTTTCGGGGGCAGCGCCCCCGCTGCGCTCAGGCCGGGGCCAGATCCGCCTGCCGGGCGGGCGGGAACGGTACCAGCTTGCCCTTATCCTCATCCCAAAGCTTCAACCGAAACGATGCGATCGCCTGCGGCCATTTCACGATATTGGTCTGCGGCGCCAACACGTGACCAATGTCACGATGGCACTTGCGCAACCGATAGGACGGGATGCGAGGGTCGTAATGGTGGATGTCGTGATAGGCGATATTGCCGGTGCCCAGGTCCCACCACCAGCCCAGGTTCAACGCCGAAGATCCCTTCAGCGCCGCTATCGACGGGTCGAGATCGGGGCGGCGATCCCAGTAGGTATCTTCGAAATTGTGCTGCAGATAGACCAGGAAAACGCCGATTGCCCCGGCCAGAACCGCCGTGGCGATCCAGACGCCTATCCCGGTCCTCCCCGCCAAGAGCCAGATCACGCCAAGCCAGACCGCCAGCGCCAGGTTATGCGCGAGCACCCCGGCGATGCCGGCCTTTCGCGTATTCTTGGGCCAGCGGTAGCGCAGGAAATAGACGAAGATCCCCCCCACGAGCAGCAGAACGAACGGGTTGCGATAGAGCCGGTAATAGATCCGCTGCCAGAGTCCCGCCCGTTTCCATTCGGTCAGTGTCATCGTGTAGATTTCGCCATCTTCGCGGTGATCGAGATTGCCGACATGGGCGTGGTGCAGGTTGTGATTGTGTCGCATCGCCCAGTAGGGCGTCAGCGTGAAGACCGACAGCCCGTAACCCGCCAGGTCGTTCTCCCTGCGGGTTTCGAACAGCGAGGCATGGCCGCAATCATGCTGCAGCACGTAAAGCCGTACCCCCGCGAAAGCGTTGATAATGACCAGCGGCGCCATGGCCCACCATGTCGCCGCCCAGTGGATCGCCGCCCAAAGCGTGGCGAAATAGACCAGAAAGGTCCCGAAATAGCTGGCGGCCGCAATACGGTTGTCTTTCCCGATATAGTCCTTGGTGTAATCCCTGACAGACATCATTCCCCTCAAGGTTCAATTCCGGCGAGCCCGTGCGCGCGCTCGTTTCCCAAACCACATTCACAACAGACATTTGAACAAATCCGGGATCACCATAGCACAAAACCCGGCACGATTGGCGCCGGGTTTTTTCATTTATATTCAATTGGGAAGACCGATCAGCCTCGTGGCTGGCCGCGTTTCTTCGCCAGATGCTTACCCAGGGCGCCGGGTTTCTTTTCCCGCTTTGCCTTGTAGGGATTCTTGTCGCTTTGCCCGCGCATGGTCAGGCGGATCGGCGTGCCCGGCATGTCGAAATCTTCCCGCAGCCCGTTGATCAGGTAGCGCGAATAGCTTGCCGGGATCTTGTCGGGATGCGAACACATCACTACGAATCCCGGCGGCCGCGTCTTGGCCTGGGTCATGTAGCGCAGCTTGATCCGCCGGCCCCCCGGCGCGGGCGGCGGGTGCTGTTCCAGCATCGCGGTGAGCCAACGGTTCAGCTTCGCCGTGGACACCCGACGATTCCAGACGTCATAGGCCTTTTCCACCGCCGCCTGCAGCCGGTCGAGACCACGGCCGGTTTTCGCGGAAACGGTGACCAGCGGCGCGCCGCGCAGCTGCGGCAGCAGCCGTTCGAACGCTTCGCGCATTTCGCGCAGCTTTTCCTGCTTGTGTTCTTCGATGTCCCACTTGTTCACCGCGACCACAACGGCGCGGCCTTCGCGTTCGGCCAGGTCGGCTATGCGCAAATCCTGCTGTTCGAAGGGAATCGCGGCATCCAGCAGCAGGATCACCACCTCGGCGAATTTCACCGCGCGCAACCCGTCGGACACCGACAGTTTTTCGACCTTGTCCTGCACCTTGGCGCGCTTGCGCATGCCGGCGGTGTCCCAGATCCGCACCGGCAATCCGTTCCAGTCGATGGTCAGCGAAATCGCGTCGCGGGTGATGCCCGCCTCGGGGCCGGTCAGCAGCCGGTCTTCGCCCAGGATCTTGTTGATCAGCGTCGACTTGCCGGCATTGGGACGGCCGATCACCGCCACCTGAAGCGGCTTGTCGATCGTCGGCTTGCGGTAGCCTTCCTCGCCGTCGTCGCTGTCCTCGTCCAGCGTCACGTCGGTTTCCGGCGCATGTTCCGCCGCTTTTTCGGCAAATTCGTCGGCCAGCGGCATCAGCGCGGCCAGCAGGTCGCCCATGCCTTCGCCATGTTCCGCCGACAGCCGAAGCGGTTCACCCAGCCCCAGCGAATAGGCTTCGATCACGCCGGCATCTGCCGCCTTGCCTTCGCCCTTGTTGGCGGCAAGGATCACGTGCTTGGCACGTTTGCGCAGGATATCGGCGAACAGTTCGTCGGTCGGCGTCACGCCCACCCGCGCGTCGATCATGAACAGGCAGATATCGGCCATGTCGACCGCCCGTTCAGTCAGCCGCCGCATCCGGCCCTGCAGGCTGTCATCGGTGGCGTCTTCCAGACCGGCGGTGTCGATCACGGTAAAGCGCAGATCGCCAAGCCGGGCTTCGCCTTCGCGCAGATCTCGGGTCACGCCGGGCTGGTCATCGACCAGTGCCAGACGCTTGCCAACCAGACGGTTGAACAGGGTGGACTTGCCCACATTCGGGCGCCCCACGATGGCGAGGGTAAAGCTCATTTAACGCTCCAAAACGGATCAAGCCGCCCTGTTACACCAAGTTTATGTCAACGGAAAGCGTGCAATTGCCCTTTTCCGCCGACGACGTAAAGCGTGCCCGCGGCCACAACCGGGGCGGTCGTGGCACCGCCCGGCACCGCGACGGTGCGCTGCAGCGTGCCGGTCTCGGGATCGAAGAACCGCAGCCATCCGTCATTCGACGCAACGACCAGCTGTCCGCCCGCGAGGATCGGACCGTAATGGGCGTAAACCTCGGAGGCCTTGCGCGGATGGTATTTCACGAAATTGGGCAGCTTGGTGCCCCAGATGCGGCTGCCATCCCGTGCGTTCAGCCGGACCAGTTCATTCTGATCGGTCAGGGCAAAGACCGACCCGCCGGTCGGCCAGACCGGGCTGATCGCGCCTTCGGTCGCTGTCCAAATCCGCTCGCCTGTGTTGATGTCCAGCGCCACCAGTCGGCCCGAATGCGACCCGACATATACGGTGTTGCCGTCGATCACCGGGTCGCCGGTGATATCGTTGACCTTGGCGATCGCCTTGAACCGGCGCTGGCCCGACACGTAGCTCGACCACAGCCGCAACCCGCCCTTGCGGAACGCACCATGCAGGCCGCCATCACCATAGGCGAAAATGACGAACTTGTCCGTCACCGCCGGGGCCGAGGCGCCCAGCACATTTGCCACATCCGCGGCCTGCGACAACTGCCAGCGGATACGCCCGGTTTCGACCTCAAGCGCCCAGGCGGTGTCATCGCCGCCCACGAGGTAAACCAGGTCGCCAAAGACGGTCGGTGCGCCCGACCCGGTTTCACCCAGTTTCTGTTGCCACAGGATGTCGCCGCTGGCCGGATCGATCGCGGTCACGGTGCCAAAGCCCGATGTCACGAACAGCTTGCCCGCGCCAAGCGCCAGACCACCGCCCGAGGCTTCATCTTTCTTGTCCCGCGCCGGCGCCAGGTTGACCTGCCACAGGGTCGCCCCCGCGGTCGAGCTTGCCGTGACCAGGGCCTCGGCATCCAGCGTGAACACCCGGCCCTGATCCACCACCGGATCTGCAGTGATGCGGTTGCGTTTGCCATCGCCGACACCGATATCGGCGCTCCAGCTCAGAACCGGCGCCTCGGACAGCGCAGGATGGGAGGTGCGGTATCTCGGCGTGCCGATACGATGGGTCCAGCTGTCATTGCTGCTGATCCCGGGCAGGTTCATGCGGGCATTGACGGTCCGCGATGGCTCGGCCGCCGCGCTGTCATCGCTTAGGATCGACCGGATGTCTTCGCGTTTGCCCGGCAGGATGACTTCCGGTTCGGAACAGCCCGCCAGCAGCGATGCCGCCACCAGGCCAAGAACGAAGGAACTGCGTTTCACCAATCCTGCCCTCTGTTTCGTTTTTCCGGTCCGGATCGCTTCAGTTCGCCGCGGTTCCCGCGGCGACATCGCCACCGAGAGCCACAATCAACTGAGACGCCCGGCGACGCAAGCCCGACGTGGCTTCCGCATCCGACATGATCCGCTGCAGACGTTCGATCGCCGCCTGCGGCGCATCTTCGGAAATATCGATCAGGGCAAGCTGTTCTTCGGCCAGAAGACGCAGGGTCGATCCGGTCTGGATCAGGCCTTCCAGGCGCAGGCGGCGCTGATCCGCCGCAAGGCTGTCGGATTGCAGCAGCACCGATTTGAAACCGGCCAATTGACGATAGATCAGCGGGGTGTCGCCATTGGCCGAAAGCGCATCGAGGATTTCGACCGCGGCGGCGTTGTCGCCGGCCGCTTCGAGTTCGGCCGCGCGCAGCAGGACCAGCACGACATCGCCCTGCGGGGTCGCCGCGTCGACGCCGGCGAGGGATTCGGCCCGGGCTGCCGCTTCGTCCTGTTCAAGGGCGGCGATGATTCCATCGCCAAGCGCCTGTGCCGCCGCCAAGTCCTGCGCCTTGCGCCATTCGTGCCAGGCCGCGCCGCCAACCAGAACCAGAACCGCCAGAACCGCGATCCAGCCATAGCGGCGCAGATATCCGAAAAGGCGGTCGCGGCGCACCTCTTCGGTGACTTCTTCGATGAAACTGTCGGTATCGCTCACGCCCGTCCCCCCTTGATTTTCCCCCTCTTAGCGCGAAGCACAGGCACTGCCAAGGGCAAGCGCATGACGCCGGGTCACGGGCCGCCCCGCACCCTGGTAACCGCTTGCGCCCAGTCAGGCGGCAACGTAAACTGAACTGATCTGTTTAGATTCATGCCGGTGGCGCTTGCCTTTCCTCCGGAAAGCGCCATCTACGGCACCAGAAACAACGGAACACCAAGGATCCCGAATGCGCATTGTACCGATTTTGACTGCAGTGGTTGTTACCGTCGTGCTCTTTCTCCTGGTCATGCAACGTGAAACGTTGCTGGAATTTGCCGCGGGCGACAGCCCCGCAGTGGCGGAAACCGAAGCCGAACAGCCCGCCGAAACCAGCGAAGAAACCGCGGTGATGCGGGTGGTGGTGCAACGCTCGGCCAGCCGCGAAATCGACAGCGCGGTGGAGTTGCGGGGCGAAACCGAAGCGGCGCGGCAGGTCGAGGTGCGCGCCGAAACCACCGCCCAGGTGATTTCCGAACCGCTGCGCAGGGGCAGCTTCGTCACAGCCGGTCAGGAACTGTGCGTCCTCGACCCGGGCACACGTCCGGCGGTTCTGGCCAACACGCAGGCACAGCTGGCCAATGCCCGGGCCCAGGTTCCACAGGCCGAAGCCCGTCTGAAAGAAGCTCTGGCACGGCTGGACGAGGCGAAAATCAACGACAAGGTCGCATCCGAACTGTCGAAGGACGGGTACGCATCGACGACCCGGGTGGCCTCGACACAGGCCGCGGAGAAATCGGCCGAAGCGGCAGTGGAATCGGCGCGTTCCGGCCTTGAAGCGGCACAGGCCGGCATCCGCGCCGCCGAAGCCAATGTCGCCTCGGCGGAGAAAGAAATCGAACGGCTGACCATTTCCGCCCCCTTCGCGGGCCTGCTGGAAAGCGATACCGCCGAACTGGGCAGCCTGCTGAGCGCGGGCGGCATCTGCGCCACGATCATTCAGCTCGACCCGATCAAGCTGGTTGGCTACGTGCCCGAAACCCAAGTGAACCGCGTGTCCCTGGGCAGCCTCGCCGGGGCGCGGCTGAGCGACGGGCGCGAAATACGCGGCCGGGTCACTTTCCTGTCGCGCTCCGCCGACCCGCAGACCCGCACCTTCCGCGTCGATATCGACGTGCCGAACAAGGACATGAGCATCCGCGACGGTCAGACCGCCGAAATCCTGATCGCCGCGAATGGCGCCCAAGCGCACCTGCTGCCGCAATCGTCGCTGACGCTGGACAATGACGGGCATCTCGGGGTGCGGCTCGTCGAAAACGGCGACACCGTCGCCTTCAAGCCGGTCACGCTTGTGCGCGACACCGCCGACGGCGTCTGGATCACCGGACTGCCCGAAACCGTCGACGTGATCGTCGTCGGGCAGGAATACGTGGTCGATGGCGTGAAGGTCGAAACGGTCCTGCAGGAGGCACAGCAATGACCGGCATCGTCGACTGGGCCGCCGCACGGGCGCGCATGGTGATGGCCTTCATCCTGCTGTCTCTGGCGGCGGGCGGCTATGCCTATTTCGGCCTGCCGAAGGAAGGCGAGCCGGATATCGAGATCCCTGCGCTCTTCGTTTCCGTGCCCTTCCCGGGCATCTCAGCCGAGGATTCCGAAACCCTGCTGATCAAGCCGATGGAAACCGAACTGGCCGGGCTCGACGGGTTGAAGACCATGAGTTCCACGGCCTCGGAAGGTTATGCCGGGATCGCTCTGGAATTCGAATTCGGCTGGGACAAGACCAGGATCATGGCCGATGTGCGCGACGCGATGTCCAGCGCCGAGGGGCAGTTCCCAAGTGGTTTCGACCGCTACTCGGTCAATGAAATCAACTTCTCCGAATTCCCCATCCTGATCGTGAACCTGACCGGCGACGTGCCCGAACGCACCATGTACCGGGTCGCCAAGGACCTGCAGGATCAGCTAGAATCGCTTGACGGCGTGCTGGAAGCCGGGATTGCCGGTCAGCGTGACGAAATGGTCGAGGTGGTGATCGATCCGCTGCGGCTGGAAGCCTATAACGTCACCGCTCAGGAACTGATCAGCGTGGTGACAAACAACAACATGCTGGTCGCCGCCGGCGAGGTGGAAACCGAACAGGGCACGTTTTCGGTCAAGATCCCGTCTTCCTTCGACGACCCCCGCGACATCTATGCGCTGCCGGTCAAGATCAACGGCCAGCGGGTGGTGACCCTTGGCGATCTGGCGGAAATCCGGCTGACCTTCGAAGATCGCACGGGCACCGCACGGTTCAACGGCCAGCCCACCGTCGCGCTTCAGGTGGTCAAGCGCAAGGGGTTCAACCTTCTCGACACCATCGAAGACGTTAAGCAGGAAGTGGAGCGGGCGCAGGAAAACTGGCCGCAGGAATTGAAGGCGGCCGTGCGCCTGGGAACCTCCAACGACCAGGGCCGCGTGGTTGGGTCGATGGTCAGCCAGCTGGAAGGCTCGGTGCTGACCGCCATCGCCCTGGTGATGATCGTGGTGCTGGCCAGCCTGGGCAGCCGCGCCGCGCTGCTGGTCGGGTTTGCGATCCCGACCTCCTTCCTTCTGTGCTTCCTTCTGCTGGCCACGATGGGCGTGACGATTTCCAACATCGTGATGTTCGGGCTGATCCTCGCGGTGGGGATGCTGGTCGACGGCGCCATCGTGGTGGTGGAATATGCCGACAAGCGGATCAATGACGGTGTCGGCCCGATGCATGCCTATGTCGAGGCCGCCAAGCGGATGTTCTGGCCGGTTGTCAGTTCCACGGCCACCACGCTTTGCGCCTTCCTGCCGATGCTGTTCTGGCCCGGTGTGGCGGGTCAGTTCATGGGTATGCTGCCGGTGACGCTGATCTTCGTGCTGTCCGCCTCGCTGGTGGTGGCGCTGATCTACCTGCCGGTGATGGGCGGCGTGTCGGGGCGGCTGAGCCGCAAATTCCACATGATGTCGGAATTCCTCAAGCGCAAGCTGCCCTGGGTGATCCGCGCCGCGCTTGTCCCGGTCGCGATGCTGGCCATGTTCAGCGGCGCGATGCAGGTTCTCAATCCTAACTATCTGCTGCCGCTGGAAGGTACGGGGCGGGCTTCGCTTTTACTGGGCGGTGCGATCTTCATCCTTGGCGCCTTCGCCGCGTCGGTCACGCTGCAGGCGGCCGAAATCAAATGGGGCCGGCGCAAGATCCGGGCCGGGCGCCGCCGCACCCTGTTCGGCTGGACGATCAAGGCGATCGTCGGCAACCCGGTCATGCCCCTTATCGCCATCGCCGCCGTTGGCTTTGTCGTGATGAACGTCTTCACCTATTACGGCGAACACAACAAGGGCACCGATTTCTTCGTCGATTCCGAACCGGAACAGGCGATCGTCTATGTCCGCGCCCGGGGCAACCTGTCGGTCGCGGAAAAGGACGATCTTGTGAAACAGGCCGAGGCGATCGTTCTGGATCATCCCGGCGTGCTGAACGCCTTTGCCTTCGCTGCCGAAGGTGGCCTGTCCAACAATACCGGCGGGGCGCAGCCGCCGAACGATACGGTGGGCCAGATCCAGCTTGAAACCATCCCGTGGGAAGACCGTTCGGACCGGCCGGATCTGGACGGCGACGTGGTGCTGGCGGAACTGACCGAAGCGCTGGAACGGATCCCCGGCATCAAGGTCGAAATCCTCGCCCAGGCGCGCGGCCCGGCCTCGGCGAAGCCGGTGCATCTGCGGCTCAAGGGCGACAACTGGACCGACCTGGTATCGGCCACCAACATGGTTCGGGAAAGGTTCGAACGGACCGAGGGGCTGCAACTGATCGAAGACACCCTGCCGCTGCCCGGGATCGACTGGCAGATCGACGTGGACGTGGAAAAGGCCGGCCGCTACGGCGCCGACGTGGCCACCGTGGGTGCGATGGTGCAGTTGGTCACGCGCGGCATCCTTCTCGACACGATGCGGGTCGATACCTCGGACGAGGAAATCGATATCCGCGTCCGGCTGCCGGAAAAGGACCGCGTTCTGTCGACGCTGGACACGCTGAAGGTGCGGACCAAGGACGGGCTGGTGCCGCTGGCCAATTTCATCACCCGCCAGCCGGTGCCGAAACTGGCCACGATCAGCCGGGTCGACCAGAAACGCTATTTCGACGTCAAGGCGGGCGTGGCCGCCGGGCTGACCAAGCAGGTCATCGACGAGAACGGCAAGGAAACGACCCAGCCGATCAACGCCAACGAACGGATCGAGGACCTGACCGGATGGCTGCAAACCGCGCCGCTGCCAGCCGGTGTCGAATGGGAATGGACCGGCGACCAGGACGACCAGGCGGAAAGCCAGGCCTTCCTTGGCAAGGCGTTCGGCGCGGCGCTGGCGCTGATGTTCATCATCCTGCTGGCGCAGTTCAACAGCTTCTACAACTCGGCGCTGGTGCTGCTGGCGGTGGTGCTGTCCACCACCGGGGTGCTGATCGGGATGCTGGTTATGGATCAAAGCTTCTCGGTGATCATGACCGGCACCGGCATCGTGGCGTTGGCGGGCATCGTGGTGAACAACAACATCGTTCTGATCGACACCTACCAGGAATATTCCGCCTACATGCCGCGGATCGAGGCGATCGTGCGCACCGCCGAAGACCGCATCCGCCCGGTGCTGCTGACCACCGTCACCACGATGGCCGGGCTTGCGCCGATGATGTTCGGCCTGTCGCTGGATTTCATCCAGGGCGGCTACAGCATCGACAGCCCGACCGCCCTGTGGTGGAAGCAGCTGGCCACGGCCGTCGTGTTCGGACTGGGCATCGCGACCGTGCTGACTCTGGTCTTCACCCCGGCGATGCTGGCGGTCCGGATCTGGCTGAACACCTATCTGCGCTGGATCGCACGGGCGCTGGCGGCGCTGTCGATGGGCCGTGCCAGCCGCGCCGCCCGCGACATGGCGCTGCAACGCGCCGCGCGCAAGCTGAAGGCGCCGGAAATCATCTGGGATGAGGACGCGGTGGAAAGCTTCGCCGCGCCGGTATCGAAATCACGGAAGCTGAAAGCGGCGGAATAAAGCGGCGGGCGCGGCGCCCTGCCTAGGCCGCCTCCTGCTCACTCGCCTGACGCTGCCAGAGCTGGGCATAGCGCCCCTGCCGTTCCAACAATTCGTCATGGGTGCCGGTTTCCACGATCACGCCCTTTTCCAGCACCACGATGCGGTCGGCATCGGCGATGGTGGACAGCCGGTGCGCGATGGTGATCACCGTGCGCCCCTGCCCCGCACGCGCCAGTGCGCCCTGGATTTCCTGCTCGGTCTCGGTATCGAGCGCCGAGGTCGCTTCGTCCAGCAGCAGGATCGGCGGGTTCTTCAGCAGCGTGCGGGCGATGCCGACCCGCTGCTTTTCCCCGCCCGACAGTTTCAGCCCGCGTTCCCCCACCGTGGTGTCGTATCCTTGCGGCAGCGAGGCGATGAAATCGTGGATCTGGGCGGCCTTGGCGGCTTCCTCGATCTCGTCCTGCGTGGCGCCGTCGCGGCCATAGGCGATGTTGTAACGGATGGTGTCGTTGAACAGAACCGTGTCCTGCGGCACCACGCCGATCATTTCATGCAGGCTGTCCTGGGTCACGTCGCGCACGTCCTGCCCGTCTATCTTCACCGCACCGTCCAGCACGTCGTAGAAACGGAACAACAGCCGCCCGATGGTCGATTTGCCAGACCCCGACGACCCGACGATGGCCACGGTCTTGCCCGGCTCCACCGTGAGGCTGATCCGCTGCAGGATCGGCCGTTCGGCATCGTAGCCAAAAACGACATCCTTCAGCTCGACTTCACCGCCGCTGACTTTCAGGGCCGGCGCACCCGGCTTGTCGGTGACCTCGGCGGGCTGTTCGAGCAGGTTGAACATCTCCCCCATGTCGACCAGCGCCTGACGGATTTCACGATAGACCGAGCCAAGGAAATTCAGCGGCATGGTGATCTGGATCATGTAGGCGTTGACCATGACGAAATCGCCCACCGTCAGATCGCCGCGCTGCACCCCGATCGCCGCCATCACCATCACCGCGACCAGCCCGCCGGTGATCAGGAAGGCCTGACCGAAATTCAGGAAGGCCAGCGAATAGGCGGTTTTCAGCGCCGCCCTGGAATAGCCTTCCATCGCCTTGTCATAGCGCGCCGCCTCGCGCGCCTCGGCACCGAAATATTTCACCGTTTCGAAGTTCAGCAGACTGTCGATCGCCTTCTGGTTGGCGTCGGTATCCTGATCGTTCATCTGCTTGCGCAGCTTCACCCGCCATTCGGTGACCCGGAAGGTGAACATGACGTAAAGCGCGATGGTCAGCGCCACCGCCGCCAGGTACCAGATGTCGAACAGGTAAAACAGCACGCCCGCGATCATCACAAGTTCCAGCGTCAGCGGCCCGATGGAGAACAGCAGGAAGCGCAGCAGGAATTCCACCCCCTTGACCCCGCGTTCGATGATCCGGCTCAGTCCGCCGGTTTTGCGGGTGATGTGATAGCGCATCGACAGCCGGTGGATATGGGTGAAGGTTTCCAGCGCCAGCTTCCTGAGCGCCCGTTGCCCCACGGCCGCGAAGATCGCGTCGCGCAGTTGCTGGAACCCGTTCGACATCAGCCGCGCCAGCCCATAGGCCAGCGTCAGCCCCACCGCGCCGAGCGCCAGATCCGGCACGCCTTCGGCGGCCAGCGCATCGACCGCCTGCTTGTAGAGAAGCGGGGTCCACACCGCCACCAGCTTGGACAGAAGCAGCGCCATCATGGCAAAGACCACGCGCCGCTTGACCCATCCCTGCGCCGGGTCGGACGGCCACAGATAGGGGGCAACGCGGCGGATGGTATGCCATCCGGAAAGTCGTTCGTCGTTCAGGTTGGCATCGGTATAGGGTCCTGCGCGCCGCATCATCTGATCCTTTTCCTGATCCGAAGCCTAAAAATAGGCCCCCCGCCGGCGGATTGCCAGCGGGAAACCGAACGCATCCCTTTCCCGGTCGGTCAGTCGCGCGGAATTTCGAAGACCTGCCCGGGATAGATCAGGTCCGGGTCGCGGATCAGGCCGCGATTGGCTTCGAACACACGCACATAGAGGATGCCCTCTCCGTAATGTTCGCGGGCGATGGCCCAAAGCGTATTGCCGGGCTGCACCAGGAAATAATCGTTCGGTGCCACCTTTTGGCCGGTGCCCTGTTCCTGCGCCGCGTCGGCGATTGCGATTTTTTCCTGCGCTTCCCGTTTGAACGGGGTTTCGACGCGCGACGTCACCTTGCCCGCCGCTTCGATCTGATCGATCCGCAGCGTGTAGATGCCCGGCGCCACATCGGTCAGCTGGGTTTTCCACTGCCCGTTCTCGCTGATTGGCGCCTCTGCCCAGGACTTGTTGTTCAGGTAAGCGCGGACAGTCTGGCCGCCCGCCCCGCGCCCGGCCAGTTCGACCGCGCCGGTATCGGTGTAACTGATCACGTCCAGCACCAGCTCGCTTTGCGCCACACCGGTCTGCGCGGGCTGCAGGACGGTAACGCCCTCTTTCCCGGCCAGCAGAACCGCGGGGGCTGCGGGTTCAGTCGTGACGGGTTCGGCCGCGGTGGTCTGTTCTTCGGTTGCCACCGGGGCTGCCGCTTCGGCGGTCACTACCGGTTCCGGCGCTGTGGCCCCGGCTTCCGCGACTGCGGTTTCGACCGGCTCGGCTTCAGTCTTTTCGGACATGGCCGCATCGGCCTTTCCTGCAGTCTCATCCGCCTTCTCAGGGGCCTCCGGAACCTGCTGACCGGCCTGCGGCGCCTGTTCGGTGGCAACTTCAGCTGCGGCAACCTGGGGTTCCGCCTCTGGCTGCGTCTCAGCAGGCGCGGCTTCGACGGTCAGGACCGGTTTCACCGGCGCGATAATGACCTGATCCTCGGAAGCGATGCGCAGATCGCCAACATGCATCAGCAGCGACATCAGACGCGGCTGCTCCGACGGTTCCACCGTGACGAAGGCGGCGAACTTGCAATCCGGGCCCGGTTCGCTGCTGGCAATCGCGTCACGGTCCAGCACGATTTCCACCAGGTCGCCATCGCTGGCGACACCGGCAATCAAGGCCGATCCGTCGGCTTCGATCCGAACGATATCAAAGCGCGGCGGCACCGGTTGGTCCACGGCCGGCGTTTCCACCTGTGCCTCTGCGGCCTGTTCGGGTTCAGATTCTGCCCCGGTGGCAGTGTCGCCGGCAGCGGCTGGCGCTTCGGCGACCTGCTCGGGCTGCTCTGCTTCAACCGGTGTCGATGCGACCTTTTCAGAACTTTGCGTATCGGTTTGCGCCATGGGTTCGACGGCAGCTTGCTGCGCCTCGGGAACCTCCGGTTCCGCAGCGTCATCGGCGGCGGTCACAGGCGCGGTTTCCACGGCCGCGGTTTCATCGGCGGCTTCTGGCGCCGTGGACTGGTTCGCTACCGGATCGGAGGAGGTTTGCACCTCAGAAGACTGCGGCCCAGAGGCGGTTTCTTCGGTTTCGAACAGGCCCAGTCCGAAGGCTGCGGCCAAGGCTGCCACGGCAAGGGCCACGGCACCGGCAATCAAGGTCTGGCTTGATGCCAGTCCGGAATTCTTCGTCATCTCTTTCCTTTCGGCCCGCCCACATCCCCATTGGCGGTTGAGCGACCATAGCAACAAGGGTATCACGGGTCAAAAGCATGTTTGTCCAAGGAAAATCAAGATGATTACCAGGTCGGTCTGCGTCTTTTGTGGTTCGCGCACGGGCAATGACCCCGCCTATGGCGCCAGTGCTGAAGCGGTGGGCAAAATGCTGGCCGAAAACGGCTGGCGGCTGGTCTACGGGGCCGGCGATATCGGGTTGATGGGAACGGTCGCGCGGGCCGCACAAACCGCGGGCGGCGAAACCTTCGGGGTGATCCCGACCCACCTGCTGAAAGTCGAGGTTGGCAAGACCGACCTGTCCACCTTCGTGGTGACAGAAAACATGCATGAACGAAAAAAGGTCATGTTCATGAATTCCGACGCCATCGTGGTGCTGCCCGGTGGCGCAGGATCGCTGGACGAATTCTTCGAAGTTCTGACTTGGCGGCAACTGCACCTGCACCAGAAACCGATCTTCCTGCTGAATGTTGCGGGATTCTGGAATCCGTTACTTACGCTGGTTGATCATGTGATCGATCAGGGTTTCGCCGATACCAGCCTGCGCGAACTGATCCGACCGATCGACACGACCGAGGATCTGAACGCGGCGCTGCGCACCGCGCTCAGCTAATTCAAAGCTTGGCCAGCTCGGCCATCACAAGGTCCGCGATCTTGGGCATCGGGTGGTTGGTCAGGTCCTTGCCCAGTTCTGCCCTCAACACGTTCCGAACCGCCGGATCGAGTGCCGAGCGAAGGTCCCCCAGGCTTTGCGGCGGAGCCACGATGACCAGATCATCGATTCCGCCGGCACGCGCCCATTTGTTCAGTAGCGACGCGACACCCGAAGCGAAATTGCCCTCGGCCATCTGGTGCCAGTCGGTCGGCTCGATCGAGGACCGCGCGGCGGTCCCGGCCCTCCGCCCCGGCTGATCGGTACCCTGTTCGGTGGTGGCGGGATTCTCGATCTCGTCAACCCGCATCACCCGCAGAGCGGGATCAACCGTGGCGCTGACATTCTGTACAAACAGTGCCTTGGCGCCATCCGCGACGACGATCCAAAGCCCTCTCGGCATCCTGATCATGAAAGATCTCCTCTTGATATCTCGCACCAAGAAAAAGGCAAATTGGACCCCACGAACATGATGCGTGTCAAACTCTGAAGAAAATCCTCCATTCCCCTGGGGGACGGAACACGCTTGAATCAGGCGGCGGCTTCGCGCCCCGTCCATTTGTCAAGGCAGTCACGCAATTCGTCCAGCTTGGCCGGCTTGGTCAGGAATTCATTCATTCCCACGGCAATGCAACGTTCGCCTTCCCCCTTCAGGGCATTGGCCGAAATCCCCACAATCGGGATCGGTGGCAGATCCTCGCTGCGTTCGGTCGTCCGGATCTGTTCGACCATTTCAAGCCCGTTCATCACCGGCATCTGGCAATCGGTCAGAATCATGTCGAATCCCCCTTCCCGCCAGATCCGGAACCCTTCTTCGCCGTTGCCCGCCGCCTCGGCGCCATAGCCCAGCAGGGCCAGCTGACGCATGAGGACTTCCAGGTTGATCCGGTTGTCCTCGACAAGCAGGATGCTGCCACGCTTCGCCGCCGCTTCTTCCGCCTTCTGTACCGGCGACCGTTCCCTGTCTTCATTCACCATCGCCTTCACGGCGCTCGCCAGCCGCGATGGCAGCAGCGGCGAATGACGCAACAGGCAAATGTCGTCGTCCTGCCGGCCAAGGCGCGCACCGGTATCATCGGTCAAGACAAGGAACTTGGCGTCGGGGGCCACTGCGCGAACCCTGTCGGCAAATTCGCGGATGCGGCCGAACTCGGACAACGAGATCAGCACCAGCGGGATCTTTTGTTGCCCCGATACCCAGTTGAGAAGACGTTCATCTTCTTCAAACAGACGAATCTGCTGACGCCTTGAATTGGCAAATTCGATAACCTGGGACCGGCAGTGCTTGTCGTCGATGCGGGCCACGAACGTGTAATTCCCAAGCCCCTCGATCATCATGTCGCCGCTGTCCTGCGCCGATCTGCCGGCCAGCAAAGGCAGCGTCACGGTAAAGGTCGCCCCCTTGCCGAGAGAACTTTCCACCCCGATTTCGCCGCCCATCATCGCAACCAGATCGCTGCTGATGGCCAGCCCCAGACCGGTGCCGCTGATCAGGCGCGATTCGGTTTCATAGGCCTGGAAGAAAGGCTTGAACAACTGCTTCTGCACATCCTGCGCGATACCGATCCCGTTGTCGGAAACCCTGAATCTGACCTTGCCGTCGCGCGTGGGCGCCACGGACAGTTCCACCAGCGGCGGCGCACCGTCTCTTTTCTGCGCGGTGAACTTCACCGCGTTGCCCACCAAGTTCAGCAGCACCTGCCGCAACCTGCCGGCATCGGTCATGCCGGATTGGGGTAAGCTGCCGTCGATGTTCAATTCAAGCCTGGCACCGCTTTTCTGAGCGGTCGGTGCCACCGTTTCCACAACGTTTTCCGCGACATTCCACAAATCCACCCGGTCCATCGACAGCGACATCTTCCCCGCCTCGATCTTGGAGAAGTCGAGAATGTCATCGATGATCCGGAGCAGCGAACTCGAGGAATTCTGGATCGTTTCCAGCATCTGGTTCTGGTTGTCGTCCAGTTCGGTTCGCTTCAAAAGGTCGACCATCCCGATCACGCCGTTCATCGGGGTGCGGATTTCGTGGCTCATATTGGCCAGGAACGCCGACTTGGCCTTATTTTGCGCCTGCGCTTCTTCTTTTTCCCGCAACAGGGCAAGCCGCGCGGAAATATCGAGAATGGTTCCGACCATGCGCACCGGTTCGCCGTTTTCATATACGACGAAAGCCCGGCACAGCACACGGACCCAATGGCCGCCCTTGTGGCGCATGTCGAATTCGTCTTCGATCACCTGAGCGTGCCGGGCCATCTGCTCATCCATCCGCTGCCGGACAGGGTGGCGTTCCTCGGATCGCAACATCAGCGTCCATGTTTTCGCCGTGGGCTCCAGTTCATCGGCCTCATATCCCATGATATCGCCCCAGCGGGGCGAATAGTAGACATGGTTGGTGATCAGATCCCAGTCCCACAACCCGTCATTCGCCCCCTGCATCGCCAGGGTAAAACGGCCTTCCTTCTGGCGCAGCTCTGCGACCAGGGCGTCTTTCTCGGCAAGCCGCAATTCATACTGCCCGCGCAGTTCGCGCGCCAGAAGAATGACGAAACAAATTAATGTTCCGGCAAGAGCTCCCATCATGAAGGGAACGCCGATCTGCAACGGAAGCGCAGGTGAAGTACTGATCAACTGAAGCAGGGCGACAAAGCCGCGCAGTGTCAAGCTGCCGGCAAGCGCAGAAAGCACAATCAAATACCACGATCTCGCGGCAATCGTCTTTATTTCGGGGGCAACCCTCATGACCGTGGTTTTACTTCTTCGGCAACTACACAAACGAAGCCCATAATCCCGATCCCGGCGGGAATCGAAGGCTTGCGCATACACCAACGGCGCGAGGAACATTTTTCTGAGACATTTTTTTTTCAAAAAGTGCCGGAAACAAAATGGCCCCCGCAGATCATGAATCTGCGGGGGCCAGAAGATTTTCGCGACCTAGCGCAGGGTCACAGGCGCGAGGCGACGTTTTCCCAGTTCACCAGCTTGTCGAGGAAGTTGGTCAGGTAGGCCGGACGTTTGTTGCGGAAATCGATGTAGTAGGAGTGTTCCCACACATCGCAGCCCAGCAGCGCGGTCTGGCCGAAGCACAGCGGGTTGACGCCGTTTTCGGTCTTGGTGACCTTCAGGCCGCCATCGGTGTCCTTGACCAGCCATGCCCAGCCGGACCCGAACTGACCGGCACCGGCGGCCGCGAAGTCTTCCTTGAACTTCTCGACCGAGCCGAAGCTTTCGACCAGCGCCTTTTCCAGTTCACCCGGCATCGCGCTTTCGCCCGGGCCCATCATTTCCCAGAACTGGTTGTGGTTCCACAGCTGCGAAATGTTGTTGAAGATACCGTTTTGCGCAACGGCATTGGCATCGTAGGTACCGACGATGATGTCTTCCAGCGACTTGCCGTCCCATTCGGTGCCGGCGATCAGCTTGTTGCCGTTGTCGACATAGGCCTTGTGGTGCAGGTCGTGGTGGTATTCCAGAGTTTCCTTGGACATGCCCAGGTCGGCCAGAGCGTCGTGAGCATAGGGAAGATCGGGGAGTTCAAAAGCCATGTTGAAATCCTTTTCGGTTCGGGCGTTTCATTGCTGCGGAAAATGGTAGGGTTTGGCCCGGAAGGTCAAGCCCTCACGCCAATATTCTTCACCTAGAACGGGTTGCCGGCACGCGCCACCGGGCGTGCGGCGCACGATGACGGCAAAGTCAGGCGTAGAAACCGACTTCGCCGCCCTCTTCCGCCGACAGGCACAGCAGCTTGAACGCGTAATCCGCCACCGAACGGAAACAGATCACCCGCGCCGTCGTACTGTCGTCGAACCAGAAGGCACCCGCCACCTGCGCCAGCCGGGTGCGGCGGACATCGCCGGGCCGGAACGCCTCGGGCGACAGGTCCACCGGCGCCAGCTTGGCCAGAACCTCGCGCAGCGCGCCGGGCGCGCCGGTCAGTCGGAACACCGCGCGGGCATCGGACACGTCCTGCACCAATGCATGTTCTCCGTCCAATGCCTCGGTCAACCGGGCCACCGTCGCGGCGACCTCCCCATATGGCACAAGGATCAGCAATTCGTCCGGCGACATCCAGGCCACCGCCCGGTCATCGCCGGAGTTGATCTTGCGCTGCGCCGGAACACCCTGCCCGGTCGCCGCTTTCACCGCCTTTGACACGGCACCGGATGCCAGATCGCCGCGCAGGGTGATCATGCCCTGCAGGCCCGCATCCTCGACCGCGACAACGCCTTGGAAGGCGGCACCGTTCAATGCGCTGAGCTCAGACATTCTGCTTCTCCCCGTCTTTGTCGAAGAAGACCGGATCGCAGATCCGCGCCTTGTAGGTCTTGCCGTCGGTGCCCGGGAAATCGATCACCTCTCCCATCCGGTCGGGCCCGTGCAGCACCAGCCCCATCGCGATCCCCTTGCCCAGCGTCGGCGAATGATAGCTCGATGTCACCCGCCCCTGCATGTTGCGCTGACCATTGGCGTTCACGCCTTCGGCCACCGCATAGGCGCCGTCGGGCAACACACTGCCGTCAATCGTCTCCAGCCCCACCAGTTTCCAGCGGTTGGGATCGGCCATGTGCGACCGTTCCTGCGCCCGCTTGCCGAGATAATCGTCCTTCTTCCTGGAAATCGCCCAAGTAAGCCCCAGATCCTGCGGGATCACCGTGCCGTCGGTTTCATCGCCAATCATGATGAAGCCCTTTTCGGCCCGCATCACGTGCAGCGCCTCGGTGCCGTAGGGCATGATGCCGAACTCGGCCCCGGCCTCATTGATCTTATCCCACAGCGCCCGGCCATTGCTGGCCGGCACCGCGATTTCATAGCTCAGTTCGCCCGAAAACGAGATGCGGTAGACCCGTACGCCGATCCCGGCCAGTTCGCCGTCGCGCCATTCCATGAACGGCAGCGCATCTTTCGACACGTCCATGCCGCCCAGCTTTTCCAGCACCTTGCGGGCATTGGGGCCGACCACGGCCACTTGCGCGTATTGTTCGGTCACGTTGGCGGTATAGACCTTCCAGTCCCACCATTCGGTCTGCAGCCATTCCTCCATGTGCCCGTGGATGCGATCCGCCCCGCCGGTGGTGGTGTGGCACAGGAAGGTGTTGTCATCGATCCGCGCCACCACGCCGTCGTCGATCAGGAAACCGTTTTCGCTGCACATCAGCCCATAGCGGCATTTGCCCGGCTTCAGGGTGCTCATCATGTTGGTATAGAGCATGTCGAGGAAACGGCCCGCATCCGGCCCCTTGACGATGATCTTGCCCAGCGTCGAGGCATCCAGAATCCCCACCGAATTGCGCGTCTGATTGATTTCGCGCGCCACCGCTTGCGCGTGGCTTTCGCCCTTGCGCGGATAGCAATAGGGCCGCCGCCAATGGCCGACCGGTTCCCAATGGGCGCCCCGGGCTTCGTGCCAGTCATGCATCGGGGTGCGGCGCAGCGGCTGGAACACCTCGCCACGCGCCTCGCCCGCGATGGCGCCCAGCGAGATCGGCGTATAGGGCGGGCGGAAAGTGGTTGTGCCAACCGCCGGGATTTCGGCGTTCAATGCATGGGCCAGCGTCGCTAGCCCGTTGATGTTGGAAAGCTTGCCCTGATCGGTCGCCATGCCCAGCGTGGTATAGCGCTTGGTATGTTCGACGCTTTCATAACCTTCCTGCGCCGCCAGCATCACGTCGGACACTTTCACGTCGTTCTGGAAATCCAGCCACGCCTTCATCCGCAGCTTCGGCCCCGCCCCCTGCGGCATCAGCCAGACAGGTTCGATCGGCGCTTCCTCGATTACCGGTGCTTGCGGTGCGGCGGCGGTTTTCGGTTTGAACCCGGCCGCTTTTGCCGCCGCTTGCCCCGCGTTTTGCGCATCGGACAGGATATCGTGCAATCCCAATGCGCCGTTAGCGCTGCCCGCAGCAATAACAAAGCCTTGCCCATCGACCCCGGTCGGGGCCTTGTCCACATCCGGGCGGAACATTGCCGATGTATCGTCCCAGATCAGCTTGCCGCCGCAATGCGACCACAGGTGCACCACCGGGGACCATCCGCCCGACATCGCCACCGCGTCACAGGCGATTTCCTCGATCACCGCACCCTCGCCCGCCTGGGAACAAAGCGCGACGCCGGTGACCTGTTTCGAGCCGATGACCTTGGCGATGCCCTAGCCGGTTTCGACCCGGATGCCGAGATCC
>JAWVXM010000016.1:0-21891 GCA_033723255.1 Thalassovita sp.
CGCCCGAACGCGGCCGCTTCGATCGGCTGATGGACGCGATCAACCGGCTGCCGCGCCCGGGGCTGGCGCTTGGCACGCTGGGGCTGTTCGTGGCGGCGATGGTCGATCCGGTCTGGTTCGCCGCCCGGATGCAGGGCATCGCCTTGGTGCCGGAACCGTTGTGGTGGTTGCTGGGGGCGATCGTGTCCTTCTATTTCGGGGCGCGGCATCAGGCGAAGGGCCAGGAATTCCAAGCCCGGTTGTCCGAAACCATTGCCCGCACGCCGCAGGTTCTCGACAATATCGCGGCGCTGGAGCGTTATAGCCCCCAGGCCGAAACGGGCCATGATGCGCGCCTGACGGCAGAGGCGCTGATTCCCGAACGAAACCGCGCACTGGAGGATTGGCGGGCGCAGCGCGAACAGCCGCAGGGATCGGGGCGCGACCCCGCGACAATGTGATCGATGCGATGGTTCGAATACCGTTGGCCCGGCAAATCCAAAGCTCTATAACCGGGGCATGATTACAGAACTCGGTCACTTCGCCCTCATCCTTGCCTTTCTCGTCGCCTGTGTGCAGGCCGTCGTGCCACTGATCGGCGCGCATAAGCGATGGCCGGGCTGGATGGCCGTTGCCGAACCGGCGGCGAATGCGCAATTCCTGCTGACTGCGTTTTCCTTCGCTGCGCTGACCTATGCCTTCGTGACGTCGGATTTCTCGCTGCGGCTGGTGGTGCTGAATTCGCATTCGCTGAAACCGATGCTCTACAAGGTGTCCGGTGTCTGGGGCAATCACGAAGGATCGATGCTGCTTTGGGTGCTGATCCTGACCCTGTTCGGCGCCACCGCGGCGTGGTTCGGCGGCGCCTTGCCGCCGACGCTGAAGGCACGGGTGCTGGCGGTGCAGTCGGCGATTTCGGTGGCCTTTTTCGCCTTCATCCTGCTCACCTCTAACCCGTTCCTGCGCATGGCGGTGCCGCCGTTTGACGGGCAGGACCTGAACCCGCTGCTGCAGGACCCCGGTTTGGCCTTCCATCCGCCGTTCCTGTACCTTGGCTATGTCGGGCTTTCGATGGCGTTTTCCTTTGCCGTCGCCGCCCTGATCGAGGGCCGGGTCGATGCCGCCTGGGCCCGCTGGGTGCGGCCCTGGACGCTGGCGGCCTGGATCTTCCTGACCATCGGGATCGGGCTGGGGTCGTGGTGGGCCTATTACGAACTGGGCTGGGGCGGTTTCTGGTTCTGGGACCCGGTGGAAAACGCGTCCTTCATGCCCTGGCTGATCGCCGCTGCCCTGCTGCATTCGGCCATCGTGGTGGAAAAGCGCGAATCCCTGAAAAGCTGGACCATCCTTCTTGCGATCATGGCTTTCGGGTTCTCGCTGATCGGCACTTTCATCGTGCGCTCGGGGGTGATCACCTCCGTTCATGCCTTTGCCAACGATCCCGAACGTGGCGTTTTCATCCTGTTCATCCTGGCCTTCTTCATGGGCGGGGCGCTGACGCTTTACGCCGCAAGGGCCAGCGCGATGGAGGCCAAGGGCGTCTTCGGCATGGTCAGCCGCGAAAGCGGGCTTGTGCTGAACAATATCCTGCTGGCCGTCGCCGCCTTCGTAGTGTTCATCGGCACAATCTGGCCGCTGGTGGCCGAGATCGCCTTTGGCCGCAAGCTGTCGGTCGGTGCGCCCTTCTTCAACATGGCCTTCACGCCCTTCATGGTGGTGCTGGGGCTGATCCTTCCCATTGGCGCGATGCTGCCGTGGAAACGCGCTTCGCTGTCGCGCACCTTCAGGACGCTTCTGCCGGCCTTTGTCCTGGCGCTGGCGCTTGGCGGGCTGGCCTGGGCGGTGCAGTCGGGCCGGTCGCTGCTGGGGCCGGTGGGCCTGTTCCTCGGCACCTGGCTGGTGTTCGGCGCCGCCACCGATCTGTGGAGCCGCACCGGCCGGTCGGGTTTCAGACGCCTGCTGCGCCTGCCGCGCGCCGATTGGGGCAAGGCGGTGGCCCATGCGGGGCTTGGCGTGACCATGCTGGGGATTTCCGGGCTGATGGCTTGGGAACAGGAAGATATCCGCGTGGTGCAGACGGGCGAACCTTTTGACATTGCCGGTTACACGCTGGTTCTGGATCAGGTCGAACGGGTGCAGGGGCCGAATTACTTTTCGACCATGGGCACGTTTAGCCTGTCGAAGGACGGCAAGTCGATTTCCACGCTGCACCCGGAAAAACGCACCTATCCGGTCGCCAAGATGCCGACCACCGAAGCCGCGATCGACAACGGCTTCCTGCGCGACATCTACGTCGTGATCGGCGATCCGCAGGATGATGGCGGATGGGCGGTGCGCAGCTATTACAAGCCGCTGGCAAACTGGATATGGGGCGGGTCGATCCTGATGGCGCTTGGCGGCTTGCTGAGCCTTAGCGATCGCCGTTACCGCGTTGCCGCCGGTGCCCGCAAGATCACCGCTGCCGGGGTGCCCGCCGAATGAAACGCCTGATCCTTGCCCTCATGCTTGTCGCGGCCCCCGTATTGGCGGTGCAGCCCGATGAAATCCTCGACGATCCGGCGCTGGAAGCGCGGGCGCGGATGATTTCCAAGGATCTGCGCTGCCTCGTGTGCCGCAACGAAAACATCGACGATTCCAATGCCGAACTGGCCCGCGATCTTCGCCTGCTGGTGCGCGAACGGCTTGTTGCCGGGGACAGCGATGAAGAGGTCGTTTCCTATATCGTCGATCGCTACGGCGAATACGTGCTGCTCAATCCCACCGCGCGCGGTGCCAACTGGCTGCTTTGGGCGGCCGGGCCGATCATGCTGATCGGCGGGCTTGGGCTCGGGCTGGTCTATCTGCGCCGCCGGCAGGCTACGCCGGAAAAGAAGGTCGAGGCGCTGAGCGACGAGGAAAAGGCGCGGCTGGCGGAGATCATGAAGGACTGACGCCGGGTCGGGGTTTTAGCCTACCGTCCGGTCGGTTATGATCGGGCCAGCAGAGGAGGCTTCCCCGTGTACGAAACGATTACGCTTGAAACCGCAGACGACATCGCGGTTCTGACCCTCAATCGCCCCGACAAGATGAACGCGCTGAACACGCTGATGCGGGCCGAGATCGCCGATGCCGCGCAGGAGGCCGGGCGCGCCGCGCGGGTTCTGGTGATCACCGGTGCGGGGCGGGCTTTCTGTTCCGGCCAAGACCTGAGCGATCGGGCCAACGCGGCGAACCTGGACCTGGAGCGCACGTTGCGGGACGAATACGCGCCGATGCTGAAAGCGATCTACGATTGCCCGATCCCGACGATCTGTGCGGTCAACGGGGCCGCGGCGGGGGCAGGGGCCAACCTGGCGCTGGCGGCCGACGTGGTGATCGCCTCCGAGAGCGCCTATTTCATGCAGGCCTTTACCCGGATCGGGCTGATCCCTGATGCCGGCGGCACCTACTGGATGACCCGCAACATGGGCACGGCCAAGGCGATGGGCGCGGCCCTGTTCGCCGACAAGATCACCGCAAAGCAGGCCGATGACTGGGGCCTGATCTGGGAATCAGTGGCGGACGGTGATTTCGAAACCGTCTGGCAATCCCGCGCCGCGCATCTGGCGGCCGGTCCGACACTGGCCTATGCCCATGTGAAGGAAGCGATCCGGGGCAGCTGGGACAACACGCTGGAAGGGCAACTGGCAATCGAGGGGCACAAGCAGGGCGCCTGCGGCAAGAGCCGCGATTTCAAGGAAGGCGTTCTGGCCTTCACCGAAAAGCGTTCGCCGCATTTCGAAGGCCGTTGAGCCGACTGTGACAAGAAAAAGGGCGCCCAGATGGCGCCCTTTCCGATTTGGGTAGTCCCGTGAGAAGGCGGTGAAGGCTCAGGCCACCATCATCTCGGCGGTGAAGTCTTCATCATCACACTGACAGTCCTCGGGGATTTCCAATTCGTACTGGTTGGGACAGTCCGGGATCAGCAGATCACCAAGATCGCCGGTCAGTTTCAGGCTGTCTTCGCGATCGCCGCCTTCTTCCCCGACCGAGGTCAACCGCACCCCGAAGCTTTCACCGGCGAAATCCTCCACTTCCAGGTCTTCGCTGTCATGGCTGAGGGTGAAGCTGACCGATTGCAGGTCGTCATCGCCAATGCCGTTGGTACCCAGCATAACGCCAAGGTCGAATTTTCCACCTTGGCCATTCATGTTCACGCCTTTGCCGAGATCGCCGACACTGTTTGCATTGAATTCGGACCCGGTTACGTCGTCACCGGTGACGCTGAGTCCGTTCAGCAGGCTTTCGTCCTCGATATTCAGGAAGAGTCCACGCAGATCACCGATATCACCATCTTCACCGACCGACAGGTCGACACGGATTTCCGTCAGGCCGGTGTCTTCGTTGTACACTTCGGTCAGGGTGAGTTCGATATCCAGTTCGCCGTCGATTTCGCCGGTGATCGCGTCGACGTCATCGTCTCCTCCGCCGCCTTCTTCACCGTCTTCATCATTGGGCGTCAAAACCCAGCCGTCGCCGTCGCTGTCTTCGACCACTACGGCGAAGCTTTCCAGATCAAGATCGTCGATGGAAATGCCGCCGGGTTCGTCTGTCCACAGGGTGAACTGAACCAGATCGGTGCAGCCTTCGGTGCTGTCGTCCGCAAGCCCGAACTGAACCATCGCGTCATAGTCGCCTTCGACCTCGATGCCGCAGGGCAGGCTGTCCTGATCGCCATCGCCGGTGTCGAACCCCGTCACCAGCGGCGTTTCGGAGCCGTATTGGTCGTCGACCGGATCGTTTACCCCGGGATGGACCTGTGAGCTGTCAATCAGGCTGTCATCGTCGAAGTCGAAAAACAGACCGTCGATATCCACCGGTTCGCCCGTTTCGGGGTTGGTCAGCGTGAAATGCAACGTGTAGGGATCGGCCTCGGTCCCTTCGCCATTCTGCAGGATCGTCATCAACACCTGAGGATCGCAGCCCAGCAGGATGGTCGTGGTCAACGTGCTTTCTTCAACATTAGTGGCCATCGGTAATATGCCCCCCAGCAGACCGGATAGACTTTGGAAATTTTCATACATCCTAAAGTATTCACGGCGGCGAAACCGGTCAAAAATTTGTCAGAAATGCGGCGTCACTGTCAGATTGTGCGCGACAATTGGCGGGTGTCGTCAGAACAGTTTCCGTTCCGGTGACATCAAGGCCTTTAAGTGAAGGTAAATAGCTTCGGTTGCGCCGAGTCGGTTATCTTCGGTTTTCCTGGGTCATATTCCCTGCGCACATGCTTTCCCTGTATGCCTGCTGTGCGAAATCATCGAAAAATTGACAGAACCAAAGTACTGGTTGGGCGCATGAAAAAGGGCGCCCGGTGATCGGGCGCCCTTTTTGCAGATTCGATTATTATCGGGTTCAGCGGTCTTCGACATCCACGTAGTCGCGGGTGGTTTCGCCCAGGTACAGCTGGCGCGGGCGGCCGATCTTGTTCTGCGGATCGGCGATCATTTCCTTCCACTGGCTGACCCAGCCGACGGTGCGCGACAGCGCGAAGATCGGGGTGAACATCGATGTCGGGAAGCCCATCGCTTCGAGGATGATGCCCGAGTAGAAGTCGACATTCGGGAACAGCTTCTTCTCGATGAAATAGGGGTCGTTCAGCGCAATCTGTTCCAGTTCCTTGGCAACCTGCAGCAGCGGGTTGTCTTCGACGCCCAGCAGTTCCAGAACCTCGTCGGCGGACTGTTTCATCACGGTCGCGCGCGGGTCCATGTTCTTGTAGACGCGGTGGCCGAAGCCCATCAGGCGGAACGGATCGTTCTTGTCTTTGGCGCGCGCGATATACTCCGGGATACGGTCGGGCGTGCCGATCTCCTTGAGCATCTCAAGGCAGGCCTGGTTGGCGCCGCCATGCGCCGGCCCCCACAGGCAGGCGATGCCGGCGGCGATACAGGCGAACGGGTTGGCGCCCGAGGACGAGGCCAGCCGCACCGTCGATGTCGAGGCGTTCTGTTCGTGGTCGGCATGCAGGGTCAGGATCCGGTCCATCGCGCGGCTCAGGATCGGGTTCACGTGGTATTCCTCGGCCGGCACGCTGAAGCACATGTGCAGGAAGTTCGCCGCGTAATCCAGATCGTTGCGCGGATACACGAAGGGCTGGCCGATCGAGTATTTATAGGCCATCGCGGCGATGGTCGGCATCTTCGCGATCAGCCGGTGCGAGGCGATCTCGCGCTGGCGCGGATCCGAAATATCGGTCGAATCGTGATAGAAGGCCGACATCGCGCCGACCACGCCCACCATGGTCGCCATCGGATGCGCATCGCGGCGGAAACCGCGGAAGAAATTGTGCATCTGTTCATGGATCATGGTGTGGCGGGTGATGGTGGTTTCGAACGTTTCCAGTTCGGCCGCCGAGGGCAGTTCGCCGTAGAGCAGCAGATAGCAGACTTCGAGGAAGTGGGATTTGCTGGCCAGCTGGTCGATCGGGTAGCCGCGATGCAGCAGCACGCCTTCGTCGCCGTCGATGAAGGTGATGGTGCTGTCGCACGACGCGGTCGAGGTGAAGCCCGGATCGTAGGTGAACACGTGGCCCTGTGCATAAAGCTTGCGGATGTCGATGACATCGGGGCCGGCAGTCGGGGTGAACATGGGCAATTCAAGCGTCTTGCCGTCAAAACTCAGCGTGGCGGTTTTGGTGGTTTCAGTCATTGTCTTCCCTTCTTCACGAGGCCCTGTACCGGATGGCACAAGCAATTATGTTCTTGTCGCGCAGTTCGGAATACCGCGTCAGGCTGCAGCGTCGGCCAGCCGGGCAAGCGTTTCTTCCCGCCCAAGGACCAGCATCATGTCGAAAACGCTGGGGGTTGCCGTGCGTCCTGCCAGTGCCGCCCGAAGCGGACCTGCGAGCTTGCCAAACTTCATCTCCCGCGCTTCCGCGAACTGGTTGGCTACGCCCTCCAGATCATCTCGCGTCCAGCTAGCATCTTGCAAATGCGGCGTCAATTCAATCAGTATACCACGGGATACATCGTCGAGGTTCTTGGCCGCTTTCTCATCCGGCCGGACCGGCCGATCGATCAGGGCAAACTCAGCTTTTTCAATGAGTTGCGGGAATGTTTTTGCCCGGTCCTTCAGGCAGTACATCGCCTTACGTAGAACTACGGACTTGTCTTCGCTCAGCGGCTCCCGCCCGGTCACGGCGAGAAATGCCTGAAGCTCTTGCAGCAGTGCAGCATCGTCGCTTGCCGCGATGTGCTGACCGCAGAGATTTTCCAGTTTCTTGAAGTCGAACCGGGCCGGGGATTTGCCGATGCCGCCGAGATCGAACCATTCCTTGGCCTGTTCGTCGGTGAAGAATTCATCATCGCCGTGGCTCCAGCCCAGCCGCGCAAGGTAATTGCGCATGCCGGCGGCCGGGTAGCCCATTTTCTGGTATTCGTCGACGCCAAGCGCGCCGTGGCGCTTCGACAGTTTCTTGCCGTCGGGCCCGTGGATCAGCGGGATATGGGCCCAGATCGGCACATCCCATCCCATCGCATCATAGATCATCATCTGGCGCGCAGCGTTGTTCAGGTGGTCATCGCCCCGGATCACATGGGTCACCCCCATGTCATGGTCGTCGACGACAACGGCCAGCATGTAAACCGGGGTGCCATCGGACCGCAACAGCACCATGTCGTCGAGCTGATCGTTGCGGATCGTGACGTCACCCTGCACCTGGTCGCGGATCACCGTCTCGCCGGTCTGCGGCGCCTTGATCCGAACGACGTATGGCGCGTCCGGGTGGGTGGCGGGATCGGCATCGCGCCACGGGCTGCGGAACAGGGTCGATTTGCCCTCGGCGCGGGCGGCGTCGCGGAAGGCTTGGATCTCGTCCTGGGTGGCGAAGCATTTATAGGCCTTGCCCTCGGCCAGAAGCTGCTGCGCGACCTCGGCATGGCGACCGGCGTTTTCGAACTGGCTGACGACATCGCCATCGTGGTCCAGCCCGAGCCAGTCGAGCCCCTTCAGGATCGCCTCGGTCGCCTCGGGGGTGGAGCGTTCACGATCGGTATCTTCGATCCGCAGCAGGAACTTGCCGCCGCGACCGCGGGCATAAAGCCAGTTGAACAGCGCGGTGCGCGCGCCGCCGATATGCAGGTAGCCGGTGGGCGAGGGGGCGAAACGGGTCACGACCTGGGAAGACATATGGATTTAACCTTTCGATAACCAAGGAGGGGTTAGCGTTTGCGCCTGTCTATCCACCTGCCGATGCAAGGACAAGGCTTGGCACCCTTCGCACGCATTCCAAGTGCGCTTGTCGCGCAGCGGGGGGCGTTGTTCCCCTGGGTGCCGGTTTGCCTCGGTGCAGGGATCGGGGGGTATTTCCTCTGGCCGGTGGAACCGTCGCTGGCGCTGCAGGCCGCGATCGCGCTGGTCGCGGTGGCAATGGTCGGCGCGGGCCTGTGGGCGGGGCCGGCGCTGTCTCCTGTTTTCTGGGCGCTGGCGCTGCTGGCGATGGGAAACGTGCTGGCGGGCGCGCGGGCGCATCTGATCGCGGCCCCGGTGCTGCCGTACCGCTATTACGGTCCCGTCGAAGGGCGGGTGATCGCCATCGACCGGTCGGGCAGCGATGCGATGCGGCTGACGCTGGACCGGGTGATCCTGTACGACACCGCACCGGCGGACACGCCCGCGAAAGTGCGGGTGTCATTGCATGGCGATCAGCGATGGCACCGGCCGTTCCCCGGCGAAAGCGTGATCCTGACCGCCCATCTGTCGGCACCGTCGGGACCGGCAGAACCGGGCGGGTTCGATTTCCGCCGGCAGGCCTGGTTTCAGCGGATCGGTGCCGTCGGATATACCCGCACGCCTGTCCTGCTGCTGGAACCGCGCGGATCGGGGGTGCCGGTCGCGGCGGCGCGGCTGGCCATCTCCGCGCGGGTTCAAACCGTGCTGCCGGGCGAAACCGGTGCCTTTGCCGCAGCCCTGATCACCGGGGATCGCTCGGCGATAGGGCAGGATGTTCTGCTGGCACTCAGACGGGCCAACCTGGCGCATTTACTGGCGATCTCGGGACTGCACATGGGATTGGTGGCCGGCTTCGTCTTTGCCGCGATCCGGGTGGTGTTGGCGCTTGTGCCGGTGATCGGCTTGCGGGTCCCGGCAAAGAAGATCGCGGCGGTGGGGGCGCTTGCGGTGGCCGCCGGCTACCTGGTCCTGTCGGGGGGCAACGTGGCAACCGAGCGCGCCTTCGTCATGGTCGCGGTCTTCCTGGCGGCGGTGATGTTCGACCGGCGCGCCCTGTCGATGCGCGCGGTGGCGGTTGCCGCAATCGTGGTTCTTGTTCTCAGACCGGAAAGCCTGCTGGGCCCGGGGTTCCAGATGTCCTTTGCGGCGACCACGGCCCTGGTGGCGGTGTTCGGCGTGTTGCGCGATCACGGTCGGCTGCGTGGCCGTGGCGTCATGCAGACACTTGTCGCGCTCTGCCTGTCTTCCGCGGTGGCCGGGGCTGCGACGGCCCCTTTCGCGGCCGCGCATTTCAATCAGATCGCCGTTCTGGGACTGCCTGCGAACCTGCTGTCGGTGCCGCTGATGGGGATTCTGGTGATGCCGGCGGCGGTTCTTGCGGTCCTGCTGATGCCGTTCGGGGCCGAGTCGCCGGTTCTTTGGGGGATGGGGCTGGGGCTAGACTGGATCCTCGCCGTGGCGCGCTTCGCGTCCGAGCGGGACGGTGCGGTGCGCATGGTTGTCAGCCCGGATTGGCATGTTCTTCCGCTTCTCGCCCTCGGGGCGCTGTTCGTGGTCCTGTGGCGGGGGCGGCTGAGATGGGCCGGATTGGTTCCGGTGGTTCTCGCCCTGTCGCTGTGGGTCCGTGCAGAGCGTCCCGATCTGCTGATCGCGGAAAACGGCGCGCTGGTGGGGGTGATGACGGGTGAGGGCAGGGCGCTGAGCCGTGAGCGTGGGTCGGGCTTCGTGGCCGGGATCTGGCTGGAAAACGATGGCGATGCCGCGGATCAGGCCGGGGCCGCGTTGCGCTGGCCGGACGAAGACAGCAGGTTGCTGGTGCTGTCGGGAAAGCGCGCGGCGCAAAGCGCCTCGTGCCGCAAGGGTGACTGGCTGATCAGCAATGCCAGCATCGGCAAGCCCCTGCCATGCCGCCTTTACGATCCCGAAACCCTGCGCCGGACCGGCGCAGTGGCGGTCTATTTCACCGACACGGGGCCCAGAATCGAGACCGCCCGCCAACTGGCGGGCGACCGTCCATGGAGCCTGCCCGCGGATCAGTAGGTGCGGATCAGCCCGACCAGCCGGCCCTGCACCCTTACCTTGTCATCGGGGAGCACCCGGGTTTCATAGGCCGGGTTGGCCGCTTCCAGCGCGATGCCCCCCCCCTTGCGGCGGAAGGTTTTCAGCGTCGCTTCGTGATCTTCGACCAGCGCCACCACGATATCGCCATCCTGCGCGGTGTTGGTTTCGCGGATCACCACCACGTCGCCGTCATTGATGCCCGCGTTGATCATCGAATCGCCCTTGACCTCCAGCGCGTAATGTTCGCCCTGGCCGGACAGCATCGACCCGGGCACCGCCACGTTATGCGAGGCGTGGCTGATCGCCTCGATCGGCACGCCGGCGGCGATCCGGCCCATCACCGGCAGCTCCATCGCATGGACCGCCTCAATCGGGCTCGCGCCGCGCGGGGTCGTTTCGGGGCGCCCGCCTTCAATCACCTTTGGGGTGAAGCCGCTGTCGCCGGTCATGCTGTCGGGCAGCTTGACGATCTCGATCGCCCGTGCGCGATGCGCCAGCCGGCGGATGAAGCCGCGTTCCTCCAGCGCGGTGATCAGCCGGTGGATGCCCGATTTGGACCGCAGGTCCAGCGCTTCCTTCATTTCGTCGAAGGAGGGCGGCACCCCGTCACGTTGCATGCGCTGGTGAATGAATTGCAGCAGGTCGAGCTGTTTTTTCGTCAGCATGAACACCCTCCGGTTTGGTCGGTTTGGGTTTGTTCTATACATGTTCACGTTTTGTGTCAACGGCGAGGCCGTTTTTTGAGTATTTTTGGAACGAAGAAAGGCAGAGGCTGATCCCTTCTCTGGTCGTCAAATACTGGAGACCGTCGATGACCGCCGGGCGCTCAGATCGGGATGTATTCCACCATGTGCCCGGCCGGGCGCGCCGGGTCGCGGACCGGGCGGATCAGCAGGGTGTTGGCCGCACTGAGAACCGACAGGAGAGAACTGTCCTGATCGGGCAGGGGGGTCAGTAACCCGTCCTCGAGGATCGCGCGCATGTAATGTTCGCGCGGCCCGTTCGGCGCGACATCGACGGCCAGTTCGCCCTGAAACCGTTGCGGCGCCCGCTTGGGCAGGCCCTGCATCGCCTCGATCACCGGCACGGCGAACAGGATGCCGCAGACCATCGCCGATACCGGGTTGCCGGGCAGCCCCATCATCATCGCCCCTTCCAGCCGCCCCGCCATCAGCGGTTTTCCCGGGCGCATCGCGATCTTGTAGAAGGACCGGTCGAGCCCCATGTCGGCCGCTACCTGCGCCACCAGGTCGTGATCTCCGACAGAGGCGCCGCCGATGGTGATCACCAGGTCCGCTCCCCGCGCCAGTTCCAGCGCGGTTTTCAGCGAGGCGGGCGTGTCCAGCGCGATCGGCAGGATGCGGGTATTGGCCCCGGCCTGATCCAGCAGCGCCTTCAGCCCGAAAGTGTTCGACGCGATGATCTGGCCGGGTCCGGGTGTTTCGCCGGGCATCACCAATTCGTTGCCGGTGGATATCAGCGCCACGTCGGGTTTGCGCGTCACCGGCACTTCGGCGATGTTCATCGACGCCAGCAGTGCGATATCGGCAGGCGTCAGCCGTTTCGGCCCGGCCATCGGGTGACCTTCGCGGAAATCGCCTCCGGCGGGGCGGATATTGTGGGCATCGCCGGTATCACCGGTAATGGCGATCCTGTCGCCGGTGCGCTCGACGTCTTCCTGGATTACGACGAAGCCGGCACCTTCGGGCACCGGCGCGCCGGTGAAGATGCGGACCGCCTGTCCCGCCTGAACGGTACCGGTGTAACCCGACCCGGCCGCGGCTTCGCCGATCACGGTGAAGGACGCGCCCGTCGCCACCTCGTCGGCGCGTACGGCATATCCGTCCATCGCCGAGGCGGAAAAGGGCGGTTGGGTGCGCTTCGCGGCAACGTCACGGGCCAGGACCCGGCCCGCGGCCTGCACCAGCGGCACGGTTTCCGCCTCCAGCGGCGCGACCAGGTCGAACAGAAGGCGGCGGGCGTCTTCGACCGAAATCATGAGGATTCGTAGCGGCCCGATTTGCCGCCATCCTTCAGCGTCACGCGGATGCCGCCGATTTCCATACCCTTGTCGACCGCCTTGATCATGTCATAGACGGTCAGGGCGGCGGTGCTGACGGCGGTCAACGCTTCCATCTCAACCCCGGTCTGGCCGGTGGTTTTCACCGTCGCCTCGATCTGCACGCCGGGCAGCGCGGGATCGAGCGTCAGTTCAACCGCCACCTTGGTGACCGGCAGCGGATGGCACAGCGGGATCAACTCGGGCGTTTTCTTCGCCCCCATGATGCCGGCCAGACGCGCCACGCCCAGAACGTCACCTTTCTTGGCCCGGCCCTCGGAAATGATGTCATAGGTTTCCCGTGCCATCCGAACCCAGCCGGCAGCGGTGGCGATGCGCGATGTCACCGCCTTGTCGGACACGTCAACCATGTGGGCATCGCCCTTGGCGTCGAAATGGGTCAATCCGGTCATGATCACATCCCCGCGGCGGTCAGAGGGTTGGCAAGAAGCGCGCGCGTGGCCGCTTCGACGTCTTCGTTGCGCATCAGGCTTTCGCCGATCAGGAAGCAGCGCGCGCCGTAGCGCGCCATGTCGGCAAGGTCTTCGGGCGTGTTGAGCCCGCTTTCGGATACCAGAATCCGGTCGGCCGGCACCCGTTTCGACAGTGTCCGGGTGGTGTCGAGAGAGGTCTCGAAGGTCTTCAGATTGCGGTTGTTGATGCCGATCAGCGGCGATTTCAGCGCCGTTGCGCGTTCCAGTTCTTCGCCGTCATGCACCTCGATCAGCGCATCCATGCCCCATTCGAACGCCGCCGCTTCCAGTTCCTGGGCCTGCGCGTCGGAAACGCTTGCCATGATGATCAGGATGCAATCGGCCCCCAAGGCGCGCGCTTCGGCCACCTGATAGGTGTCATACATGAAATCCTTGCGCAGCACGGGCAGAGATACCGCTTCGCGCGCGGCGACCAGGTATTCCTTGGCGCCCTGGAAGGACGGCGTATCGGTCAGCACCGACAGGCAGGTCGCGCCGCCCACTTCATAGGCTTTGGCCAGTTCAGGCGGATTGAAATCGGCGCGGATCAGGCCCTTGGAAGGGCTGGCTTTCTTTACCTCGGCGATCAGGCCGTAGCCGGTGCGGCTGGCCTGCTGCAGAGCCTCTGCAAAGGGGCGCACGGGCGACGCGGCGCGCGCTTCGGCCTCGACCGCTTCCAGCGGCTTGGCGGCCTTGTCTGCGGCCACTTCTTCCAGCTTGTAAGCCTTGATCTTGTCGAGAACCGTTGCGGTCATGCTACCTCCGAATTCATTGCCCAGTCGATTTCGGGCTCTCCCCGGTTCTTAAGCCATGAATTGACCGCTGAAAATGGGTGCGAGCCGAAAAATCCGCGCGATGCCGACAGCGGCGAGGGATGGGCGGATTTGATGATGAGGTGATCGCCGGGCCGGATGTGAACCGCCAGCTTCTGCGCGGGCTTGCCCCAAAGGATATAGGCGGAGGGCTGTCGCGAGGTCCTTTCCAGCACCTGATGCGCCAAAGCCTGCCAGCCCAACGCCTTGTGTCCATGTGCTTCGCCCGCCGGGACGCTAAGCACGGTGTTGAGCAGCAAAACGCCCTGTTTCACCCAACCGCGCAGGTCGCCGGTTTCTGGTGAACGGCCCAGATCGTCCTGCATTTCCCTGAAAATATTCTTCAAGGATCGGGGCAGGGGTGTCACGTCCGGTTCCACCGAAAAGGCCAGCCCGTGCGCGTGGCCGGGCGTCGGATAAGGGTCCTGGCCCAGGATCACCACGCGGGTGTTTTCAGGTGGGGTCAGTTCCAGCGCCGCAAAGCGTTGCGGCGCGGGCGGCAAAACCTCACGGTTGTCCTGATCCAGCGCCGTTTCGATCCGGGGCCAGTCGTCGCGGAAAAAATCCAGATCGCACCACGCCCCCAGCCCGCCGGGAAGCGGCATCAGCCCGCCGCCGAGGTGATGCGGGCCAGTGCTTCGAGCTTGGCCTTGGCCGCGCCGCTGTCGATGCTTTCGCGTGCCAGCACCACGCCATCCTTCAGGTCAGCGACCTTACCTGCCACGTGCAGCGCGGCAGACGAATTCAGCAGCACCGCGTCGCGATAGGCCGATTGCTCCCCATCCAGCAGCGCCCGGAAGGCGGCGGCGTTTTCGTCCGGTTCGCCGCCGATGATGGCGTCGAAACTGTGCACCGGCAGGCCGAAATCGTCCGGGTGCACTTCGTGGTCGGTGACCGATCCGTCCTCGTTCAGCGAGGCAACCCAGCTGATCCCGGTGATGGTCAGCTCATCCGTGCCGTCCGACCCGTGCACAAGCCACGCCTTTTCGCTGCCCAGCTCTCCCAGGGTTTCGGCCATCGGCCGGATCAGGTCGCGGCTGAACGCGCCGGTCAGCTGGCGCTTGACGCCGGCCGGGTTGGTCAGCGGCCCGAGGATATTGAAGATCGTCCTTGTGCCAAGTTCCGCCCGCGCCGGGCCGACATGGGCCATTGCCGGGTGGTGCATCGGCGCCATCATGAAGGCGATGCCGATCTCGTCCAGCGCTTTTTGCACGGTCTCGGGGCCCACCATCACGTTGATGCCCATCTGGGTCTGCACATCTGCGGTGCCCGATTTCGAACTCAGGTTGCGGTTACCGTGCTTGGCCACCGGAACGCCGGCGCCGGCCACCACGAAGGCGGTGGCGGTGGAAATGTTCAGCGTGTGCTTGCCGTCGCCGCCGGTGCCGACGATATCCATCGCGCCCTCGGGGGCTTTCACCTTGTGGCACTTGGCGCGCATGACGGCGGCAGCGGCGGCGTATTCTTCTACCGTTTCACCACGCGTGCGCAGCGCCATCAGCAGCCCGCCGATCTGCGCCGGGGTCGCTTCGCCGTCGAACAGGATGGTGAAGGCCTGTTCAGCCTCGGCCCTTGTCAGAGGGCGATCGGCAGCGGCCCCGATCAGCGGTTTCAGGGCGTCACTCATGCCGGCACCTTCATTTCGTTGAGAAAATTCTGCAGCAGCTTGTGCCCGTGCTGCGAGGCGATGGATTCAGGATGGAACTGTACCCCGTGGATCGGCAATTCACGGTGCTGCAGCCCCATGATGGTTCCGTCTTCCAGCTCCGCGGTGATCTCAAGGCAATCGGGCAGGGTTTCGGGCTCCACCACAAGCGAATGGTAACGCGTCGCCTCGAACGGGCTGGGGATTCCCTTGAACAGGCCCTTGCCGGTGTGGTGGATCAGCCCCATCTTGCCATGCACGATTTCATGGCAGCGCACCACCTTGCCGCCGAAGGCCTGGCCGATGGTCTGATGGCCCAGGCAGACGCCCATCAGCGGCGTTTTGGTTTCCGCGGCTGCAAGCGTCAGGTCCAGGCAGATGCCCGCCTGGTCGGGGTCGCAGGGGCCGGGAGACAGCAGGATGCCCGCCGGGTTCATCGCCATGGCTTCCTGAACACCCAGTGCATCGTTGCGGCGCACCACGACTTCGGCGCCCAGTTCGCCCAGATAATGAACGAGGTTATAGGTGAAACTGTCGTAGTTATCGATCAGCAGCAGCATCTGGTCATCTTCGCAATTCGGGGGCTGGTGGCCCAACTTCGTCGCGCTATACTTGTTCAGGCTTGCGCGGGACCGTCAAGGGGGGCAAACGTGCGCAGCACGACTGTGTGATATCGGATCTTGGGGGACAGAGCTTGGCCAAAGGAGCACTGGGCGGATTTCTTGTCGGGGTGGTCGCGTCGGTCATCGTGGCCGCGGTGGCATCGGTGATCACGATGCAACAGATGCCGCAGCCCGAAGCCGGAGCGGTCGAACCTGTCCCTGGCAGCGGCTTTGACGGCGCGCGCGAAGATCGCGCCGCCGACCTGCCGGGTGAAAGCGCGCCGGTCGAAACTACGACCGAGGCCCCGCGCGCGGCACAGCCTCGGCCCGAACCCGATGCCGGCAGCGCCATCGTGGATACCCAACCCGCCGAACAGCCCGAAACGGTATCGCCCGAAGCCGGGCTGATCGCCCCGTCGGACAATGGAGAAGCCCCGGTGGTCACCGCCGCCGAAGACAGCCCAGTCATGGCCGCGCCGCCCACCGAGGCGCCGGTCCTGCCTGCACCCGAAAGCGATCCCGCCGCGCCAGCCGCCCCAGTTACACCGCCGCAACCTGAAGAACCCGAACTTGCCACGCTGCCGCAGGAAGAAAACGCGCCTGACCTGCCGGATGCGGTGCCAACCGATACGCTTGGCAAGGGCACTGCCGTTCCCATCGTGCCGGCCCCCGAAGCCGATGCCGTGCTGCCGACGGCACCTGAACCGGCACCAGTTCCGGAAGCCATAGAGGAGCGCATCCCGGCAGAGATCGTGGCGCTTGATCCCGGTACGCCGGTTTCGCGGCCGGCATTGCCCAGCATCGGCAAGGACAGGCCGGAAAGCCCCGCCATCGGTACCCCGGCAACCCGGCTGACCGATGACGAACCCGTCGTCGCCGTGGCGGAGGCGCCTGTCGCGGACAAGCAGCAATCGCCGCTCGATGCCTATGCCGTGCCGTTCGACAATGCCGAAGACAAACCGCTGATGGCGATCGTGCTGATCGATCGCGGCGACAGCAAGATCGGCCTCGATGCGCTGGCCAGCTTCCCCTATCCGATCACCTTTGCCGTGGACGCGGCCAGCCCCTCTGCCGGTGACAGGATGGCACGCTACCGCGAATCCGGATTCGAGGTTCTGGCGCTGGCCGATATCCCGCTTGGCGCGACCGCGGCCGACACCGAAACGCTGCTGCTGGCCGGCCTGCGGCAAGTGCCCGAGGCGGTCGGCGTGATGGAAGGAGACGGAACCGGGCTGCAATCGGACCGGGTGGTTTCCGATCAGGCCGCGGCATTGCTCGCCGAAACCGGGCACGGGCTGGTGTTGTTTCCCAAGGGGCTCGACACGGCGCGGAAGCTGGCGCTGAAACAGGGCGTGCCCGCCGCAACCGTGTTCCGCGATTTCGACGGCAAGGACCAGTCGGCGACGGTGATCCGCCGTTTCCTCGACCAGGCCGCCTTCAAGGCCCGGCAGCAGGAAGAAGGCGTGATCATGGTGGGGCGCCTGCGCGCCGACACCATTTCGGCGCTGCTGTTGTGGGGGCTGCAGGATCGGGCCAGCCGGGTCGCGCTGGCGCCGGTTTCGGCGGTGCTGAAGGCGGCGCGCGACTAGGCGTCGCGCCACTGGCCGGGCAGCAATCCGTCGAGGCTCCAGTCGCCGATCCGCACCCGGATCAGCCGCAGCGTCGGGAAACCCACCGCCGCCGTCATCCGCCGCACCTGCCGGTTGCGCCCTTCGCTGATGGTGAGCAACAGCCAACTGTCGGGTACCGATTTGCGCACCCGGATCGGCGGGTCGCGCGGCCAGATCTCGGGCGGCTCCATCCGTTCGGCCTTGGCCGGGCGGGTCTTGCCATCCTTCAGCACCACGCCCCGGCGCAGCTGCTCCAGCGCCGCGTCGCTCACCGTGCCCTCGACCTGCACCCAGTAGGTTTTTTCCATCTTGTTTTTCGGGTTGGAAATCCGCGCCTGCAGCCGGCCGTTATCGGTCAGCACCATCAACCCTTCGCTGTCGCGATCCAGCCGCCCGGCGGGATAAACCTTCGGCACGTCGATGAAATCGGACAGGGTCGCGCGCTTGCTGCCCTCGGTTCCCTTGTCGGTGAACTGCGACAGCACGTCGAAGGGCTTGTTGAACAGGATCACCCGGGTCATCGCAATACCTCTCCGTTTCTTCTTGGCCCAAATACTCCGGGGGAGTCGTTGTAAATCCACGGAATTTAAACGGCGGGGGCAGTGCCCCCGGCACCTGTCCACGCTGCATGCAGGCCGATGCCCGCGCGCCCACCGGGTCAGCTATTGCCGTCGCGCGCGAACCGCGCCGCATCGGCCGCCGCGCGGCGGATCGCGTTCGATTTATGCACCGTTTCCATGTATTCGGCTTCCGGGTCGCTGTCATAAACCACGCCGCCGCCGGCTTGGATGTAAAGCTTGCGGTCCTTCACGATGGCGGTACGCAGGGCGATGCACATGTCCATGTCGCCACCGGCGCTGAAATAGCCCAGTCCGCCGCCATAGACGCCGCGCTTTTCCGGTTCCAGCTCGTCGATGATTTCCATCGCGCGCACCTTGGGCGCGCCGGAAACCGTGCCCGCGGGCATGCCGGCGAAGAAGGCCGACAGCGCGTCCTGATCCTCGGCCAGTTCGCCCACCACGTTGGACACGATATGCATCACGTGGGAATAGCGTTCGATGATGAACTGTTCAGTCGGCTGCACGGTGCCGATCTTGGCCACGCGCCCCACGTCGTTGCGGCCCAGGTCCAGCAGCATCAGGTGCTCGGCCAGTTCCTTCTTGTCGGCCAAGAGGTCCTGTTCCAGCGCCTTGTCCTCTTCCGGCGTCGCGCCGCGCGGCCGGGTGCCGGCGATCGGGCGGATGGTGACCTGGCGGTCGAACACGCGGACCAGGATTTCCGGGCTCGCGCCCACCACCTGGAAACCGCCGAAATTGAAATAGAACATGAAGGGCGACGGGTTGGTGCGCCGCAGCGACCGGTACAGCGCGAAGGGCGGCAGCGGGAAATCCTGCGTCCAGCGCTGGCTCGGCACCACCTGGAAGATGTCGCCGGCGCGGATATATTCCTTGGCCTTCTCGACCGCCTCCATGTAGCCGGATTTGGTGAAGTTCGACTGCGGCGGGGCGACATCGTCGGCTTCGCCCAGATCGCGGGCCTGCTGGGGCAGGGCGCGTTCCAGATCGCGCACCGCGTCCATCACCCGTTCGGCCGCCTGCGCATAGGCCGCGCGCGCCGATTGGCCGTCGCTTGCCCAGGCGGGCGACACGACGGTCACGTCGCCCTTGACCCCGTCCAGAACGGCCACGACCGAAGGCCGCAGCATCACCGCGTCGGGCAGGCCAAGAGGGTCGGGGTTCACGTCGGGCAGGTGTTCGACAAGGCGGATCGTGTCATAGCCCAGGTAGCCGAACAGCCCGGCCGAGGCTGCGGGCAGGTCGCGCGGCAGGTCGATCCGGCTTTCGGCGATCAGGTTTCGAAGATTGGCCAGGGGATCGCCCGGCTGGTCTTCGAAGGCGTCGGAGTCAAAGCGGGCCTGCCGATTGATGCGGCTGGTTTCACCGTGACATTGCCAGATCACGTCGGGCTTCATGCCGATGATCGAATAGCGCCCGCGCACTTCCCCGCCAGTCACCGATTCCAGCATGAAGGCGTCCTTCTGGGCGCCGGTCAGCTTCAGCATCAGCGATACGGGCGTGTCCAGATCGGCGGCAAGCCGGGCAAAAACGACCTGGTTCTCACCGGCTTCGTAGGCGCAGGCGAAATCGTCGTATGAGGGGATCAATTCCACGGGTCCGCTCCTTCGTTCAGCGGAAATTGGCGTGAACCGCGTTTATCGCGGTCTGGTCGAGTTCGATGCCCGAGGCGGTCTGGATTGCGCGGGCATAAGCGGCATAGATATCCTGTGCGATCCCGGCATCGGCCTGTTGCGACAGCATGCTGCGGACGCTGTCGATTTCGGGATTCGATGCATCAGGTCCTTCGATCCCGTCCAGCCGTACGATGGCAACGCTGTCAGGGCCGTTGATCACGGTCACGTCGCCGGGCTGCATGCCGAAGACGGTTTCGAGGAATCTGTCAGCGGTATCGGGAATGAAATGGTCGCGGGTGATGCCGGTTTCCACCTGCGCGGTCAATCCAAGGGCGGCCATGTCGGTGCCCGCCACCAGCTGTTCGACCAGCCCCTGAGCCTGTGCCGCCAGCGCGTCGGTGGTGGACCGAGCCCGCCAACCGTCGATCACCGCATCGCGCACCGTGTCGAGATCCTGCAATTCGGCGGGGATTTCCTGCTCCAGCCGCAAGGCCACGATACCGCCATCGTCGAGATCGATGATTTCCGGGTAATCACCACTCTGAACCGCTGCGGCGGCGTCCTGGAACGCGGCATAGCCTGCAATCGGGTCCGTTGCATCGGCGTGCCAGTCGATGGTGCCCAGCGTCATGCTGGTTTCGCTTTGCAGTTCCTCCAGCGTCGCGCCGCCGGCCAGCAGGTCATCCACGGTTTCGGCGATGCCTGCGATCTTGCGTCGCGCCGCATCGGAGGCGAGTTCCGCATGCAGTTCCGAACGGGCGTCTTCCAACGTCACAGTCTGACCGGGAAGCACGCCGTTGACGCGGAACAGTGCCGGTCCAAGCCCGGATTCGAACGGCCCCACGATATCGTTGACGCCGGCGTTGAACACCGCGCCGCCGGCCTGATCCAGTTCGTCCTTGCTGACATCGCCAATGTCGATGTCCTGCAATTCCAGCCCGCGATCGGCGACAAGCGTTTCAAAGTCGGTCTCGCCGCGTTCCAGCGCCGCCTTGGCGGTTTCCGCCGCCGCCTGATCGGGAAAGATCAGCCGTTCGACCAAGCGCCGCTCGGGCACGTTGAAGTCTTCGCTGCGGCTTTCGTAAAGCGCCTTGATACGGTCTTCATCGACCGGGATGTCCGCGATCAGATCGTCCGGTGACAGCCACGTATAGGTGATCCGTTTCATCGCCGGGGTTGTGAAATCCGTCGCGTTGTCACTGTGATAGGCCGCGAGGTCTTCTTCACTGGGCTCGGGCAGGGCTTTCGCCAGATCCGCTTCTTTCAGCTGCGCCCAAGTGAAGTTACGCTGTTCCGCCAGATAGGAGATCAGCGTATCGGCATAGGTGTCGGGCATCACGGTGCCAGAGGTCACGGCGCGTTGCAGCAAGGAACGCACATTGTCCGCGCGCAGGTCCGCCTCGAACTTCGCCTCGGTATAACCGGCCTGATCCAGTGCGAATTTATAGGCTTCGCGGTCAAACCCGTTCGGGCCCTGAAAGGCCGCGATTTCAAACAGTTGCCGGCTCAGGTTTTCGTCGCCGATCGACAGGCCGATAGCCTGCGCCTCGTTGTCGAGAGCGGCCTGACCGATCAGGCGTCCAAGGACGCTGGTATCTATGCCGAAGGCCTGGATCTGATCGAAGCTGAGCGATTGTCCGGTCTGGGCCTCGACAGCGCGGATTTCTTCCTGCAGGGCGCGGGCGTAATCCTCGACCGGGATATCGACATCGCCGACAGCACCGACACTGCGGATGTTGCCCGACAGATTGGTGACGCCGAACCCGCCAAGACCAAGGATCAAAAGCCCCATCAGGCCCCACATGAATGTTTTGGAGGTGACACCGCTCGCCATATTGTTTCCTTACGCGCGCCCTGGGGCAGAAATTCCGTTCGCCCGTGTTTAGGACGAGACCCGGTTGGGCACAAGAGCCGAGCGCAGACCGGAAAGCCGTTCAAACAGCTGCCCGATCCCTTCCCGGCCGATATTGGCAAAGGCAATCCGCAATGTGCGTTCACCGGCCTGATCGTCTTCGGGCATGAACATGGCGCCGGGCAGGGTGAGCACGCCGACCGCTTTGACCATCTGTTCGGCCAGCTGTATCGAGGGGGGCAGGAACGGGTGTTCGACATAGGCGAAATAGGCCCCCACGCCGAGAAGTTTCCAGCCCTGGTCGGCAAGCACCGGGAAGCCTTGCTCGATCGCGGCCCGGCGGTCGAGGATTTCGGCCCGTTCCCCAGCCAGCCACTGGCTAAGGTTCCGCATCCCCCACAGAGCGGCCCGTTGGGCCAA
>JAWVXM010000017.1:0-21785 GCA_033723255.1 Thalassovita sp.
CACAACGTGATCATGCTGCACATGATGCGGTCGATGTATCAGCTGCTGCGCGAAGGCGTGTTCTATAATCGCCAGATGATGTTCAAGCAGCGCACCACCCGCGATACGCTTCTGGATCAGCACCGCGCCATCAATACCTCGTTACAGGCGCGCGACCCGGAAGGGGCCCGCGCCGCGGTCGAGGCACATCTGGACTATGTCCGCGCCAGCCTGTTCGATCAGAAGAAAAGCGAACATAACGAAAAGATCGCGCAGCAGCGGTTCGAGCACGAACAGGCGCGATAGGCCCTGCCACGATCAGCGCATTCCGGTCAGGCGGTGCGCCTGTAACGTTCTTCCAACTCGGTGGCGAAATCGGCCATCCGCAGATGGAAACGCGACTGCAGCTTGGTCTTGCCCAGTTTCAGCGATTGCAGCATCAGCCGCGCCGGCAGGTTCGTCGCCGCAAGCGTTATCCGCAGTGCCATCCGGGTACGGGTCCGCGACAGCGCAACCAGCTCGACCGAAACCGTTCCCTCCAGCCCCTTGTCGCCGCCGGAAAAGACCATGCCATGGGGCGGATCATATTCCGTCAGGGTCAGGCGCAGATCGCGCGGCTTGCCGCGCATCATGAAGCCGATATCCCAGGCCATGCCCGGCCCGATCTGTTCAAGATCGTCGATCCGCTGCACCTCGGCCCCGCGGCGCAGCGCCGCGCGTTCGAACCCGTCGAAATCCGACAACAGATCGAAAACGTTCTGAATCGGAGCGTCGATATCTTCCTTGCTGACGAATTCCATGCGCCCCTGCCCACCCCATATCTTGATTGCCTTACCCGGACTCTTGTCTCAATCCAACCGATCTGCAAGCCAGTTCCGCAACAGGAAATGCGCGATCGACCCTTCCCGCGCGGGCCTCAGATCGGGGTTTTCACCGGCAAAGGCCAGCATGATCTCTTCGCGCGAAAACCATCGCGCATCGTCAATTTCCTTGGGGTCGATGGTCAGTTCCTCGGTCTTTGCCTGCCCGGCGCAGCCGACCATTAACGAGGCGGGAAAGGCCCAGGGCTGGCTTGCGAGATAGGACACCGGTCCGACCCGGACACCCGACTCTTCCCAAACCTCGCGCCGCACCGCCGCTTCGATGGTTTCGCCCGGCTCCACGAATCCGGCAAGCAGCGAATACATGCCCTCGGGCCAGCCGTGCGACCGCCCCATCAAAACCGCGTTTCCACGGGTGATCAGCATGATCACCACCGGGTCGGTGCGCGGGAAATGATGCCCCCCGCAGGCCGGGCAATCGCGTTGCCAGCCCGCCATCGCCATCTCACTTTCCTGCCCGCATTGCGAACAGAACCGGTGGGTGCGGTGCCATCCGAACAGAGCCCGTGCGGTGGCCGCCAGTTCCGCGTCACGCGGCGAAATCCGGGCCATGACCGCGCGCAGTTCGGCGAAGGTGTCCGACGCCGAGAGGCTGGGATGATGCTGTTCGCTGCGATCGAGGAAACTGTTCAGCGCGGTTTCATCCACCTCAGTCGGCATCCAGGCCGAAATGTCATGGGCAAACACCGGACCGCTGTCTTCCCGGCCAAGGAAGATCGGCCCGCTGCGGGCTTCCCGCAAGACCGGGTGATCCATCGGCAACCGGGTAAGCGCCGGACGGCCCTGTCCATCCCGGGTGATCAGCGGCTTTCCGCGCCACAGAACGACAGAGCGGGTTTCCGATGCGGCCAGCGCAGCAGCCACGGCCGCATCATCGCCGCGCATTTCCGCGGCCCGATCCAGCCCCGATCCCCCGAAGGTCACCATTTCAGCATGTTTCATTCCAGCCGCCCCCTTGATGCCCAACCGCCGGGTCCAACAGTTGAACACTTCACCTTTGCCGGACCCTACTTATCTTGCTCCCGGCGCGTTTGGAAACAGTCCGGATCGCCTTGAACGCGCCCAAAACCCAACCCAAGATTGACACGCAGATCGCACAAACCTACTTAAGACCGAGTCACGGATCATATTAGCGCGCGAATTTTCTTTCATTGCTTCAAGCGTATCGCGGATCATGGTGCAACAATACCGCCCCTCGGGCAGCCCGTTTTTGAAAACCGGCGAAACACAGGTCAGGATCCTTCAAACCACGGATGTCCACATGCATCTGCTGGCCTTTGACTATTTTTCGGGACGCCCGAATCCGCGCATTGGGCTGTCACGCACAGCGACCTTGATCAAGACGGCCCGGTCCGAGGTCACGAATAGCCTGCTGTTCGACACCGGGGATTTTCTGCAGGGAAATCTGCTCGGGGACAAGATCGCCTATCACGATGAAGGCGACACCCGGACACACCCGGCGATCGCCGCCATGAATGCCCTGCGATACGATGGGGTTACCCTGGGCAATCACGAATTCAGCTACGGCGTGGACTTCCTGCTGGATGCGCTCATCAGCGCCCTGTTCCCGCTGATGCTGGCCAATGTCGCGCGCGAACTGGGTGACAGGCCGCACAACGACAGAACGATGCTGCCCCCCTACCGGATCGTGGAAAAACAGCTCCGCGGTGACTCGGACGCGCTCAGGACCCTGAAACTGGGACTGATCGGGTTCCTTCCGCCGCAGACCGGGGTCTGGGAAAGGCATCACACCGAAGGCCATGTCCATTTCCGCGATGTCGTGGAAACCGCACGCGACTATGTTCCCATGATGAGAGCCGAAGGCGCTGACCTGATCGTCGCGCTGGCGCATTCCGGGATCGCGGTGGGCGACGAACGGCAAGAACAGGAAAACGCGGTGGTGCCGCTATCCCGCGTCGACGGGATCGACGTGATCCTGTGCGGTCACCAGCACCGGCTTTTCCCCGGCAGCAGCTTCGCAGGCATTCACGGTGTCGACGTGGACCGGGGAACCATCAATGGCAAACCGGTGATGATGCCCGGCTTCTGGGGCAGCCACCTCGGCGTGATGGATCTCGCCCTGCAACAGGACGCAAGCGGAAACTGGCAGCTGCGGCGACACAAGACGGAATTGCGCCCGATCTCCACCGGCGCGCAACAGAGCAAGGTCAACGAAACCATCGCCCAAGCCCCGGAAATCGTGCGTGCCGTGCGCCCGCATCATCAGGCGACGCTGGACTACATGCGGCGCCCGGTGGCACAGACCCGCACCCCCCTGCATTCCTTTTTCTCGCTCGTGGCAGATTGCGCGGTGGTGCAGCTGGTTGCCCGGGCACAGGCGGACCACGTGGCCGAGGCGCTGCGCGGCACGCGCCACGAGGGCCTGCCGATCCTGTCGGCTTCTGCCCCGTTCAAGGCAGGCGGGCACCCCGGCCCGGAATATTTCACCTATATTGAGGCAGGGCCGCTGACACTAGGCAACCTGGCCGACCTTTACCTGTTTCCCAACGTGGCCTGCGCATTGCGTCTGACCGGGCGCGACATAACGGAGTGGCTGGAACGCTGCGCGGGCCTTTTTCACCGCATATCCCCGGGCCTGCGGCAACAGGCTCTGCATGACCCGCAATTTCCAAGCTACAATTTCGATCACCTGATCGGGCTGGAATACGAAATCGACCCGTCACAGCCCGCACGCTACTCGCCCGAGGGCGGGCTGGTCGCCCCCGACAGCCGCCGCATCACGTTGGTCACGTGGCAAGGCAGGCCGGTTGACCCGGATCAGGAATTCATCGTCGCCACCAACAGTTTCCGTGCCAGCGGCGGCGGCGGCTTTCTTCAGGTCGCCCCCGAGGACATGGCGTTGCAAAGCACGCGCCCCGTTCGCGATATCCTTTCCGATTACCTGCGCCGCAAGAAAACCATCGAAATCCGGCCGGCCCCGATATGGCGGCTCCGGCCGCTCCCCGGCACCAGCGCCCTTTTCAAGACCTCGCCGCGCGCAGTGGACATGCTGAACGGCCTGCGACGCCGCGAGGCGCGCTTCGACAGCATCAGCGATGACGGCTTCGCCGTGATGCAACTGGATTTCTGACCTGTGCCGCCCGGCTTGCAATCCCTGCCGCGGAAGACTATATCGCTGCTCGAGAGGTTGGCGCGGGCAGGCGCCTCGCCAACCCGGTCAGGTCCGGAAGGAAGCAGCCGTAACGAGCCCCGCTTGGGTCGTTGTCCAGCCTCTCACCCCATCCCCTTCATGCGATCCGCCGCCAAAAACCGGCACAAGCGATATCTGCCCTTGTCCCCTGTGCGAAAAGCGGCATTCTTTCGCGCCATGACCTGTTGCCCCACAAAACCGGAGCCCGCGTGACAGACACCACGCTCAAAGACCTGGGATGGTCGTCCTTCTTCGCCGATCAGCTCGCGGAGACGGGCGCGTCGCTTGACCATGTCATGCGCATCGCCGCCGTGCAGCGCAACAAGGCCACCGGCCTGTCGCCGGACGGCAGCATCCGCCTGAGCTACCCGCCCGGACTAAGCGCCGGCGACGTGGCGGTGGGCGATTGGGTCACGATTGACCCGGAAAATAACGTGATTGTTTCGATCCTCGCGCGGCATTCGAAACTCAGCCGCCGCGCCGCGGGGATTGAGGCCAGGGCACAGCTTCTGGCCGCCAATATCGACACGCTTTTCATCACCACCTCCTGCAACGAAGATTTCAATCCGGCGCGGATCGAACGCTATGTCATCCTGGCGCTCGACGCGGGGGTCTCCCCGGTGCTGGTCCTGACCAAGGCGGACCGGGCCGAGGACGCGCAGGATTACCTGGACCGGGCGCGCGGGATTTCCGACAAGTTCGAAGCGATCCTGCTGATCAACGCCAGGGATCCCGACCAGTCGGGCAAGCTGCGTCAATGGTGCGGACAGGGCCGGACGATCGCCTTCGTCGGGTCCTCGGGTGTCGGCAAGTCGACCCTGATCAACGCCCTGACCGGCGCCACGCAAACCACCGCCGGGATCCGCGAAGACGATTCGAAAGGGCGCCACACCACTACCGCGCGGTCGCTGCATTTCGTGCAGGGCGGCGGAATGGTGATCGATATGCCGGGCATGCGCGAACTGGGCCTGCATGACGTGTCCGGCGGCATCGACGAATTGTTCGACGACATCACCGAGCTGGCCGCGCAATGCAAGTTCCGCGATTGCGCCCATGTCAGCGAACCGGGCTGCGCGGTGCAGGCGGCGATCGCGGCGGGCGAACTGGATGAAGACCGGCTGGAGCGCTGGCGCAAACTGCGCGCCGAGGATCAGCTGAACACCGAAACCATGGGACAGACCCGCCGCAGGGCGCGCGAAATCACCCGGCAACACCGGGCAATCCAGACCGCCCAAAGCCGGCTCAAAGGAAAACCGCGCGGCAAATAGCGCGGTTGCGTTCCTCCGCTCGATGAGACCACTATTCCGATATTTACAGCATAGGACGATTGTGACGATGACCCGTATATTTGCCGCTTTAACCTTCCTGATCGCGTCTATCGCGACGATCGGGCAAGCTGATCAGGTGATGCAGATCACCCCCATCGCAGAGAACACCTATGCGCTGGTCGGCCCCAGCGGGCAGCGTGACCCGGTGAACCTTGGCAACAATTCCACCCACGGCCTGATCGTCACCAGCGAGGGCGCCGTGCTGATCGACGCGGGAGGCAGCTACAAGGGCGCGGAAATGCTGCACGGGCTGATCAGGACCCTGACCGATCAGCCGGTGCGCTATGTCATCAATACCGGCGGCCAGGATCACCGCTGGATCGGCAACGGCTACTGGAAGGAACAGGGCGCCACCATCATCGCCTCGGCCGATGCGGTCGCCGATCAGCAGGACCGTGCCTCGATGCAGCAGACCATCCTGACCGCGCTGATCGGGGAAGAAAACCTGGCCGGAACCGTTCCGGTCCATGCCGATATCACCTTCGAGGACCGTTACGACCTGAGCTTGGGCGGCGTGACGCTGGAACTGGTCCATGCCGCACCGGCCCACACCCCCGGGGACAGCTTCGTCTGGACCCCTGCGTCAGGCACCGTTTTCGCCGGGGATATCGTGTATGTCGGCCGGCTTCTCGGGGTGATGGAATTTTCCGACAGCGCCGGATGGCTCGACGCCTTCGATGCGTTAGCCGCGCTGCAGCCGACCCATGTGGTGCCCGGACACGGGCCGGTCACCGATCTGGCAACCGCCACCCATGACACCCGCGATTACCTGGCCAACCTGCGCGAAAAGATCGCCGCGCATATCGAAGAAGGCGGTGACATCCTGAGCTCGGTCGACGTCGACCAGTCAGGGTTCGCCGATCTGGACAACTTCGACAGCCTGGCCCGGCGCAACGCCCAGGAAGTGTTCAGCCAGATGGAATGGGAGTAAGCGCCCAAGCCATCTGTGCCTCGGTTTCCACTGCACAGGGACGCGTTGCCCGAAGCCGTTTCAGCGCGCTTTGCTGCCCTTCCCCCGCCTCGACCATCAACCGCAACGCCACCATGCCGGAGCGACCGCAGCCGCCCTTGCAATGCACCACGATCCGCCCGCCCCCCGCCAGCGCCGATAGCGCGGCCGCGCTGACCTCGGGCCACTGGGACTCGAATCCCTGATCGGGCGTGCCGAAATCGGCAACGGGCAGATGCGCCCAGCGACACCCCGACGCGACCATGTCGGCGCCGATCCACTCCGCGCCCTCGGTCACAAGCTCGGCCTGCGTGGTCAGTGAAATCATCAGCGCCGGGGCCCATTCCCGCAGATGTTCCAGATCCTTCAGGTAGCCGCCGCCACGCCCCGGCATCGGGCACAGCGCCAATATGCCGTTGCCGACCGTCAGCGCATGCAACACCAGATTCGACATGGCTTTCCCCGCCCCCGAACGCATCCCTGAAAATCAAAAATACTAAACGCTTTTATCCTGTGAGCGCAGCTTAGCCGCACACGCGCCTTCTGCACATGAAAAATGCAGCCCCCTGCAGCTTCATCTTGCTACAAATACTCCGGGGTGAATGCGCGCGATGCGCGCAGAGGGGCAGCGCCCCTGCCCGCCCCGCCCTAATCCGGTGGACGGGCCGCGCCCCAGGTCTTAACTTGTCCGGGTATACGAATCCGAAGGCAGATCATGAGCGACACACCCACCACAGGCTACCAGGTTCTGGCACGTAAATACCGCCCCGAAACCTTTGCCGACCTGGTCGGGCAGGACGCGATGGTGCGCACGCTGAAGAACGCGTTCGAAGCCGACCGCATCGCCCAGGCCTTCATCATGACCGGGATCCGCGGCACCGGCAAAACCACCACCGCGCGGATCATTGCCAAGGGGATGAACTGCGTCGGGCCGGACGGCAATGGCGGACCGACGATCGAACCCTGCGGGCAGTGCGAACATTGCCGCGCGATCATGGAAGGCCGCCATGTCGACGTGATGGAAATGGATGCCGCATCGCGCACCGGCGTGAACGACATTCGCGAAATCATCGACAGCGTGCATTACCGCGCGGCCTCCGCCCGCTACAAGATCTACATCATCGACGAGGTTCACATGCTGTCGACGAGCGCGTTCAACGCGCTGCTCAAGACGCTGGAAGAACCCCCCGCGCACGTGAAATTCATCTTCGCCACCACCGAGATCCGCAAGGTCCCGGTGACGGTCCTGTCCCGCTGTCAACGCTTCGACCTGCGCCGGATCGAACCCGAGGTGATGATCGCGTTACTGCGCAAGATCGCCACCGCCGAAGCGGCCGAGATCAGCGACGACGCGCTGGCCCTGATCACCCGGGCCGCCGAAGGATCGGCGCGCGATGCCACCTCGCTGCTGGATCAGGCGATCAGCCACGGCGCAGGGGAAACCACCGCCGATCAGGTCCGCGCCATGCTGGGGCTGGCCGACCGCGGCCGGGTGCTGGACCTCTATGACCTGATCATGAAGGGCGACGCGGGCGGCGCGCTGGCCGAGATCGGGGCGCAATATGCCGATGGCGCCGACCCGATGGCGGTGCTGCGCGACTTGGCCGAGGTGACGCATTGGATTTCTGTGGTGAAGATCACCCCCGAAGCGGTCGACGACCCCACCGTCAGCCCCGATGAACGCGCCCGCGGTCAGGCGATGGCCGAAGCGCTGCCGATGCGGGTGATGACCCGGATGTGGCAGATGCTGCTGAAGGCGATCGACGAGGTCGCCAACGCCCCCAACGCGATGATGGCCGCCGAGATGGCGATCATCCGGCTGACCCATGTGGCCGACCTGCCCAGCCCCGAAGAACTGGTGCGCAAGCTGCAGGACATGCCGCCACCGCCCCCGGGCGGCGGCATGGTGGCCCCCGGCGCAGGCGCGCCGCAGGGCCGGATGACGCAGGCCTATTCCACCGGCAGCCAGCCCGCGGGCCCCTCCGGCGGCCCGGTGATGGCGCTGGCGCAGGACGCCGAACAGGCGCTGGCACGCTATCCCAGCTTCGATCACGTGGTCGAACTGATCCGGTCGAACCGCGACATGCAGCTGCTGGTGCATGTCGAAACCGGGCTGCGGCTAGCCGCCTATCAACCCGGCCGGATCGAATTCGTGCCCACCCCGGATGCGCCGCGCGACCTGGCACAGCGTTTGGGCAGCGCGCTGCAGCGCTGGACCGGCAACCGCTGGGCGGTCACCGTGGTCAACGAAGGCGGCGGCGAAACCATCGACGAAAAACGCAACGCCAAGGAAACCGCCCTGCGTGCCGAAGCCGAAGCCCACCCGATGGTTCAGGCGGTGCTGTCATCCTTTCCCAAGGCGAAGATCACCAAGATCCGCACCCAGGAAGAACTGACCGCCAAGGCACAGCAGGATGCGCTGCAGGAAGTCGAAGACGAATGGGATCCGTTCGAAGAAGACTGACCCCGGTCCCTTGCCGCGCCGCGCGGCCAAACGTATCTAGAACGCAACAGCGACAAACAGGAGATTCCCCATGCTGAAAGGTCTCGGCGGGCTTGGCGATATGGCCAAGATGATGAAGAAAGCCCAGGAAATGCAGGGCAAGATGGCCGAAATGCAGGAAGAGCTCGAAACCATGACCGTGACCGGCGAATCCGGTGCCGGCCTGGTCAAGGCCACCGCCACCGCCAAGGGCGTGCTGACGGGCCTGGAAATCGACCCGTCGATCTTCAACCCCGATGAAAAGGAAGTGGTCGAGGACCTGATCCTCGCAGCGATCAAGGACGCGCAGCAGAAAGCAAGCGACAAGGCGCAGGAAGAAATGTCCAAGCTGACCGAAGGGCTGGGCCTGCCGGCGGATATGAAACTGCCGTTCTGATCCCTTTCTTTGTTCCCAAAATACTCCCGCCGGAGGCCTCCACCGCCCGCCCGAAAGGCGCGGCCTCCGGCGGATCACACCCCCTACCCAAAGCCGCTCGACCGCACTAGATTGCCGCTATGAGCGACAACGCCACCCAAGATATCGACGCCCTGATCGAATTGCTGGCCAAGCTGCCCGGGCTCGGCCCGCGCTCGGCCCGGCGCGCCGTTTTGCACATGATCCGCAAGCGGGCGCTTCTGATGACGCCGCTGGCCGACCAGATGCAGAAGGTCGCGGCCTCGGCCCGCGAATGCCTCAATTGCGGCAATATCGGCACCTCGGATATCTGCGATATCTGTTCCGACGAGCGACGCGCCAACGGCATCCTGTGCGTGGTGGAAGACGTGGCGGACCTGTGGGCGATGGAACGCGCGGGCGTGTTCAAGGGCCGCTACCACGTGCTGGGCGGCACCCTGTCGGCGCTCGATTCCATCGGGCCGGAACAGCTGCGCATCCCGAAACTGGTCGACCGGGTGACATCGGAAGGGATCGGGGAAGTGATCCTGGCGCTGAACGCCACGATCGATGGCCAGACCACCGCCCATTACATCGCCGATCAGCTGGAAGGCCGGGTGCGGCTGACATCGCTGGCCCAGGGCGTTCCGATCGGGGGCGAACTGGATTACCTCGACGAGGGTACGATCACCGCCGCGCTGAACGCGCGCAAGCAAATCTGACCGATCCCGGCGGCGCACCGCCGGGACCGGCTGGACAGGTTCAGATCACGACAACGTCGAGCGGCGGAAAGCCGTTGAACCCGACCGAGGAATAGCTCGACGTGTAGGCGCCGCAGTTGCGGATGATGATGCGGTCACCCGACCGCAGCCCCACTGGCAACTGCACCGGGCGCTTCTCATAGAGCACGTCGGCGCTGTCGCAGGACGGACCGGCGAGGATCGACGACACGGTTTCCTCGTGATCGCGGTCGGTCACGAACTGGTAACGGATCGCTTCGTCCATGGTTTCGGCCAGACCCGAGAACTTGCCGATATCCAGGTAGACCCAGCGATGCAGGTCATCGTCGGACTTTTTCGACACCAGCAAAACCTCGGCGGCGATCATGCCGGCCTCGGCCACCATGCCGCGGCCCGGTTCGGCCATGACACGCTGGGCCCCTTTGAACCGTGCTTCGACCATTTCCATCACCTTTGCCGCATAGATCGACACCGGTTCGATTTCCTCACCATAGAAGGCCGGGACGCCGCCACCGATATTGATCAGGCTCAACGGGAAACCGTTGGCACGCGCCTGCGCCCAAACCTGTGCGACCTGGTCCAGCGTGTCGCGCCACATAACGGCCTCGCGGGTCTGGCTGCCGACGTGGAAGGACAGGCCGACCGGGGTCAGGCCAAGCGCAACCGCGCGCGCCATCAGGGTTTCGGCCATCTCCGGCGCGCAGCCGAACTTGCGGCTCAGCGGCCAGTCGGCGCCGGTCGCCCCCACCAGAAGGCGGATATATACCTGCGCGCCCGGCGCGTTTTCGGCGATCTTCTCCAGCTCTTCCTCGGCGTCGGCGGCAAACAGGGTGATACCGGCCTGATGCGCGAAGGCGATGTCGGCGGGGCGTTTCACGGTGTTGCCAAACGAAATCGCGTTGGGATGCGCGCCGAGGCTCAGGCAGAGTTCGATTTCACCGCGCGATGCGGCGTCGAAATGCGACCCTTCGGACAGCAGAACCTCCAGAACTTCGCGCGCCGGGTTGGCCTTGACCGCATAGTGGATATCGGCCCGGCCCAGGCCGGATTTCAGCGCCCGGTACTGGCGCGCCACCGCGTCGCGGTCCAAAACCAGCGTCGGCCGGTCGAATGCGGTGCCACGGATGAAGGCTTCGATACGGGTGTCGGTACGTGCGGCAGCGCCGCACGCGAAAGGTGCTACGTAGGCGTTCATGGTCATCTCCAATAGACCCGGCCATATATGACCGCTCACTTCCAAGGGAGACGTTACCGTCGCTACGTAAACACGAACCCGTTTCGGGTTGGCCAGAGGCGCGTGCGTTGGCGTCTTGAAACGGGCATTTAGGGCCTCGCCTCGCACCGATCAAGGAAAATTTCGCGCGACGCGAAAAAATTTTTCCGCCCGTTTTCCAACGCCGCTTATGATCAAAATCCCCGAAGCCAAACAGCCGGATCCCCGCACCACCAGCACGGAGAATCTCTCTGAATCCACATGAAAATAAGGGGCGGGACCTAGCCCTTCCGACACCGCGCCGGTTTCGATCAAATCAGCGCGCCAAGGCCCAATCCGGCAAATCGCGCCCCAAACCGATCTCCTTTCCAAGCCGCCTCCGATCATCGGAACACTTCCCCCCTGCCACGGCCCGCCGTGGCGGCAGAGATTCGTCGACTCACGCGGGATCATGGCCCGGCTTCAGAACCGCACCGGGCCGAGCGCACCTGTCATCCACGCCCGATACCCGCAATCGCCCACTTTCCGCTCACACGGGAAAACACGCGCAAGCGGGGGCGAAAAGAAAACCCCCTGCCGTTTCTTCTTGGCGAAAATACTCAACTTGCACCACGGCACCGCCGATGAAACGCAAAAGCCCGGGCGCAACGGCCCGGGCTTTCCCATTCCAGATCACTACAGGATCAGGGCTGTTCGTCCTGATCCGAACTTCCCGGCAGGTTGAAGAAGCTGTCGGCGTCGATGATCTCTTCCTTCTCTTCCTCGTCCTCATCATCCTTGAGACTGAAGGTTTCCAGGCCTTCGATCGCGGTCGGGATCTTCGGCGCTTCTTCTTCCATCGCCAGCGACTGTTCGGTGCTGACCAGCTTGCGGCGCTCGTCGTCGGTCATCACCGCGCCCTCGGCTTCCTTCTTGGCAACGGCCTTCTGCACGGCGGCGTCCAGTTCGGACTGCTTGCACAGGCCCAGGGCCACGGGATCGACCGGCTGGATATTGGCGATGTTCCAGTGGGTTCGCTCGCGGATCGCCTGGATCGTCGGCTTGGTGGTACCGACCAGTTTCGAAATCTGGCCATCGGACAGTTCCGGGTGGAACTTAACCAGCCACAGGATCGATGCCGGGCGGTCCTGACGCTTGGACAGCGGGGTATAGCGCGGGCCGCGGCGCTTTTCCTCGCCCACGGCGGCCGGGTTGAATTTCAGCTTCAGCTTGTGCAGCGGGTTCTTCTCGGCAAGATCAATTTCTTCCTGGGTCAGCTGGTTGTTGGCGATCGGATCGAACCCCTTCACGCCGGCGGCGACATCACCATCGGCGATGCCCTGAATTTCCAATTCGTGCATGCCAACGAAATCGGCAATCTGCTTGAAGCCAATGGTGGTGTTGTCAATCAGCCAGACGGCGGTCGCTTTCGCCATGATCGGTTTGGCCATAGCATGTCTCCTTAACTCAAAACTTCCCCGTTGCCTGAAACAGGCGGTCCCCAATGCGGGACGGGTTACCTTGTCGGGGAACTTGCCGTCTATATAGTGCCTGGCGTGCCATAAGGGAAGAGTGAATGCGTATCCGTCTTGTCAGCCTCGTTTTCGCGCTGATCGCCAGCGCGACCATGGCCGACGGTGAACGGCCCGGCGACTTCGATTATTACGTCCTGTCGCTGAGCTGGTCGCCAACATGGTGCGCGCTGGAAGGCGATGCCCGCCGCTCCCCGCAATGCGACGCGCGCGCAGATTACGGCTGGGTCCTGCACGGGCTCTGGCCGCAATATCATAACGGCTGGCCATCCTATTGCCCGACGGCGCAGCCGCAACCGTCCCGGCAAATGACCAGTGAGATGACTGATATCATGGGCAGTCCCGGCCTGGCCTGGTACCAGTGGAAAAAACACGGCAGCTGTTCGGGCCTGTCGGCATCGGCCTATTACGACCTGGCGCGGCGCGCCTATGACAGCGTGATCCGTCCACCGGTATTCCGCAAGCTTGACAGGTCGGTGACATTGCCCGCGAAAGTGATCGAGGACACCTTTCTGCAAGCGAATCCGGGGCTGGAGCCGGACATGCTGACCATTATCTGCAAAAGCGGGCGCATTCAGGAAGCCCGCCTTTGCCTGTCCAAATCGCTGCTTCCGGTGCCCTGCGGCCGCGATGTCAGCCGCGACTGCGGCCTGAAGGACGCGTTGCTGGAACCGATCCGCTAGGCTTCAGACGGCCAGGTCTTCAGCGCTCTAGCCGGCTTCGATCTTTGTATTGCTGCTCTGACCGCGTGCGTGGGCGTGGCGCTGCCGTGACGCACTTGTCCCATGATGCTTCTTTCCATTCCAACGAAAGGATCACACCATCAAACCTTGGGATCAAACACCTACAGATTTAATCGAATATTAATCAACAGGGTCGAAAACTTCATACCACCTTTGGATCTGTTTGCCCCGAAATCCCGAATACGAGCAGGATAGAAACGCGCCCGTTACCCAGCCCCTTTTTCAATCCAGGGCAAATCGTGATCTGCAGAAACATCTTCATTATTTGGGTGCGGCAATAGCGCACCCGGCGCAATAGGTTTGGACATTCGCAAATCTCAACTCAATCCGGTCAATCCCTGCCCGCATCTTGGATTTCATGAACGTTTCCGAAAAATGGATTTTTCAAACAACACATCCGTGTCCGATCTTCCAAGGAATCGCCGGCAACCGCAGCCGCTCTCGGCAGAAGGAACAGCATCATGCGCATGACGAAGAACAGCGTTCCGGCCAGCATCCTGCCCCTTTCCGCCGGGGCACGACGGCGCAACGCGGCGCAGATCATGCGCACCGCCAGCCGGGGCGCGAGGGGCAAGCGCATTGTCGATCTCTGCCTGATCCTGATGATCCTGCCCACCATCATACCGGTCATTGCCGTCCTGTACGTCCTGACCCGTCTTGATGGAGGCCCCGGCTTCTTCGGCCATGTCCGGGTGGGCAAGGACAACCGGGACTTCCGCTGCTGGAAGATCCGTACCATGGTGCCGGATGCCGAAAAAATGCTGGAAGAACATCTGGCGCACAACCCGGACGCCGCCGCCGAATGGGAAAGGGCGTTCAAGCTGAAAAACGATCCGCGCGTCACCCGGCTGGGCCGGTTCCTGCGCGAAACCAGCCTGGATGAACTGCCCCAGGTCTGGAACGTTCTGCGCGGCGACATGAGCCTTGTCGGGCCGCGCCCGGTGACCCGCGAAGAACTCAGGAAATACCAGGGATACGACTGGTATTACCTGTCCGTCAGGCCCGGAATCACCGGGTTGTGGCAGGTTTCCGGGCGCAATGACTTGACCTATGCCGAACGCGTGCGGATGGACATGGATTACGTGAACACCCGGTCCTTGCTGAAGGATATGCATATCATTCTGCGCACCGCGTGCGTGGTGATGTACCGGACCGGCCGATAGGTGAAATCGGAATATTGCGCATGAATTGTATGACCGATTCCCCGGACGCTGCTTTGACAACAAACCGATGGAAATTCTGAAAGTCTGATGAAAACAATACGGATACAGACATGAAAACCCCGCAGCGAATCAATCCAGACACCGCGGATCAGGGACATTCGCAGGTGGCGGGCTTTCCAGAAGAAGAAAGACCTACTGACGGTCAGGACAGCTTCATAATGGGCGACAATGGGCCGAACGTGATCCACGGCCAGGGCGGTGACGATCTGATCATGGCGGCGGGGGGCGACGATCGGATCCTCGGCGGCACGGGCGATGATTGGCTGAAAGGCGGCACCGGCAATGACCGACTGGAGGGCGGCGGCGGCGATGACACCCTTAATGGGGGCGACGGCAACGACTTGCTGATCTCCGGCACCGGGGACGACAAGCTAGCCGGTGGCAATGGCGATGATACGCTATATGGTGGTCCCGGCGACGATCGGCTGTTTGGTGGCGCGGGCAGCGATACCTTCGTGTTCGGTTCCTCCGCGACCGGCGATAGCAAACTCTTCGATTTCATCCCCGGCGAAGACGTGCTGTGCCTTGAGGATGGAACCGGGCTGACCGCCACCACGCTCACTCCGGCCGGAACAATGGCAGAGCTCGACACCGGCGGCAGCATCCTGTTCGTCGGCCTGTCCGAAGCCGATGTGGTGGACCTGTTCACATGAAATGGCGGGCGGACACATGACACGGGTTCATCGCAAAATGCCCGGAAATCCGGCGAAGACAGACGCAAAGGCGGCATATCATGGCGCGTAACGCCCCGATCCGGGAGCGCACGTTGCGGCGACTCTCCATTCTCAACGGGCGCGCGCGCCACAGCCTGCCCGGAACCGCCCCGAAACACCGCAGCGTGTTCTTCCACATGCCCAAATGCGGCGGCACATCGCTATCCGAGGCGATGCAGGCCACGGTGCCGTTCAATCAAAGGATCGGGATCATCGATGCGCCATCGACCCGCCGCGGCGCCGCGATCCTGAATTTCGACATGGACGATGCCTTTCTCTGCCACGAGGATTTGGCGTCAGGGCAGTTGGTCTTCGACCTACGCGAAACCCTTTTTCTGCAGCATATGGCATGGGGCACGATGCTGATTCAGGGCCATCTGCCGTGGTCCGAAAAAGCCGCGGCCCATTTCGGCAGGGATTACAGGTTCGTCACGCTACTGCGCGATCCGGTTGCACGCACCGTTTCGAATTTCCGGATGACACAGCGCAGCGGCGTGACCAGAGGCAGTTTCGAAACCTACCTCGAAAGCGATATCGCGCGGCGCCACGCACGGGCCTATCTGCGCTATCTGTCCGGCCGCAACGACATTTCCGAAGACGAGGTCCCGGACGCGCTTGCGCTGGCCAAGGAGCGGCTGTCGCGGTTTTCCCTCATCGGCTTTCTCGAGGACATCGATGACTTCCTGAGCCGATATCGCGACCTGTTCGGCGTGCGCTTGCGCATGGGCTGGCTGAACCGGGACCCCGATCGCAAACCGCTCTGCCCGGACGCACAGATGCAGCGCCTGACCGAGCTCTGCGCGCCCGATATCGAGATCCACGAATTCGCCAAGACACTTGCCCGGAACGGGGATCGGAACAGGCGATGACCGCCAGCGCCCATCCTCCGGAATTGCCGGCTTTGCCGCTGCGGCACGGGGCAGGCTCGGCCTGGGCCCGGATTGATGCAACGATCCTGTTGCTGGTGCTCATCGCCAGTTCCGACATGCTGGGGCATCTGGCACCCGTTCAATCCGTGGTCTGGCTGCTGTGCTATGGGCTGACGCTGTTGCGGATTGCCATATTGTGGCCCGGTTTCGCCGCTCTGGTGCTGCGTAACAGGATCATCCTCGCTTATCCGTTGGCCTGCCTGGCATCGGTCCTGTGGTCGGCCGACCCGGCTACAAGCCTGACGGCGGCGCTTCAACTCGCGATGACAGTCCTGATCGGGCTCTACCTGGGTTGGCGTTATGCGCTGACCCTCCTCACCAAGGCGCTTTTCTGCGTGCTGACACTCGCCATGGTGCTGTCGCTGCTGCACTGGGCGACAGGCCTGTTTCCGTGGCCCGCCCACAGCCGCACCGGGGCACTGGCCGGCATATTCCCCCACAAGAACATGCTGGGGCTGCGCGCCAGTTTCGGCCTCGTCGTCGCCACCGCGATCCTGATCATGCCCCGCAACGATGCGGGGGCGACGTTCAAAGTGTTCTCGGTAGTGTCGATGGCGGTGACCGGGCTGGTGCTCATCCTGTCCCAATCCGCGACCGCGATCCTGCTGGCACCGTTGCTGCTGATGATGATCACGATGACCTGCCGGCGCCGCATCCCGCGCCCGGTCGTGGCGGGCCTGACGGCGGCGCTGTTCGTGGGGTGTGCCCTTGGTCCGGTTTTCGTCGCGGCGACCGCGATCGATCCGCTGCGGGTGGTTCTCGACAGTCTCGGAAAGGATGCCACGCTGACCGGACGGACGGAGCTGTGGCGGATCGCGCAGGCGGTCAGCGCGGAACACCCTTTGCTTGGCGTCGGATATCGCGCTTTCTGGACGGCGCAGGAATTCGCCGATGAACGCGCCCTGACCCGCCATGCTGGCGCGGTGACCAGCGCCGCCTTTCACAACTTCCTGCCGGAAATCCGTGTCGGCGCCGGCTGGCCCGCGCTGATCGCGATGATCGCGCTTCTGGTGACCGCTGCGCGGCGATTGCTGCGTCTGTTCCTGCTGACCGGTTCCCCTGCCGCGGCCTGCGGCATCACCCTTCTGACGGGAAGTTTCATCATCTCGCTCGTCGCTCCCACGCTGTTCCGCGCCCATGAGTTCCTGATCATGCTGCTTGTCATCCTTGCCGTGAGCGCCCGCGAAGACATCGCGAAAGCACTGGCGGAAAGGAACCGGGCACGGAAAGACAGGCGAAGCAAAACCCGTGGTGAAAAGGGCGGGCCTTCCATCCTTGGTATTCACGGGCTGCCCATCCTCTGCGCGGGCCTGATGCTGGCGCAGCCGCTTGCCGCCGACCCTTACAGGCTGGTGGCGGGCGACCGCGTGACGCTGAACCATGATCTGATGACGACCCCGAAGACCGCGATGATCGACCTTGATGGCAATATACGCCTGCCCGAACTGGGCAGTATCGAGGCCGCAGGCAAGAGTTTCGACGAGGTCGAGGCCACCATCGCCGCGGCCATGATCGGGGGCGGCTATAGCGGCATCCCAGCGGTTTCGGTCGAAATCGCCTCCTACGCCCCGGTGGTCGTGTCGGGGCTGGTCGACCAGAGCGGGCGATACGATTACCTGCCCGGCATGAGTGTCGGCACCGCGATTGCGCTGGCCGGGGGAATTGCGCCTGAGATGGCGTTGGACAGCGAGAGGCTCGCGGCGCTGACGGCACGGCGCAACGCCGAAAGGCTGGCCGGGCAGATCGCCGGAACCGTGGCCCGGATCGCCCGGCTGAAAGCGGCCCTGGACGGAGCCGAAACACCGGTCATCTTACCCGAAACGCTGCGGGAAGCGGTGCCGTGGCGGGAACAGGAAGGTCTTGACGATCTGCTTGCGTCGGAAGCTGCGATCCTGCGCGGTCAGCGCGCAACCTTTACCCTGCTCGTCGCGTCATGGACCCGGGACATCGCCGAAAGCGATGCCCAGATCGCGCTTCTGACCGACCGGATCGCGCTGAAAAACCAAGTGGTGACACAGCTGACCTCGGATCTCGATGCGGCGCGCGATCTGCAATCGAAGGGACTGGCCACCAACAGCCGCAGCTCGGCGCTCCTGCAGCGGCTGGCGGATGAACGCGAGGACCTGCTGGCGCTGGAAACCGCAAAGATACAGATCCGGCAAAACAAGTCCCTGTCAGCCCGGAACCGCGACAGGTACGAGGCGGAGCAATATCAAAACCGGCTGCAAGACCTGCAGGACGCCGAAGGTAGGCTGAAGACGCTGCAACGCGATTACCGCTTCGCTCTGGCCGAGCTCGAACTGCTTTCCCGGGCTGCCGGCGGCCAGACCGAAGCGGGCGAGGACACCCTGACGATCAGGGTGATCGGGCCACGCGCAGATCGTTTCGCGGGTGGTATTGTCAATGAAGATGACCCGCTGTTGCCGGGCGATGTTGTTGTGGTGAGTGCGGCTGCCGCGCGCCGGGGAAACTGAAGCGCCGTTCACAGCGACCAATGCGAAAAGGGCATCCCGGTCATGCGGCGGAACCGGGCGACATCCCCGGCCAGATCCGCGCGCATCCTGCTCAGCAACGCATCCGGCAAATCCGGCATTTTGCGGGCGCGCCCAAGGGCCAGCGCGGCGCGGATCCGGTCGCGGCTTTGCCGGCTGATCCGGGTTCCGACGGCCCGGCCCATCGGCGTTTGCGCCAGGCGCAGGACTCCGGCCGGGATGCGTGACAGTTCCGCGCTGTCGTTCTGCGCCCGCTTCGCCCCGGCCGGGTGCGGCGCCACCCCGATATGCGTGGCGACACGATCCATGACCTTGGCAGGGGCGGTGATCAGATCATCGAAATCGACGATCACGATGGCCTCCTGCGGGAAATGGGTCAGATAGGCGTCGAGCTGGCGGGCGTAGTGGCTGGCATCCATGATATGGGCATATTCATGGCAGTCCCCCTGCAACACTTCCGGGCCAAAGCGGCCCTGAATGAAGCCGTGACGGAACTGCGATATCGCCCGCGCCACCGGATCGCGCACGATATAGATCAGCCGCACCTGCGGGCAAAGCGCCACGATACGGCCCGGTACGCCCGGGAAATCCCGGCATTTGGCATAGTTCGGACTGACCTCGCCCCGTTTGCGCCCCGGATGGGAAAACTGACCGGAGTACCAGCGCAATCCCTTCGGCCAGTTTTTTTCGGCAACGAAGAAATCCGTTTCCTTGTCGCGCGACATGTCGATCCCGGGATGATCCAGCAGATGACGATGGAGCGTCGTGGTGCCTGATTTCATGGCACCGATCACGATGAAGTCGGGCAGCAGAATCCTGTCTTTGGACATGGGTTTACCTTGGATGAACGCCATAGAGCGCGCGTTGCGGCCATTTCAGGCAGCCTGCGCAGATACCCGCATGCATCACCCCGCGCAGCAACCAGAACGCGCGCCGCTCACGCCCGCCCGACACCAGCCCCGCGCGCAGGATGCAGTAGCCCGATTTCATCGCGGCCAGAGCAAGCAGCCGGACCCGTTCCGGGTATGAAAGCGCCGAGGCCGCATAGCTTTGCCCGATCCGGAACCGGCGGCGCAGCAGCCACCGCAGGGACTGCCGCGCAGCCGGCACGGCTTCCCGAACGATGGAAGAGTCGGCGATGGCATAGCACGCGCCAAGACGGCGCAGGCGAAAAAAGAACTCGGTATCTTCGCCGCCGGATCTGCCCCGCCCCGGATCGAAACGTTGCTGCCGCCAAGGCGCTGCGCCCCATCGCAGCAGCGCGTTGCAGGTGTGTCCGGTTTCAATGACGCCACCGCGCTCTACGGGGGATTGCGAATGGAAATCCCCGTTGACGATCCATCCGGCGGCGCCGGGGCCATATTCGGCGCGGCTGCATCCGAAAACGGCATCGGCCCCGGTTTGGTGCTGCCGTTCGAGAAGGGCGATCAGCCAATCTCGGTCCACGCGTTCGTCATCGTCCAGAAAAACGATCCAGTCGCCATTGGCCGCATCCAGCGCCGCGTTGCGCGCGATCGAGATATTGCCCCCCGGCACATGAAAATAGCGGACCGGCAATGCCATATCAGCCGCGGTTGCCGCCACCCGCCCCCGCGCGGTGGGCCGATCATCATTGTCGATCACGATCAGCCGGATCACCGCGCCGTCTGGGTGGTGCGCCGCATCGACCGATTGCAGCGTCTCGGTCACGGACGGACGCCGGAAAGTGCAGATGCAGATATCGATCTTCATCGCCCACGCCCCCTTCCGAACGCGAGTTGGGTCAGGAAACCCGCACCCCACGATTGATGCATCACCAGCAAGGCGGGCCCAGCCCAAAGCGCGCAAAACCTGCGATGTTTCATCAACAACCCGAAGGACGCGGCCAGCAGCATCGCAAGGTAGGTCCCGGGAACGATCAGGACCACGGGCGACACGAAGGACAGCAACAGGCAAACAGTGTTCACGACCACGATGACCGGTGGGACCAGCTGCCGCAGGCGCGGGCGCATGCGGTGTTTCCGGATCGTCTGTGCCCGCCCCCTGCCATAGCGCCAATATTGTCGCGCGAGTCCCCCGACCGAAGACCGCATCACATATCCCGGCCGTATCCCCGCATCGAGCCAGATCCGCCCCCCCGTCAGGGCGATGCGATGGTCCAGTTCCGCATCTTCGTTGGCGACAAAGCGGGTATCGTATCCCCCCACCCGCCGCCAGCTATCCAACCGGAACCCGGCATGGTGACCGTGATCGACAAAGCCCGACCGCTTGCCGCCGCGATGGCGCGACCCGCCCGATCCCAACCATGTATCGGCGGCCCATGCCGCGCCGCGCTCGAAACAGCTTTCCCCGGTCGAATCCATCACCGTGGCCAGTGCCGCCACCCCGCGTTCCGACAAACTGTCGGCCACCGCCAGAACGTATCCGGGGGGATAGCGGCAATGGGCATCGACCCGGACAAGGATTTGATGGCGCGGTTCGGCGCAATCGGCGACCACCCGGTTCACCGCCGCCGATTGCAGCCGGTCGGGATTGTCGATCAGATGGATATTCGCGTGGCGCTTTGCGAACGCCCGCACGATGTCCCGGGTTGCATCCGAACTGCCGCCATCGGCGACCATGATCTTGACCTTCCGCATCTGCGGTGCGCCGGTGATCAGGTCCTGCAGCGTGCGCGCGATATGCGCCGCTTCGTTCAGCACCGGCACCGCGACAAGGATCGCGGCGGGATCGGCAAGGCGTGCGGTATATGCGACTGGGCTATGGTGTTTCATGCCGGCGGCCTCCTCTCTGGGGGCAAAGCGCCGCGATCACGTCGGCGATATCGCCGGGGTCCTGCACGAAATCGGCGGCGGGGCGGCGCAGCAGCGCCCGCCCTTTCGCCGCGATTTCCGCCGCACTCAGCCGGTCCAGCAAATCGATCAAGGCACCGGGGTCGGGCCGGTCGATAACCCAGCCCAGATCGTCGCCTTCGACACGTCGTCCTGTCTCGGTCGCGGCGAAAGCGATGCTGGGGCAACCGGCCCAGCTGGCCTCATAAATCCGGTTGGGAAGCAGCCAGTCGGAATTGTTGCCGCG
>JAWVXM010000018.1:0-21513 GCA_033723255.1 Thalassovita sp.
ATGAAATCTGCCGGGGACTTGGCGTATTCCGGCTTGCGCACCGCGGCAAGGGTTTCGGCCAGTTCCCGCGCGGTGCCGCTTGGCACGTCTTCCTTGTCGGCCCAGGAAAAATCGAGGATTTCGTAATGCGGCAGGTGGCGTGCGGCGATCCGCGCAAGATACTGCAGCATCGCCGCCGTCATGCTGAAATTTCCGCCGCCGATGATACCGACCCCGTCGGCACGCGCCGCGGCATCCAGATCGTCGAAATCCGCCCGGGTCAGTCCCGACGTCCCCACGATCACCGGGATGCCCTGCTTCATCGCGGACAGCGCGTGATCCTTCACCACCGTAGCCGAGGTGTAATCGATGAACACATCCGGACGTGCTTGCAGCGCCTCATCCACGCTCGCAGAGATCACGACGCCGGTGTCGCGTCCCAACCCGAGTGCCGCGCCGACATCCTGCCCGGCGCTGCTGCGGGCGACCGCGCTAACCAGCTCCACCCCGTCGCGTTCCAGCACCGTGCGGGCGATGGCCGATCCGGTCCAGCCGGTGACCCCGGCGATACAGAGTTTCAGGGTCATGCGCGCGCTCCTGCATTTTGATTACCCCGCCAGCATCACCCGGCTCGCCCGGCTGTCAAGCCGCCCTCCGCCCCGATCCGCCGTATTCGGTTTGCAGCGCCACCGCTGCAGGCAGGAGGACTCTAATCGCGCGGTATTGGTATTCATGCCGCATTTGCGCCGCCCGAAATCGGCTATTTCCTCGGTCAGCTGCAGCCTCTAGGTTGCGCTTTCATGACAGTTGCCGATCTTCATCTCCTACCAGCCATAGTGCCTTGGCTCATCTGCGCCCTGGCCGTCTTGCTTGGCACGACGATTCAGAAACTCTCGGGGGCCGGGTTCGGCATGGTGGCGGCGCCCATCATGACACTTGTCGCCGCGGACTGGGTGCCCGGGACGGTTCTTCTTGTCGGGTTCCTTGTCGGCGCGGGATCGGTGCTGAGCGCGAAGGACGCGATCGTGCTAAAGGACCTTCCGCCCGGTTTCCTGGGCCGCACGCTGGGGGCGGTCCTGGCCGCGACGATTGCAGCGGTTGTCGTTGGCTCGCCCGCCCTGCCCGTCGTCGTCGCCTGCATCGTGCTGTTTGCCGTGGTCCTGAACCTCGCCGGCCTGAGGATACCGATCAACAAGATCTCGCTGTTCGGGGCGGGGACCGTGGCCGGGATCATGGGAACGCTGACCGGCATAGGGGCGCCGCCGATGGCAATCCTCTATTCGACGGTCGAAACGCGCCGCTCGGCGGCATCGCAGAATGCCTTTTTCGGATTCGGCATGGTCGTGTCCGTGCTCGCCCTTGCGATTGCGGGCGTCATGCGCTGGCCGCAAGTCGCCTTCGCCGCGTCGCTTGCGCCGCTTGTACCGCTGAGCCTGTATCTTTCGCGCCCGCTGACGCGGCGTTTTGAGCGCGGTTCGATCCGTCCCTGGGCGCTTGGGCTTGCCGCGACCGCGGCGGTGATTCTGTTGGTCCGCAACATCTGACCTTGTGGCCGGATTCACCGCGCCGCACCCGTTTACCCCTGTTTCGGGTTGCACCCCGCCGCCCTACGCGGGCATTCTGCGCCGCGAACCGCTGACCGGAGTCTTTCATGTCCTTCACCCTTGCCACCTGGAACATCAATTCTGTCCGCCTGCGCGAACCCATCGTCTGCAAGCTGCTGGAGGAAGAAGCCCCCGACATCCTGTGCCTGCAGGAATGCAAGAGCCCGGTGGACAAGATCCCGCTCGAGAACTTCCGAGCGCTTGGCTACCACTACATGGTGGCGCGCGGGCAGAAGGGATATAACGGCGTCGCGATCCTGTCGAAGCTGCCGATCGAGGATGCGGGCGACATGGATTTTGCCTCTCTCGGCCATGCCCGCCACGTCGCCGCGCGGCTGGAAAACGGCGTGACGGTGCACAATTTCTATGTTCCGGCGGGCGGCGACAAGCCGGACCGCGAGGTGAACGAGAAATTCGGCCAGAAGCTCGATTACCTGACCGAGATGCGCGACTGGTTCAAGGACGAGCAGTTCGACAAGTCGATCCTGGTGGGGGACCTGAACATCGCGCCGCGCGAAGACGATGTGTGGTCGCACAAGCAGCTTCTGAAAATCGTCAGCCACACGCCGATCGAGGTGGATCACCTGCAGCAGGTGATGGAAGCCGGCAAATGGGCCGACGTGACCCGCAACGACATCCCCGAGGGCCTGCTTTACAGCTGGTGGTCCTACCGCGCCAAGGATTGGGACGCCGCCGACAAGGGCCGCCGTCTGGATCACATCTGGGCCACCGGCGACATCAAGAACGCCGGCCATTCCAGCCGCATCCTGAGGGCGGCGCGGGGCTGGGAAAAGCCAAGCGACCATGCGCCGGTTTTCGCGACGTTTGATCTGTAATCAGGGGAAACCGGTCTGCGACAACTCTGCAACCTTGGAATTCGCCCCGCCAAGGTTCATATAAAGGAAAACACGAATTCCCAAGGATAGGGTTGTCATGCTCGAACTAGGTTCCACCCCGCCCACCGCCGATCTGATCAAGGACGTGACCGAGGCCAACTTCATGGCCGATGTCGTCGAAGCCAGCCAGGACGTGCCCGTCATCGTCGATTTCTGGGCCCCGTGGTGTGGCCCGTGCAAAACGCTTGGGCCCATGCTGGAAGACGCCGTCACCAAGGCAGGCGGCGCCGTGAAGATGGCCAAGATCGATGTCGACCAGAACCAGATGCTGGCGCAGGCGCTGGCGCAGCAGGGGCTGCCGCTGCAATCGATCCCGACGGTCGTTGCCTTCGTCAAGGGCCGCCCCACCGACATGTTCCAGGGCGCCGTGCCCGCCTCGGAAATCGACGCCTTCATCAAACGCGCCATCGAAGCGGGCGGCGGTGACGCCAGCGGCGGGCTGGATGAAGCGCTTGCCGCGGCCGAGGAAATGCTTGCCGAAGGCGCGGTCGAAGATGCGACCCAGACCTTTGCCGCCATCGCCGAAGAAGACCCGATGAACGCAGATGCCTTCGGTGGGCTGGCGCGCTGCCATATCGCTGCGGGCGCACTGGACCAGGCCGAAGCGGTTCTGAACGGGGTGCCGGCGGAAATCTCCGACGCCGCCGCGATCGAAGCCGCCCATGCGCAGCTTGAACTGGCGCGCCAGGCGGCCAATTCCGGCCCGTTGGACGAATTGAAGGCCGCGATCAACGCCGATCCGAACAACCTGCAGGCCCGGTTCGATCTTGCCCAGGCGCTGCATGCGGCGGGTCAGGTGGAAGAAGCGGTCGACGAATTGCTGGAAGTCTTCCGCCGCGATCGTGAATGGAACGACGGGGCAGCCAAGCAGCAGCTGTTCACCATCTTCGACGCGCTCAAGCCCAACGACCCGATCGTTCTCAACGGCCGCCGCAAGCTCAGCTCGATGATATTTGCCTGACCGGCGGTCCGGGCTATGTCCTCGCCCATGACCAGACCGATCGACCTGCCGGACACCATCCCAGTGTTTCCCCTGCCCGGGGCGCTTCTGCTGCCCCGGTCGCGGTTGCCGCTGCACATTTTCGAACCGCGCTATCTTGCGATGCTCGACGATGCGCTGAAAACGCCCGAGCGACTGATCGGGATGGTGCAGCCCTGCCTGTCGCCGGGATGCAATGACGGGCACCTGCATCAGATCGGCTGCGCCGGCCGGGTCACCCAGTTTTCGGAAACCGAGGACGGCCGCTACATGATCACCCTGAGCGGCATCTCGCGGTTCCGCATCCGGCAGGAAGTCGAAGGCTTCACCCCCTATCGCCGCTGCGCCGTGTCCTGGGCCGGGTTTGAACGGGATCAGGGCGCCGAAGAACACGATCCCGGCATCGACCGCCCGGCCTTTCTGGACCTGCTGTCGCGGTTTTTCAGGCTGCGCCAGCTCGACACCGACTGGGACAACCTGGCCGATGCCGATGACGAACTGATGATCAATTCGCTGTCGATGCTTCTGGATTTCGCCCCCGAGGACAAACAGGCCCTGCTGGAAGCGCCCTGCCTGGGTACGCGGCGCGAAACGCTTGTCACCCTGATCGAATATGCGCTACGCGGGGGTGAAGACGAGGAAAAGCTGCAATGACCGATACACCGCCGTTTGACCGCCACATGCTCGAGGCGCTTGTCTGCCCGGTCACCCATGGTCCGCTGGAATACGACGCCGAGGCGCAGGAGCTGATTTCGAAATCGGCCCGCCTGGCTTTCCCGATCCGCAACGGCATCCCGATCATGCTGGTCGACGAGGCGCGCAAGCTGGATTGATCAAGGCGTGAAAGCGCCACCCCAAGGGCCGGGCCGGCGCTGGCCCGGCGGCCTGCGGCGCCTAGCGCCGCAACAGTTCCAGCGTCCTGTCGCAGCGTTGTCCACCATAGAACGCCTCCAGCACCTGCTGAAAAACTGGATCGGCATCGGGCAATTCGGCGAAAAGCGTGGCCGAGCTGCGCAGCTTCATCGCGTCGACCCCACCCAGGATATCCTCGGCCAGCTGGCCAGAATGGGTCAGCATCAGGCCCATCATGTGGACCAGCCGCGGCCCCAGCACCGGATGCGCCAGATAGGCCTCGGCTTCCTCTGCGCCCGCAAGGCCGTAAAGCTGGGCAAAATTCGACCGGCCCAGCCCACGCAGCTGCGGAAACACGTACCACATCCAATGCGACAGCTTTCGGCCCTGTGCGATCTCCCGCTCCGCATCGGCGTAGTTGCGTTCCTGCGCGAGCACGAACCGGTCCAGACTTTCCTGTTTCATGGCGCCTCCCCTCATCCGCGTTCCCGCTACGGCAATGGTTGAACCCGGCCGGAACCCGTGTCAACGTCATCGCAAAACAGGACAACGTGATGCCCCCCAGCACGCCCGATCTCAGCATCGAAACACCGCAACTCGCGGCGGCGGAAGCTTTCGACGATGCACATGCCGCGGTACTGCGGCTGATCGAGCTTTATCACGGCGCCGTCGAATTCCTGTGCCGCAATTTCCTCGCCACGATGACCGAGGGCCGAGCCGATTGCCGTTACCGTGCCTTCTATCCCGAGGTCAGGATCACCACGACGAGTTTCGCCAAGATCGACAGCCGGCTGAGCTTCGGCCACGTGTCAAAACCCGGCACCTTCGCCACCACCATCACCCGCCCGGACCTGTTCCAGCACTACCTGCACCAGCAGATCGGATTGCTGATCGAAAACCACGGCGTCCCGGTGGTGATCGGGATCAGCGACACGCCGATGCCGGTGCATTTCGCGGTGGCCAACGACAAGGACCTGACCGTGCCGCAGGAAGGGGCGGGCGATTTCATCCTGCGCGACGTGTTCGACGTGCCCGACCTGACCACCACGAACGATGACATCGTCAACGGCACCTATCAAATCCCCGCCGACGGCACGGCGCCGCTGGCCCCGTTCACCGCGCAAAGGGTGGATTATTCGCTGGCCCGGCTGTCGCATTACACCGCCACCGACCCCGAGCATTTCCAGAACCACGTGTTGTTCACCAACTACCAATTCTACGTCTCGGAATTCGAAGCCTTTGCGCGCGACATGCTGGCCGATCCGAACAGCGGATACACCTCCTTCGTGGCAACCGGAAACGCCGAAATCATCGCCCCCGATGAAAAGCTGCCGCGCGCGGACAAGATGCCGCAGATGCCGGCCTATCACCTGAAACGGCCCGACGGGTCCGGCATCACGCTGGTCAATATCGGGGTCGGCCCGTCGAACGCCAAAACGGCCACCGATCATATCGCCGTGCTGCGCCCGCATGCATGGATCATGGTCGGTCATTGCGCCGGGCTGCGCGCCAGCCAGTCGCTGGGGGATTTCGTGCTGGCACATGCCTACCTGCGCGAAGACAAGGTACTGGATGATGACCTGCCGGTCTGGGTACCGGTGCCGGCGCTGGCTGAAATCCAGATCGCACTGGAACAGGCGGTGGAGGAAGCAACCCAGCTGGAAGGCTACGACATGAAGCGGGTGATGCGCACCGGCACGGTGGCGAGCCTCGACAACCGCAACTGGGAACTGCGCGACACCTCCGGCCCGGTGCAGCGGCTCAGCCAGTCGCGCGCGGTGGCGCTGGACATGGAAAGCGCGACCATCGCGGCCAACGGGTTCCGGTTCCGGGTCCCCTATGGCACGTTGCTGTGCGTCAGCGACAAGCCGCTGCATGGCGAACTGAAACTGCCCGGCATGGCCAGTGATTTCTATAAAACACAGGTTTCGCGCCATTTGCTTATTGGCATCCGGGCGATGGAACGGCTAAGGAAGATGCCACTGGAACGCATACACAGCCGCAAATTGCGGAGTTTTGACGAAACTGCGTTCCTCTGATCACAATAAATCGACATTTTTGCTTGTTTTGCTCTTGTCGCGGGGCACAATTCGTTGTGTTTATACGCGACATACAGTTAAATACTGCTCAATGAGGCCCAAGTGATCGGGCAAGTTAAGGAGACCAAAAAATGGCAAAACCGATGACCAAGACTCAGCTCGTTGCTGCACTGGCTGAGGAAATGGGCGCTGAGAAGAAAGCCGCAACCGCGGCGCTTGACGCCATCGTATCGATCATCACCCGCGAAGTTTCGGCCGGCGGCGCAGTGACCCTGCCCGGCATCGGCAAGATCTACTGCCGCGAGCGCCCCGAGCGCATGGTGCGCAACCCCGCCACCGGCGAGCAGATCAAGAAAGAGGCCGACAAGGTCGTGAAGATGACCATCGCCAAGGCGCTGAAGGACAGCGTGAACGGCTGATCTTGCATCTTCGGAAAGTTTCGGAAAGGGTCGCCCCCGTGGCGGCCCTTTTTCTTTGTGACAGGGTCAACAGGAAACGGGATGTGCTGATGAATCTTCGCGCCGTTGCGATGGGACTGGCCTTTGCGCTGATGTGGTCCTCGGCCTTCACCTCGGCGCGGGTGATCGTCGCCTATGCACCGCCGATGGCGTCACTGTCGCTGCGCTTTCTGATCTCGGGGCTTCTTGGCATCGGCATCGCCCTGGCGCTTGGCCAAAGCTTCCGGCTGACCCGTGCACAGTGGCGGGCGACCATCGTCTTCGGCATCTGCCAGAACGCGCTTTACCTCGGGCTGAATTTCATCGCCATGCAGACGATCGAAGCCTCGCTTGCCTCGATCATCGCCTCGACCATGCCGCTGATGGTGGCGCTGGCCGGCTGGGTGGTGTTCCGCGACCGGCTGCCGCTGCTGGGTGTCGTCGGGCTTGTTCTGGGCATCCTGGGCGTCGTTCTGATCATGGGCGCGCGGATCGAAACCGGGGTCGATCGCTTCGGCCTTGGCCTGTGTTTCATCGCCGCCGCGGCCCTGACCGTCGCCACCTTGTCGGTGCGCGGTGCGTCCTCGGGCGGCAACGTGATGATGATCGTCGGGCTGCAGATGCTGGTCGGTTCGGCCTGCCTCGCGGTGACGGCGGCACTGTTCGAACCGCTGCAGGTCACCTGGAACTGGAAACTCGTGGTGGCGTTCCTCTACACCACGCTGGTGCCGGGGCTGGCCGCGACCTGGGTCTGGTTCACGCTGGTCAACCAGATCGGCGCGGTGAAGGCCGCGACCTTCCACTTCCTCAACCCGTTCTTCGGCGTCGCCATCGCGGCGGCGCTGCTGGGCGAAAGGCTTGGCGCGCTGGACGTGATCGGGGTGGTGGTGATCGCGGCAGGAATCCTTGCGGTGCAGATGTCGAAGCAGAAACCGGCGCAGGGCTAGGTCAGGATCGCCAACAAGCCGCTGAGCGTGAAGAAGGACAGGAAGGTCGCCACCAGAAGCGCGATCGACGCCACGCCTTCATGCCCGTAATCCATCGCGAAGACGGTGTAGATCAGGAACATCGGCATCGCCGCGGACAGCACCGCGGCAACGAACATGTCACCGCCCAGTGCGGGCAACCCGATCATCGGCAAAAGCACCGCCGCCACCGCCACCATCGCCGGGTGCAGAAAAAGCTTGCCCACCATGATCTGTGCCGCCAGCCCCCGGTTGCCCTTCACCGGCAACCCGAACAGCGACCCGCCGATCGCGAACAGCGCCAGCGCGCTGGCCGAAGCGCCCAGCATGTCCATCAGCCGGATCGCGGCGGGCGGCAGCGACAGGCCCGACAACACGATCAGCAGGCCGATCACCAGCCCGATGAACAGCGGCCGTTTGAGGATCGACAGCATCAGCGCACCGAGAATCCGCAAGCGGCTCTTGCCCTGCGATCCGCGCGAGGTTTCCAGCGCCATCAAGCCGATCGGGATCAGGAAGAAATTCTCCACCAGGAAATTCAGCACCAGGATCACCCCGGCCTTGTCGGGAAACAGCAGCAGCATCACCGGGTAGCCGACGAAGCCGGAATTGGCGCAGCTCGATCCCATCACCCCGACACCGCGCCGTGCAGGCCCCACCCCCTGCAGCGCCAAGGCCACATAAGCTATCGCGATCGTCGCCAAACCACCGGCCAGGAACACAGCCGCGTAAGACAGATCCATCACCTGCGCCAGGTCGCGCTTGGCCAATGCCACGCAAAGCAGCGCGGGCAAGGCGATGTTCTGCACGTATTTGCCCATCACCCGCGTGTCCGCGGTGGAAAACACCCCGAACCGCACCGCGCCATAGCCCAGCCCGATGGCCGCGAAAATCGGGAAGGTGATGGAAAGGATGTCTAACATTTGCAGGCTATCGCTCGTTTGGATTCCTTGAGGGATTCTCAACACTTTCTAAATAGTATACCGTTAGACATAGCAATGACCTTGAGAGAGAGACAAATGGAAGGCGAAGCATTACGCAAACTCGTGGAAGAGGTTGTGAAAGAACGCTTTCAGGACATACAGATAGATCACGTCGATGTTGAAGGCGATGTCGATCAGGACGGTGATGCGGTGCTCCGTATACGGATTGTGTTTGACGCTGACATTTCTGAAATGAAAGCTGAAAAAATGTCGGGCCTACCGCGTCATCTGCGCTCCGCACTGGCCAGAATCGGTGAAATCCGTTTTCCGATAACTTCGTACATTTCCAAGAATGACTACGAGGAGGAGGCCGCCTGAAACCTTCCGATCTGATTGCAACGGCCAAGCGGCTCGCGCGGGCCAACTCGGCTCGGCCCCGGCAATCCGATCTGAAACGAGCGGTCAGCACAGCCTACTACGCAATCTTTCACGCCTTATGCAGAAATTGCGCCGATTGTCTTATCGGGAGCAAAGGTGCGGATCGTTCAAATCCGGCTTGGGTTCAAGCCTACCGTTCCGTTGATCACGGTTATGCAAAATCTAAATGCAAAGACAGCATCATAACGCGGTTCCCCAAAGATATCGAAGATTTCGCCGCAGTTTTCATTGAGGCGCAGGAGGCGCGTCACCGAGCAGATTACGATCCAGAAAGCCGCTTCACACGTTCGGAGACACTGACGCTAATCGCAAAAGTAGAAGAGGCGACAAAGTCATTCCAGAAAGTCGGCATCAAGGACCGGCGCGCGTTTTCTGCTCTGATAGTTCTCAAAGGCAACCGTCGCTAAAGGATGGGTTTTACCCGATCTTGCCGCGGTTTTCGCCGATCTGACCGCGATGCAGCAGCAGGTGATCAAGGATCACACAGGCCATCATCGCCTCGGCCACCGGCACCGCGCGGATGCCGACGCAGGGATCGTGGCGGCCCTTGGTGATCACCTCGATCGGGGTGCCGTCCTTGCGGATCGATTTGCGCGGGGTGAGGATCGAAGACGTGGGTTTCACCGCGAAACGCACGACAACGTCCTGGCCCGTCGAAATCCCGCCCAGGATACCCCCCGCGTGGTTGGAGCTGAATTCGGGGCCGTTTTCGCCCATGTAGATTTCATCGGCGTTTTCGGTGCCGCGCAGTTTCGCCGCCGCCATGCCTTCGCCGATCTCGACGCCCTTGACCGCGTTGATCGACATCATCGCGGCGGCCAGATCGGTATCGAGCTTGCCATAGACCGGTGCGCCGATCCCGGCGGGCACGCCGCGCGCCACCACTTCGACCACCGCGCCAACCGAATCCTGTTCCTTGCGCAGTTTCTGCAGGTAGTCGGCCCATTGCTGCGCCACCTCCGGCCCCTGCGGGATCCAGAAATCGTTCTGATCGACCGCGTCCCAGTCGAAGCTTTCCCGGTCGATCTCCAGATCGCCCATCGCGGTCATGTAGCCCTTGATTTCCAACCCCGGCACGATCGCCTTGATCGCCTCGCGCGCCACGCCCCCCGCGGCCACCCGCGCCGCCGTTTCGCGCGCCGAGGACCGGCCGCCGCCGCGATAGTCGCGGTTGCCGTATTTCAGGTGATAGGTGATGTCGGCGTGACCGGGGCGGAAGGTTTCGGCGATGTCGCCGTAATCGCGCGACCGCTGGTCGGTGTTTTCGATCATCAGCTGGATCGGCGTGCCGGTGGTCTTGCCCTCGAACACGCCCGACAGGATCTTCACCGCGTCGGGTTCCTGCCGCTGGGTGGTGTGCTTGCTTTGACCCGGGCGGCGCTTGTCCAGCCAGTGCTGCAGCATCGCCTCGTCCACCGGGACTTCCGGCGGGCAGCCATCCACCGTGGCGCCAAGGGCGGGCCCGTGGCTTTCGCCCCAGGTGGTGACGCGGAAAAGATGACCGAAGGTGTTGATGCTCATTTGGGCGCTCCTTTCCTGTTGCAATACAAAGCGCAAGGCCCCGGCTCAAGCGCTTTTACCTTGATCCGTTGCCTCTGCGGCGCTAGCTCTGATCCTACCTCGGGGTGCCCGGCGCTGGATGCGCGGGGCTGAGATGCGATACCGTGAACCCGTTGAACCTGAACCGGTTAGCACCGGCGGAGGAAAGGTACGGATATTCTCCGGTCCGGTCCCATCCGTCGCTATAGGAGGATCCAATGAAATATCTCGCATTTGCCACCGGAATGATCGCCGCCAGCGCGGCCATGGCGGAAACGCCCGTGCTGACCGTTTATACCTATGACAGCTTCGTGTCCGAATGGGGCCCCGGCCCGGCAGTGGAACAGGCATTCGAAGCGGTCTGCGATTGCGATCTGCAGTTCGTCGGCGCAGGCGATGGCGCGGCCCTGCTTGGCCGGCTGAAACTGGAAGGCACCCGCACCAAGGCCGACATCGTTCTGGGGCTGGACACCAACCTGACGGCGGCGGCGATTGAGACCGGGCTGTTCGCCGAAACATCGGTCAGCGCCGAATACGATCTGCCGGTGGAATGGGCCGACACGGTTTTCACCCCCTATGACTGGGGCTATTTCGCCTTCGTGTCCGATGCCGGTCTCGACGCGCCCTCGAATTTCAAGGCGCTGGCAGACAGCGATCTGAAAATCGTGATCCAGGACCCGCGCAGTTCGACCCCCGGGCTGGGCCTGCTGCTGTGGGTGAAGACCGCCTATGGCGATGACGCCCCGGCGATCTGGGAAGGGCTGACCGACAATATCGTCACCGTGACCAAGGGCTGGTCCGAAGCTTACGGGCTGTTCCTCGAGGGCGAAGCCGACATGGTGTTGTCCTACACCACCTCGCCCGCCTATCACCTGATCGCGGAAGAAGACGCATCGAAAAAGGCCGTCGCCTTCGCCGAAGGCCATTACATGCAGATCGAAGTCGCGGGCAAGATCGCCGGAACCGATCAACCGGAGCTGGCCGACCAATTCCTGCAATTCATGGTCACCGATGCGTTCCAGTCGATCATCCCGACCACCAACTGGATGTACCCAGCGGTGACCCCGGCGGCCGGGCTGCCGGAAGGGTTCGAGACCCTGATTCAGCCGGAAAAGGCCCTTTTGATCCCCGCCGATCAGGCCGATGCCGCGCGCGACGCGGCGCTGGCGGAATGGCTTGAGGCGCTTTCCAAGTGATCAGAAGCGGCCCGGGATATGCGGCGGCGGCATTCGTCCTGCTGTTCATCTTCGGGCCGCTGATCGCCGTTTTCCTTCGGGCGGGGGGCGGCGCGATGCCCGGCCCGGCCGATTGGGCCGCGATACGGTTTTCGGTCACCCAGGCGACGCTGTCGGCCCTGTTCAGCGTGATCCTTGCCATCCCCGTCGCCCGCGCGCTGTCGCGGCGGCAATTTCCTGGCCGCAGCCTGCTGATCACGCTGCTGGGGGCGCCCTTCATCCTGCCGGTGATCGTGGCGGTTCTGGGCCTGCTCGCCGTTTTCGGTCGCAGTGGCGTGCTGAACAGCGTACTGGACAGCATGGGCCTGCCGGTGGTTCAGATCTACGGGCTGCATGGGGTGGTTCTGGCGCATGTGTTCTTCAACCTTCCGCTGGCCACCCGCATCCTGCTGCAGGCTTGGCAGCAGATCCCGGCGGAACGGTTCCGGCTGGCCGCCAGCCTGAACATGAGCGCGGGCCAGATCGCCCGCCGGCTGGAGCTTCCGATGCTGAAAGCCGCCCTGCCCGGCGCCTTCATCGTCATCTTCGCGATCTGCCTGAGCAGCTTCACCGTCGCACTGACGCTGGGCGGCGGGCCGAAAGCGACCACCGTCGAACTGGCGATCTATCAGGCGTTTCGCTTCGATTTCGATCTCGGCCGCGCCGCGGTGTTGGCCGTGATCCAGACCGTTCTGGTGACCATCGTCGCGCTTGTCGCGTTGAAATATACCCGCACCGAAGGTTTCGGCGCCGGGCTGGACCGGGTGGTGCAGCGTTGGGATGCGCAATCGCCCGGCCTGCGCGGGATCGACGCCGCCGTCATGATCCTGACCGCGCTGTTCCTGCTGCTGCCGCTGGCGATGGTGGTGATCGACGGGATCGCGGGGTTCGACCGGCTTCCGGCCTCGGTCTTCGCGGCGCTGCGGGTGTCGCTGATCCTGTCGCTGCTGTCGACCGCGCTGGCGCTTGGGCTCTCCCTACCGATGGCGCTGACCGCGCTGAAACATAGCTGGGTCGAGGTGATCGGCCTGTTCGGCATCGTGTCCTCGCCGCTGGTTCTGGGCACCGGGCTGTTTTTGATCATCCACCCCATCGCCGATCCCGCGCGGCTGGCCTTCGCGGTGACCGGGCTGGTCAACGCGCTGACCGCGCTGCCCTTCGTGCTGCGGGTGCTGATCCCGTCTCTGAAAGCTTCGGAACAGGATTTCGGGCGGCTGGCGACTTCGCTTGGCCTGACCGGATGGGCGCGGCTGCGTATCCTGCTGTTGCCACGGGCACGGCGGGCGCTTGGGTTTTCCGCCGGTCTGACCGCCGCGTTTTCCATGGGGGATCTGGGCGTGATCACTCTTTTCGCCGACCCCAGCCGTGCCACCCTGCCCTTGCAGATGTACCGGCTGATGGGGTCCTACCGGATGGAAGCCGCCGCCGGGGCCGGTCTTCTGTTGCTGATTTTCAGCCTCGGCCTTTTCTGGCTGTTCGACCGGGGGGGACGCCGCAATGCTGAGCTTTGAAAACCTGCGCATCGCACGCGGCGATTTCACATTGAATGCCGATTTTACGCTGGAACAGGGTCTGAGTCTGGCGCTGATCGGCCCGTCCGGCGCGGGGAAATCGACCCTGCTGGACGTGATCGCGGGATACCTTCAACCTGTATCGGGGCGTGTGCTGTGGCAAGGCGAAGACATCACCGGCCTGCCGCCGGGAAAGCGCCCCATCTCGATGCTGTTTCAGGACAACAACCTGTTTCCGCATCTCACCGTGGCGCAGAATATCGGCCTGGGCATCCGGCCCAGCCTGAAACTGTCGGCCACGGAACAGGACAGCCTGCAACAGGCCCTGAACCGGGTCGGCCTGCCCGACATGGCTGAACGCAAGCCCGGCAGCCTGTCGGGAGGCCAGCAAAGCCGCGTGGCGCTGGCCCGGGTGCTGGTCCAGCGCCGTCCGCTGGTTCTGCTGGACGAACCGTTTTCCGCGCTCGGCCCGGCCTTGAAACATGACATGCTGCGGCTGGTGAGCGACCTGATGAATGAGACCGGCGGCACGCTGATCATGGTCAGCCACGAACCCGAAGACGCACAGCTGATCGCGGATGTGACATCGGTCGTGGCGCAGGGCACCGTCACCGCGCCGCAAGCCACTGCCGACTTGTTCGAAAACCCTCCGCCGCTGTTGCGCGAATACCTGGGCACCTGATTTCGCCCGGGCTCACGCAACAGACGGTTGCGCCGACCCGCCGGGGCCGCCACAGTCGGACCGGTGCCACCGAAAGGATTCCGCGATGGATTTCATGTCGTTGATCTGGATTTTCATCCTGCTGACCGCGCTTCAGCCCGCGCTGCAGAAAAAACTGCAGGAGGCCATGCGCCAGCGAAAGATAGACGAGATCCAGCGCAAGCGCGGATCGCGGGTGATCGTCCTGGTGCATCGGCAGGAAACCATGAGCTTCCTCGGCTTTCCGCTGATCCGCTATATCGACGTGCAGGACAGCGAACAGGTGCTGCGGGTGATCGACAACACCGATGACGACACGCCGATCGATTTCGTGGTGCACACGCCGGGCGGCATGGTGCTGGCCGCGATGCAGATCAGCCGCGCCCTGCGCAAGCACAAGGCCGATGTGCGTGTGCTTGTCCCCCATTACGCGATGTCGGGCGGCACGCTTCTGGCGCTGGCGGCGGACCAGATCGTGATGAACCGGCACGCGGTTCTGGGCCCGGTCGACCCGCAGCTTGGCCTGCAGGGGGCGCAGCCCGCCGCGTCGATCCTTGCGGCCGTGGCGCAGAAGAACGTGAAGGACATCGACGACGCGACCCTGATCAATGCCGATCTTGCGAAAAAGGCCATCGCACAGGTTCATGCCGATGCGGTAAAGCTTCTGGCAAGCCACATGGACGAAGCCGAAGCCGAAAAGGTCGCCGAGAAACTGAGTTCGGGCCTCTGGACCCACGATTACCCGATCTCGTCGGAAGAAGCGCGGGAAATGGGCCTGCCGGTCAGCACCGACATGCCGCAGGAAGTGATGGACCTGATGCGGCTCTACCCGCAGCCTACCAACAAACAGGGCGGCGTGGAATATCTGCCGCGCAAAAACGGCTGAGCCTTGCCCCCGCGCCCCGCCTGCCCCAGATAAGCCGCATGACCAAGACCCTGATATCCTTCGGCCACGGCTATTCCGCGGCGGAACTGGCCAAGATCCTGATCCCGCAGGGATGGCGGGTGATCGGCACCACGCGTCGCGCGGAAAAATGCGACGCCTTGCGCGCGGCCGGCGTGGAACCGGTGCTGTGGCCCGAAACGGACATGACGCCCTATCTGGATGCGGCAAGCCATATCCTGATCTCCGCCGGGCCGGATGAAAACGGTGATCCCACGCTGCGCCTTTACCGCGACCAGATCGCCCAGCGGGCGGATCGGTTCGAATGGGTCGGCTACCTGTCGACCACCGGCGTTTACGGCGATCACCAAGGCGGGTGGGTCGACGAAACCACGCCCCTGACCCCATCGACCCGGCGTGGGCAAATGCGGGTCGACGCCGAGGCACAATGGCAATCCATTCCCGGTCTGCCGCTGCATATCTTCCGGCTGGCGGGGATTTATGGCCCCGGTCGTGGCCCCTTCGCCAAGGTCAGGGGCGGCACCGCGCGGCGCATCGTCAAACCGGGCCAGGTGTTCAGCCGCATCCATGTGGAAGATATCGCGCAGGTGCTGGCGGCCTCGATCGCCCGGCCCGATCCCGGTGCGATCTACAATCTGTGCGATGACGACCCGGCCCCGCCCGAGGACGTGATCGCCTATGCAGCCGAATTGCTGAACCTGCCGATCCCCCCGGCCGAAGCCTTCGACACGGCCGAGATGACCCCGATGGCGCGCAGTTTCTATGCCGAATCGAAACGGGTCCGGAACGACAGGATCAAGACCGATCTGGGGGTGCGGTTACGCTACCCGGATTACCGCAGGGGGCTGCAGGCCCTGCTGGCAGCCGAAGCAATCTGAGCCGGACAGGAAAAATCCCCGCGCCGGGAAGGGCAGGGTTCCGATTCATGCCTTCTGCGTGATCGCGAAGCCCGGTCAGCCGACGGACGGACCCGGATTGATCAGACTGATCAGGAAGGTCAGTAGCGCGATCGTCAGAACGACTGCCACGCCATTGTCGGACGCGGATGCAGCGCTTTCGATCACCTGCGGATCCATCATCGCGGCTTCGGGGCTGCCGGCGACGGCGGGGGCGGCCATCAGGGCCAGAAGGGCGGATGCCAATGCAAAACGTTTCATGCTCTTTTCTCTCCGATTGTAAGGAATTCCCGGTATTTCGAGCAGATTGGCTCTGACACCCGCCATGTTCAAGCACGCAGCGTTTCGGATCACTCCGATTGGCGCGCGCGTGATGCAAAATTATGTCAGACATGGAAGATCCCCACCCGGGAAGGGAAGGGATCTATACCAAGTCTGTGGTGCGACCGATCCCGATCAGGTGACCGGCGTCGGCTTGATCAGGCTGATCAGGAAGGTCAGCAGCGCGATCGTCACCACGACGGCGACGCCGCTATCGGACGCGGACGCGGCGCTTTCGATCACCTGCGGATCCATCATCGCGGCATCAAGGCTGCCCGCGATGGCCGGGGCGGCCATCAGGACCAGAAGGGCGGGCAGAACTGCGAAATGTTTCATGCTTTTCTCTCCGATTGTCTAAATACCATGTATTTTCAACACCTTGGCCTCATTTCGCGTCCCGATCAAGCCAGCGATTTGCGGCATCGCCACGAGTGCCGACCAGACGATGATCAACAGGCAGGAAAAAAATCCCCGCCCGGTAGGGGCAGGGAAACAGATCTCATCGCGGGGCCTATCAGACAGGGCCCGGCGACGGCTCAAGCAGGGCCAACAGGAAGGTCAGCAGCGCGATCGTCACCACGACGACGGTCCCGTTATCGGACGCTGAGGCGGCGCTTTCGATCACCTGCGGATCCATCATTGCGGCCTCGGGGCTGCCGGCGACGGCAGGGGCTGCCATCAAGGCCAAAAGGGCGGACGTCACTGCAAAACGCTTCATGCTCTCTTCTCTCCGATTGTCGTAATTCCCAGTACTTCGAGAACCTTGGCCTCAATATCCGCCGCGTTCAAGCCGGCAATGTCATACATCGCGTCAGGTGTTGCCTGATCGATGAAAATGTCGGGCAACACCATCGACCTGAACTTCAGGCCGGAATCGAATATGCCGTTTTCGGCCAGCAATTGCGCCACGTGGCTGCCGAATCCGCCGATGGCGCCTTCCTCGATGGTGATCAGGGCTTCGTGGTCCCGCGCCAGGTCGAGAATCAGGTCCTCGTCCAGCGGCTTGGCGAAGCGGGCATCGGCCACGGTGGGCGTGATGCCCCGGGCCGACAGGCTTTCGCTGGCTCTCATGACTTCCTGCAGCCGGGTCCCGAAGGACAAGAGCGCGACGCGCGCGCCTTTCTGGATCATGCGGCCCTTGCCGATTTCCAAAGGCTCGCCCCGTTCGGGCAGGTCCACGCCAACCCCTTCACCGCGCGGATAGCGGAACGCGATCGGTCCTTCGTCATGGGCGGCGGCGGTGGCGACCATGTGCACCAGTTCGGCCTCATCCGCGGCGGCCATCACCACGATGCCCGGCAGATTGGCCAAAAAGGCGATGTCGAAACTGCCCGCATGGGTGGCCCCGTCGGCGCCCACCAGCCCGGCCCGGTCGATGGCGAAGCGCACCGGCAGGCGCTGGATCGCCACATCGTGGACGACCTGATCATATCCGCGCTGCAGGAAGGTCGAATACATCGCGCAAAACGGTTTCAACCCGCCCGCGGCCAGACCGGCGGCAAAGGTCACCCCGTGCTGTTCGGCGATCCCGACATCGAAACAGCGCGACGGATAGCGTTCGGCGAACAGGTTCAGCCCGGTGCCGTCGGGCATCGCGGCGGTCACCGCAACGATCCTGTCGTCACGCGCGGCCTCATCTACCAGCGTCTTGCCGAACACGCTGGTATAGCTGGGCGCGTTCGACGGGGCTTTCTTCTGCTCACCGGTGATCACGTCAAATCGCGCCGTGGCATGGCCGCGATCGTCGGCGCGTTCGGCGGGGGCGTATCCCTTGCCTTTCTTGGTCAGCACATGAATCAGGATCGGACCGGTCGCGCGGGCCTTGACCGTGCGCAGCACCGGCAACAGCTGGTCCAGATCGTGCCCGTCGATCGGCCCGACATAGGAAAAGCCCAGTTCCTCGAACAGGGTGCCGCCCACGGCCATGCCCTTAAGCATTTCCTTGGCCCGCTTGGCGCCTTCACGGAACGGTTCGGGCAGCAGGCTGACCGCGCCCTTTGCGGCGGCCTTGAATTCCTGGAACGGTTCACCCGCGTACAGCCGGGTCAGGTAGTTCGACAGCGCGCCCACCGGCGGCGCGATCGACATTTCATTGTCGTTCAGGATGACGATCAGGCGCTTTTTCAGGTGGCCGGCATTGTTCATCGCCTCGAACGCCATGCCCGCGCTCATCGACCCGTCGCCGATCACCGCGATGGCGTCGCCCAGGCCGCCTTCGGCCGACCCGCCCAGATCGCGCGCCACGGCGAAACCGAGCGCTGCCGAGATCGAGGTCGATGAATGCGCCGCGCCGAACGGGTCATAGGGGCTTTCGCTGCGCTTGGTGAATCCCGACAAACCGCCCTGCTGACGCAGGGTGCGGATGCGGTCGCGCCGACCCGTAAGGATCTTGTGCGGGTAACACTGGTGGCTGACATCCCAGATCAGCTTGTCGCGCGGCGTGTCGAACACCGCATGCAGCGCCACGGTCAGTTCCACCACGCCCAGACCCGCGCCGAGGTGACCACCGGTCACCGACACGGCACTGATGGTCTCAGTGCGCAGTTCATCCGCGACCTGGTGCAGCTGGGCATCGCTCAGCCGCTTCAGATCGGCAGGTACATGAACCTGATCAAGCAGCGGTGTTTCGGGTCTGTCTGGCACGGGTCCCCTCCGGGGGATGTTAGCTTTGACGCGCAATAACGAAACGGGCCGCTTCCCGCAAGCATTCGGCCTCGTCGCCGTAACAATCTAGCGCGTTGCAGGCATCTTCAATCAGATCACCTGCGCGGGACTTTGCCGCCTCCAGCCCCAGCAGCGAAACGAAGGTCGCCTTGCCGGCCTTTTCGTCCTTCTGAAGTCGCTTGCCAGCGGCTTCTTCATCCCCCGTGACATCCAAGATGTCGTCGGCGATCTGAAAGGCAAGACCAATGGCCTGCGCATAGGCGCGCAGCGGCCGGGTATCCGCCCCGGCCATCACCGCACCGGCGGTCGCCGACCATTCGATCAGCGCGCCGGTCTTGCCCGCCTGCAAGTCGGTGATCTGTTCCAGCGTCAAGGGTTCCCGCGCGGTTTCGGCGGCAATGTCCAGCGCCTGCCCCCGCACCATGCCCTGCGCGCCAACGGCACGGGCAAGGCCCAGCACCAGATCGGAACGCACTGCGGCGTCGGGGGACGTCTCGGGGCGGGCCAGCAGTTCGAACGCCAGCGCCTGCAACGCGTCACCGGCCAGCACGGCGGTCGCCTGATCCCATTGCACATGCACCGTTGGAAGGCCCCGGCGTAGATCGTCGTCATCCATGCAGGGCAGGTCATCATGCACGAGGCTGTAGGCATGCAGCGCCTCGACCGCAGCGGCCGGCCAGATCGCCTGTTCCGGCGCGATGCCATGCAGCCGCGCGGTTTCCAGCACCAGGAAGGCGCGCAAACGCTTGCCGCCCGCGCTGGCATAGCGCATCGCCTGCACCACCTGCAGATCGCCCATCGGCGCGATGACCGCGTCCAGATGCGCCTGCACCCGGTCGGCGGCGTCCTTCAAACGGGTTTCCAACACTTACAGACCTTCGACCGGCTTCAATCCAGCGGGATTGCCGTCGCCATCCAGCGTGATGGCGGCGACCTTTTCCTCGGCTTCCTTGAGCTTGGTTTCGCAACGCTTCTTCAATTCCGCCCCGCGTTCGTAAAGCTTGATGGAATCTTCCAGCGCCACGTCGCCCCGTTCCAGTTGCCCCACAACCGCTTCCAGCTCCTTCATCGCTTCCTCGAAGCTCATCTCGCTGACGGGTTTATCGCTCATGCGCCCTTCTCCATCAAAACCTGAACATGCGCGGCGACGGATGCCGCCAGCGCTCTCAGATCATATCCGCCCTCCAAAGTCGAGACAACGCGCCCGCCGCAATGTGTGTCCGCCAGATCGCACAGCTTTTCGGTGATCCAGGCGAAATCGTCGGTGTCCCATTCCAGTTGCGCCAGCGGATCAGCCCGATGCGCATCGAAACCGGCGGAAATCAGGATCAGTTCGGGCCTGAATGCTGCGATCATCGGGAACACCTGCCGCACATAGGTATTGCGCATCTCAAGGCTGCCGGTCCCGGGGGCCAGCGGCAGGTTGACGATCTGGTCGTATTTGCCGCGTTCCTTTTCCGCCCCGGTGCCGGGCCAGAGCGGCGACTGGTGCGAGGAAAAGAACAACACCTTGTCTTCGTTCCACAGCAGGTCCTGCGTGCCATTGCCGTGATGCACGTCGAAATCGACGATCGCCACCCGTTTCAGCCCATGCGCCGTGATCGCATGTTTCGCGGCAATGGCGACATTGCCGAACAGGCAGAACCCCATCGGCCTTTCGCGTTCGGCATGATGGCCCGGCGGGCGGCAGGCGACAAAGGCATTTCCAACCTGGCCTTCCATCACCGCATCGACGGCGGCAACGCATCCGCCCACCGCGCGCCGGGCCGCCATCATCGATCCGGGCGACATGAACGTGTCCTCGTCCAGCCGCGCCTTTCCATCCTGCGGTTCGGTCGCCGCGATGTGGTCGATATAGCTTTGCGGATGGCACAACCCGATGATCCGGTCGGATGCGACGGGCGCCTCGCGCCGGGCAAGGCCGTCGAATCCCCGCAGCGCTTCGGCGATCGCTTCCAGCCGGGCAACCTGTTCCGGGTGACCCGTCGGCGTGCGATGTTTCAGGCAATCTTCATGGGTATACAGCGCGGTCGTCATCCCGCGCCCCCGGCGGCAACGCGGGCCACGGGGGCCACGGGGGCCTCCGCCTTATCCATTTTCATGATCTCCCCTCCCAATCGAAGCCGATCCTGCAGGCGATGCCGGCCGGCTTGGCGCAGCCTAGCACAATTTTCGCGCGAACCAGCCAGTATTTGACGAGGGCAACTGCGAGTCAAATCCCCGCCGGACCGGGTCAATCGGGCGCCAGCATATAGCCCGCGCCACGCACGGTCTGCAGATAGCGCGGCTGCTTGGGGTCATCTTCGATCTTGCGGCGCAGCCGGGTGATCTGAACGTCCACCGCGCGTTCCTGAGCCTGCCCCCGGTCACGGCCCAGATCCTCGACCAGCTTGGCGCGGCTGATCGCCTCGCCGGGCTGGGCCGAAAATATTTTCATCAGCTGGCTTTCGGTGGCGGTCAGGCGGACCAATTCGTCACCGCGCCACATTTCGCCCCGATCGATATCGTATCGGATCGGCCCGAGCGTCAGGACCTTCGGCGCCGTATCCTCGGGGGCGAGATCGGGCATCCGGCGCAGGATCGCGTTGATCCGCAGCAGCAGTTCCTTGGGTTCAAACGGCTTGGCCAGGTAATCGTCTGCTCCGGCTTCCA
>JAWVXM010000019.1:0-21508 GCA_033723255.1 Thalassovita sp.
ATGATCGCCAGCGACAGCAGCCCGCCGAAATAACCGAAGGCGAAGCCAGTTCCCGAAATCTCTCCGACTTCCTCTTTGGTCCCCAGATCGGGCAGTTGGGAATTGATGAAGATCAGCGCGTATTCGGCGCCGATGAAACCGATGCCGAAAAGGATCAGCATCACCCACATGGTCGACCCGTCCGGCAGGGTGAACCACAAGGATGCCGATCCGGCGACATACATCGCCGAAAACGCCAGTATCCACGGCAGGCGGCGGCCGGTTGTATCTGCCAGCGCCCCCATCAGCGGTGCGCCGAACCCGATGATCAGCCCGGTCACCGTCAGGCACAGGGACCAGACGCTTTGCGCCTGCGCGTCAGCGGCCTGTTCGGCAAGGCCGGTCGCCATGAAATATTCTGCAGCGACCCCGGCGAAGAACGGGCCGAAAACGAAGGTCACCAGCAATGTGTGATACGGCTGGCTGGCCCAATCGAAAAAGAACCAGCCCCAGATGCGCTTGCGCATGCCTGCTCCAGTCATGTCATCCCCTGCCGATGCTTATCGCAGGCGAATTGCCGGGGTGACAAGCGTATCGTGCATTGTGCGGACGGGACGTGCGATTTCTGCATCAATTCGGTGCGTGGCGATCCGCTTCGTGTCGTGGCCGGGTTCGAAGGGGCCGGGGAACAATTAACCCTGCCTCAGAGCTTGCGTCTTGGCCGGGTGGCGCTTACCTGTTGCAGGACCGCAAGAAAGAGGTGCCGGTGATGATATCGTTGATCCAGATTTTGATGCTCGTGCTGGACGTGGTTTGGTTCTTCGTGATTGCCCATGTGATCATGAGCTGGCTGATCAATTTCCAGGTGCTGAACCTGCATCAGCAATTCGTTGCACAGGTCTGGTACGGGCTGAACCGGCTGCTGGAACCGCTTTATTCGCGGATCCGGAAAATCCTGCCGCCGATGGGCGGGATCGACCTTGCGCCGCTGGTAGTGCTGCTTGGCATCATCGCGATCCGCATCGTGGTGCGGAACAACTTCGGCATCTACTGAGACAGGGCCGTGCCCCCGGCGGTTTTGCCGGGGCTTGTTTACCGATTCTTAGTGTGGGACAACTCCTGTAAGAGCAGAAACAGACAATCTTACAGGTCCTCATGCCAAGCGCTGCCACGCTTCTGAGCGATGTATTCGGCTATGATGCCTTCCGCCCCGGGCAGGAGGAGGTGGTCGAGGCCGTGACGCAGGGCCATAACGTGTTGGCCATCATGCCCACGGGCGGCGGCAAATCCCTGTGTTACCAGCTCCCTGCGCTGATGCGCGATGGTGTCACGGTGGTGATTTCGCCGCTGATCGCGCTGATGCGCGACCAGGTGCGCGGGCTGCGCGAAGCCGGGGTCGAAGCCGGCGCGCTGACCAGCGCCAACACGCAGGAAGAAACCGATGCGGTGTGGCAAGCGCTTGAGGAAAAGCGGCTGAAGCTTCTCTACATCGCGCCGGAACGGCTGGGCGCGGGATCGGGCTTGGGCATGCTGCGGCGGATCGGGGTCAGCCTGATCGCGGTGGACGAAGCCCATTGCGTTTCCCAGTGGGGCCACGATTTCCGCCCCGATTACCTGCGCATCGGCGAATTGCGCCGCGATCTGGGCGTGCCCCTGGCGGCCTTCACCGCCACGGCGGATGCTGAAACCCAGGCTGAAATCGTCAACCGCCTGTTCGATGGGCAGGCGCCGGAAACCTTCCTGCGCGGTTTCGACCGGCCGAATATCCATCTTGCCTTCGCCGCCAAGAACAACCCGCGCCGCCAGATCCTCGAATTCGCGAGCGCCCGCAAGGGCCAGTCCGGCATCGTCTATTGCGGCACGCGGGCGAAAACCGAAACCATTGCCAAGGCGCTGCGCGAGGCGGGGCACACGGCCTGCCATTACCACGGCGGGATGGAGGCCGAGGATCGCCGCGTCACCGAACAACGGTTCCAGCGCGAAGACGGGTTGATCGTGGTGGCCACCGTGGCCTTCGGCATGGGGGTGGACAAGCCCGATATCCGCTGGGTCGCCCATGCCGACCTGCCCAAATCGATCGAGGCCTACTACCAGGAAATCGGCCGCGCCGGGCGCGACGGGGCGCCGGCGGAAACGCTGACCCTGTTCGGCCCCGACGACATCCGCCTGCGCCGATCGCAGATCGACGAAGGGCTGGCCCCGCCGGAACGGCGGATGGCCGATCACGCGCGGTTGAACGCGCTGCTGGGGCTGGCCGAGGCGCTGAAATGCCGGCGCGAAACCCTGCTGCGCTATTTCGGGGAAGCGGAGGTGACTTGCGGCAAATGTGACCTGTGCGACAGCCCCCCGGACGTGTTCGACGGCACCCAGCCGGTGCGCATGGCGCTGTCGGCGATCCTGCGCACCGGGGAATGGTTCGGCGCCGGCCACCTGATCTAAATCCTGCGGGGCAACGCAAACGACCGCATCCGCGCCAAGGGGCATGACGCATTGCCGACCTTCGGGGTGGGCAAGGAGTACAGCCGTCCGCAATGGCAGGCGATTTTCCGGCAGATGATGGGCCATGACCTGATCCGCCCTGACCCCGAACGCCACGGCGCGCTCAGGATGACCGAAACCGCGCGCCCGATCCTGCGCGGCGAGGACACGATCACCCTGCGCAAGGACACGATTGCCAGCGCGCAGCGCCGTCCGGCAGTCAAGGCGCTGGTCAGTGACGAAGACGCGCCGCTTCTGTCGGCGCTGAAGGCCAAGCGCCGCGCGCTGGCCGAGGCGGCAAGCGTGCCCGCCTACGTGATCTTCAGCGACCGCACCCTGATCGAGATGGCCGAAACCAAACCCGCGACGCTTGACGACATGGCGCGGATCGGCGGGGTCGGCGCGAAAAAACTGGAACGCTATGGCGCGGATTTCCTGTCCGTGATCACCGGTGCGGCCGGGAACATGCACCCCACACGCCGCAAACTTGCCGGGCGCGATGCGGGGGCGGTTTACGACCGTCTGCTTGAGGTTCAGGCGGATCTTGCGCGCGGTGCGAACGGGTCGGACAAACCGCTCAGCTGTTCGGCATCCCTTCTGGCGAAGGTGGCGCAGATGCGGCCGGGCGACGAAGGGACGATGGCGCGCCTGCTGGGCGAACGGCGCGCCGACCGTTTTGCCGCCGCCTTTCTGGACGTCCTGCGCGAGGCAGGTTAGAAACGTTCTAAACAATTCGTTTGAGGACTCATCATGCTGATCGTCGTTTCCCCGGCCAAGAAGATCGACACCACCCCGGTTGAGGGTGTCAATCCGACCCAGCCGCAATTCGCAGACCGGGCAGAGGAACTGGCCGGTGTTGCGCGCGAGCTGACCGTCGAACAGCTGATGAAGCTGATGAGCATCAGCGAAAAGCTGGGCAAGCTGAACGCCGAGAGGTTCCGCGATTTCGGCGAGATGGAGGCCAAGCCCGCCGCGCTGGCCTTTGCCGGTGATACCTATGTGGGGCTGGAAGCCGCGTCGCTGGACGATGACGAAATGGCCTGGGCGCAGGATCATTTCCGCATCCTGTCGGGGCTTTACGGGCTGTTGCGGCCGCTGGACGAAATCCAGCCCTACCGGCTGGAAATGGGCAGCCGGTTGCGGAACCCGCGTGGCAAGAACCTCTATGAATACTGGGGCGGAGACATCGCCGAGGCGCTGAACGCGCAGGCAGCGGAAATCGGCACCGATACCCTGATCAACTGCGCCAGCCAGGAATATTTCGGCGCGGTGGACCTTTCGGCGCTGAAGCTGCGGGTGATCACCCCGGTCTTCATGGAAGAAAAGGCGGGCGTGGCGAAAATCGTCAGCTTCTATGCCAAGCGCGCCCGGGGTGCGATGGCCCGTTTCATCATCCAGCGCCGGTTGACCGATCCCGAAGGCATCCGCGATTTCGACACCGGCGGATACCGTTTCAATCCCGATCTGAGCGAGGGCGACCGATGGGTGTTCCTGCGCAGCGAAACGGCGGCGAAGGCCGCAGCGGTCTGACCGCCACCAGCCTGACATCTGACCAGAGGGCATGAATAAGGGCGAGGCGCCTGTTTTCCTTGCCAAATCCGCCCCCCCCGTGCCAGCATCGCGGCAACTGATCCTTTCAGGAGCCGCCTTATGCGACGTATTTTTCTCGGCCTTTTTGCAGCCCTTTTCCTTGCCACGCCCGCCGCTGCCTCGGACGAGCTGCCGGAGCGACGCTACGTCCTGACCCGCGATGTCGATTTCTATGGCTCCGATCTGCAGGCGCTGTTCGACACCGATTACGATGCCTGCGAACGGGCCTGCCTGTCCGATCCGAACTGCAAGGCATTTACCTTTAACGAAAAATCGAGCGCCTGTTTCCCGAAATCGGACATCACCGACAGGCAGCCCTATGAAGGCGCATGGTCGGCCGAGATCATCGAAACCCCCGACCGCCTGTTCGGGCTCGCGGCGATGCGAGCCGCCGAAGCACCCTTCCTTGGTTCCAATGGCATCAGCGCGGCGCGGCGGCAGGCGCAGAAAATCGGCTGGAGCCATCCGTCGGGGCAGTATGCGACTCGCGCCTTGCTGGACGCGGCGCGGGATCGGCGCCAGCAGCAGGACTGGGTCAACGCGATGCGCTGGATGGGCGCGGCGGTGTCGCATACCGACAGCGCCGATCAGTGGCTGGAATATGGCCGCCTGTCGCTGCTGGCTGCCGAGGGGAGCCAGAACAACAGGAGCCTGTATCAGCGCCGCGCCCTGTCGGCTGCGATCAACGCCTATCTGCGGGCCGAGAACCCGGCCCTGACCGCCAGCAGCCTGCAAGTCATGGCCGAGGCGTTCGAGGCCAACCGGCGCGGCCGTGACATGATCCCGGCGCTGCGCCTGGCGCTGGACAAGCAACCGAACTGGGCCGAACTGAACGCGGCGCTGGACGATGCGATCGGCAAATACGGGTTCCGCATCACCGAACACCTTGCCGAAAGCGACAACGCCAATCCGCGCATCTGCGCCGAGTTTTCCGAGGCTCTGGTCAAATCCGGCGTCGACTACGCGCCCTTCGTCAAGCTGCCCGGTGCCGATATGTCGGTTTCGGTCAGCGGGGGCCGGCTTTGCGTCGACGGGCTGGATCACGGGGAACGCTACAGCCTGATCTTCCGCGAAGGTTTGCCCGCGGCCAGCGGCGAAAAACTGGCCAAGGACGTGACCATCACCCAGTACGTGCGCGATCGCAGCCCCTCGGTGCGGTTCTCGGGCCGTGCCTATGTCCTGCCGAAATCGCCCGACGCGGCACTGCCGGTGCAAACGGTGAATGCCGATACGCTCGACCTCACTTTGCGCCAGGTCAGTGACCGCAACATGCTTCGGGTGTTCCAGGGGCAGTATTTCGGGCGGCCGCTGAATTACTGGGAACAGGCCGATTTCGACGCGCTGATCGCCGAAACGATCTGGGAAGGCACCGGCGAGGTGCGCAACGAATTGAACCGCGACATGACGACCCGCCTGCCGGTGGGCGATATCATCGCCAATCTTCCGGCCGGGATCTATGCGTTGTCGGCGCGGGTGCTGGGGGACGATCCGTATGAAGACATGCTGGCAACGCAGTGGTTCGTGCTGTCCGATCTGGGCGTCACCACCTTGGGCGGCGCCGACGGGCTGCATGTCTTCGTGCGTGGGCTTGGCGATGCCGAACCCGTTGCCGGGGCCAAGGCGGTGCTGGTTTCGCAATCGAACCGGGTGCTGGGCGAAGTGGAAACCGATGCCGGGGGGCACGCGGTATTCGATGCGGGGCTGACCCGGGGCCTGGGGGCATCGGCCCCCGCGCTTCTGACCGTGGCGAAGGGCGACAGCGACCTGACCTTCCTGTCGCTGAAGGACCCGGCATTCGACCTGTCCGATCGCGGAGTGGAAGGGCGCGAACCCAGCCCGCCGATCGACGTTTTCCTGACCAGCGATCGCGGCGCCTATCGCGCGGGTGAAGCGATCAACGCCACCGTTCTGGCCCGCAACGGCGTGGCCGAAGCGATCGAGGGCCTGCCAGTCACCGCCATTCTGACCCGCCCCGACGGGGTGGAATATGCGCGTTTGCTTTCGACACGAGACCGGGCCGGCGGCCATATCTTTACCTTCGCGCTTGGCAACACTGTTCCGCGCGGATCCTGGCGGCTGGACATCAAGGCCGACCCCGATCAGCCGGCGCTTGCCAGCCAGACCGTTCTGGTCGAGGATTTCCTGCCCGAACGGATCGATTTCACCCTGTCCCTTCCCGATTACGCGATGCGCCCGGGGGATGAACCGCCGCTGACGGTGGACGCGAAATACCTGTTCGGTGCGCCCGCGGGCGGGCTGTGGATAGACGGGTCGGTCGTTTTGTCCGAGGCGCCGGAACTGAAAGCTTTCCCCGGCTATCGCTTTGGCCGTCAGGATGAAAGTTTCCTGCGGCGCACGGAATTTTTCAGCGGTGGCGAAACCGATGACGAAGGTGTTGCCGTCGTTCCCGTTCCGTTGCCCGTGGTGGCGGATGCCGACCGCCCGTTGCAGGCCGATATCCGGGTCAGCGTCACCGAAGGATCGGGCCGTCCGGTGGAACGCCAGCTTTCCCGGGCGCTGGCGCCGGCGCAACCGGTCATCGGCATCCGCCAGATGTTCGACGGGGTGGTCCCCGAGGGCGGCGAGGCGCAATTACAGGTGGTCGCGCTCGGGCCCGACCTGGAAAAGATCGACATGCCGGTGCGCTGGACCGTGAACCGGGTGAGCCGCCGATACCAGTGGTATCAGCAATGGGGCGACTGGAAATGGGAACCGATCACCACCCGTCAGCCCGTTGCGAGCGGCGAAGGAACCCTTGGCGCGGATCCCATGCAGGTCAGCGTGCCGGTCGATTGGGGCAATTACGAACTGGTGGTGGAACGGCAGGGCGGCGATTACGTGTCGGCGTCCAGTTCCTTCTATGCCGGTTGGTACGCGCCTGCCGATACCAGCACCACGCCCGACACGCTGGAACTGTCTCTGGACAAGCCGGAATATCGCAGCGGCGATGTTGCCCGGCTGCGGCTGGTGCCGCGCTATGCCGGCAAGGCGCTGATCACGGTGATGTCCAACCGGGTGATCGCGATGAAGGCGGTCGAGGTCACCGAGGGCGAAAACCTGATCCTTCTCGAGGTGACAGATGACTGGGGGGCGGGCGCCTATGTGACCGCTTCGGTGATTCGGCCGATGGATGTCGCCGCCGGGCGCAACCCCGCGCGGTCCTTGGGGCTGAGCTATGCCAAGGTCGATCCCGGTGAAAAGCAGCTTCAGGTGCAGATCAATGCCCCGCAAGAGGCCGATCCGCGCGGGCCGCTGGCCGCGTCGGTGACGGTCGACGGGGTGAAAGAGGGCGAGGAAGCCTTCGTCACCGTAGCGGCGGTGGATGTGGGGATTTTGAACCTGACCGGTTTCGACAGCCCCGATCCGTCGGATCACTATTTCGGACAGCGCCGGCTTGGCGTGGAAATCCGCGACCTTTACGGCCGCCTGATCGACGGCATGAACGGCGCGATGGGACAGGTCCGTTCCGGTGGTGATGCGGGCTTGGCCGCGCGGTTCCAGTCGCCGCCCCCGACCGAGGAACTGGTTTCCTATTTCACCGGCCCGGTCACACTCGGGCCTGATGGCCGGGCCGAGGTCGGCTTCGATCTGCCTGCTTTCAATGGCACGGTACGGCTGATGGCCGTGGCCTGGTCGAAGTCCGGGGTGGGACAGGCCGAGGCGGATATCCTGGTACGCGACCCGGTGGTGGTCACCGCCAGCCTGCCGCGTTTCCTGTCGCCGGGGGATCAAAGCCGGCTGTTGCTGGAAATCGTCCACGCGACGGGACCGGCGGGGCAGATGGATCTGCAGGTTGCCGCCGATGGCCTGAGCCTGACCGGCGATGTGCCGGATACTGTCACGCTGGCCGAGAAGGGCAAGGCGGAGCTGAGCCTGCCAGTGCTGGCGGGCAACGTGGGCGATCATTCCATTCGCGTGGCGCTGACCACGCCGGAGGGCAGGCATCTGATCAAGGACCTGGCGATCGGGGTGCGCAACAACGACCCATTGATATCGCAGACGCGTCGGTTTTCGCTGGATGCGGGCAAGACCTTCACGCTCGACGATAATGTCTTTGCCGGCCTGCGGCCCGGCACCGGATCGGCGGTGGTGGCGGCCGGTCCGCTGGCCCGGCTCAACGCACCGGCGCTTCTGGCGTCGCTCGACCGGTATCCCTACGGCTGTACCGAACAGGTGACGAGCCAGGCGATGCCGCTACTTTATCTCGGTCAGTTGAGCGAGGCGCTCGGGTTTGGAGGTGCTGATCGTGTCCGGCTGCGGGTCGAGCAGGCGGTGGACAAGGTGCTGACACGGCAGGACACCAACGGCGCGTTCGGTCTGTGGCGGGCGGAATCGGGGGATTTCTGGCTTGATGCCTATGTCTCCGATTTTCTCAGCCGGGCCCGGGCGGAAGGCCACGACGTGCCCGAACAGGCGTTCCGCATGGCGATGGACAACCTGCGCAACCGGGTGAACTATGCCCCCGATTTCGACGAGGGCGGTCATGATCTGGCCTATGCGCTGATGGTGCTGGCCCGCGAAGGAGCGGCGGCGATGGGCGACCTGCGGTACTATGCGGATGTGAAGGCCGATGCGTTCACGACGCCCCTGGCCGCGGCGCAGTTGGGGGCGGCGCTGGCCTATTACGGCGATCAGACCCGGGCCGATGCGATGTTTTCCCGCGCCGCCCGGATGATCGAACGGCAGCCCGCAGAGGACACAACGCAACTGCGCGTCGATTACGGCACCGCGCTGCGCGACATGGCCGGGGTGCTGTCGCTTGCCGTGGACGCGGGCAGCGAAGCGGTGGACCGCGACGCACTGCTGCACAGGATCAGTGCGGAGGACCGGGGAATGTCGACGCAGGAAGCCACCTGGTCACTGCTTGCCGCGAAGGCTCTGGTGAGGGATCCGTCGCTGACCGGGCTGGAAATCGATGGCCTGCCGGCCAAGGGGCCGTTTGCGCGGATGTTCGAAGATCAGGTCGGCGCCCAGCCAATGGCGATCCACAATATGTCGGGCGGGACAACGCCGATCACCCTGACCATCACCGGCGTAGCCGAGGGCGCGGTGGAACAGGGCGGCTACGGATACCGTGTCGATCGCCGCTATTTCACCACCGAGGGGGAAGAGATCACGCAGGAACAGATCCGGACCGGCATGCGTCTGGTGACGGTTCTTACCGTGACGCCGTTCGAAGCGATGGGGGCGCGGCTGATGGTCAACGACCCGCTGCCGGCGGGGTTCGAAATCGACAATCCGCACCTTTTGGAACAGGGCGATGTCCGGGCGCTGGACTGGCTTGATCCGGTCGAGGCCGTACATAGCGAATTCCGTGCCGAACGGTTCCTGGCGGCGGTTGATCACCACGGCGATGATCCGTTCGATCTGGCCTATATCGTGCGGGCGATTTCGCCGGGCGAATTCCACCACCCGGCGGCCACGGTCGAAGACATGTACCGGCCGCAATATCGCGCCAATACCGCATCGGAACGGGTGCGGATCACGGAATGAAACGGCTCTGGCCCTTCCTTCTGGTGGTCTTGCTACTTGTCGGGGCCGGGCTGCGCGACGGGGTCGATGGTTGGGTGGCCCGCACCGAATTGCCGCCGCTGATCGTCGAAACCTCGGGCGAGGTGCGTGACCGGAACGGGACGCTGTTGCGCGCCTATACGGTCGCGGATGGTTTGTGGCGGCTGCCGGTGGCGCGCGATCAGGTTGGTTCCAGCTATATCGACATGCTGCTCGCCTATGAAGACAGGCGGTTCTGGCGCCATGGCGGCATCGACATTCTTGCGCTGATCCGGGCCGCCGGGCAGGCGCTTTGGCACCGGCGGATCGTGTCGGGCGGATCGACCCTGACGATGCAGGTGGCGCGGTTGCTTGAGGTCGGCGGCACCGGATCGTGGCCCGGCAAGCTGCGGCAGATGCGGGTGGCGCTGGCGCTGGAACGCCGGATCGGCAAGGGCGCGATCCTTGATCTCTACCTGCAGCTGGCTCCGTTCGGCGGCAATATCGAAGGGGTGCGGGCTGCTGCGCTGAGCTATTTCGGCAAGGAACCGCGTCGGCTGACCCCCGCGGAATCCGCCTTGCTGGTCGCCCTGCCGCAATCGCCCGAGGCGCGCCGCCCGGATCGTCACCCGCAGGGGGCGGAAAATGCCCGGGAACGGGTTCTGGCGCGGGTCGAGGCAGCGGGTATCCTGAGCGCCGAGGACAGGGTCGCGGCCGCTTTCGACCCCGTACCGCGAACCCGCCGCCCATTCCCGGCGCTGGCCGCCCACGCGGCGGATCACGCGCGTAGCCTGCAGCCCGATCGCGGCCGGATCGACCTGACGCTCGATGCCGGGCTGCAGGCGGGGCTGGAGGAACTGGCCGAGCTGTCGCTGCGGGGTCAATCCGACCGGTTGTCCATCGCGATACTTGCCGCCGATCATCGCAGCGGCGAGATCCTCGCCTCGGTCGGGTCGCGCAGTTACGCGCCGGGGCGCGGGCAGGGGTTCGTCGACATGACCCGCGCGATCCGGTCGCCCGGTTCGACATTGAAGCCGCTGGTCTATGCGATGGGGTTCGACCGGGGGCTGGTCCATCCCGAAACCCTGATCTATGACCGCCCGGTCGCCTTCGGGTCCTACGCGCCGCAGAATTTCGACGGGATGTTCCGGGGGGAAATCAAGGTCACGGCGGCACTGCAGGAATCGCTCAATATCCCGGTCGTTCTGCTGACGGAAGAAATCGGACCAGCGCGGCTGATGGCGGCGCTGCGCCGGTCCGGGGCGGCGCCGGTGATCCCGGGCGGCAAACCGGGATTGGCGGTGGCGCTTGGCGGGGTGGGGATCACCCTGCATGACTTGGTGCAGCTTTATGCCGGGCTGGCCAATGAAGGGCGCTCAATGCCGCTGTCGATGCACGGCGTTTCGCAGACCGGACAGCGGATCGTCAGCCGCTCCGCCGCGTGGCAGGTCGGGCACATCCTGTCGGGGCTGGCGCCGCCGCCGGGCGCGCCGCGCAACCACCTGGCCTACAAGACCGGCACCTCCTATGGCCATCGCGATGCCTGGGCGGTCGGGTTCGACGGGTCCCATGTGATCGGGGTCTGGATCGGGCGGCCCGACGGCACGCCGGTGCCCGGCGCTTTCGGCGGTGATCTGGCGGCGCCCGTTCTGTTCAAGGCGTTCCAGCGGCTGAAGCCGGAGCTCGACCCGTTGCCGCCGCCCCCGCCCGAGACGCTGATCGTCGGAACGGCGGACCTGCCCCTACCGCTGCGGCGGTTCCGCGGCCGCCACGCCGTGTTCGAACCGGAACCGGATGCGCCGAAACTGGCTTTTCCGCCGGATGGTGCACGTTTGGCGCTGGACGGCGGCGGGTTGGTGCTGAAGCTGCGCGACGGGGTGCCGCCCTTTACCGTGTTGGCAAATGGCAATCCGGTGCTGACCGGCCATTTCCAAAGGCAGGCAGAGCTTGACCCGGTCGGCAAGGGTTTCATGCGCCTGTCGGTGATCGATGCGAAGGGAAGGTCGGACCGGGTCGAATTGCAGGTCGAATGATCAGGCTTCCAGCAGGTTGATCGTGGTGTCGCCGTATCTGCGCGCGTCGAGCTGGGTCAGGCCCTCGGGCACGGTGATGGCGGCGCTTTCTTCCCAGACGATCAGCGCGCCCTCGGCGATCCAGTTTCCGTTCATCGCAGCCCGCAGGGCGATTTCACCCAGACCCTTGCCATAGGGCGGGTCGAGGAAGATCAGGTCATAGGGATCGCCCGGGTTTTCCGGCAGCTTGCGCGCGTCGCGGCGGATCAGCCTGGTCTGCGCCTGTGCCTCGCAGATCCTGATATTCTGCCTGATCAGGCTGCCCGCCTTGGCGCCGTCATCGACGAAGGTCACATGCGCCGCCCCGCGCGAAAGCGCCTCCAACCCCAACGCTCCGGTCCCGGCGAACAGGTCCAGCACACGCGCATCGGTGATCGGATCGCCGAACCGCCCGCCCATCAGCATGTTGAACAGGCTTTCGCGGGTACGGTCGGTGGTCGGGCGCAGATGCGCGCCGGGATCGCCCTTGCCGACCGAGGCCAGCGCGCGGCCCTTGAAAGCGCCCGCGACGATCCTCATGCCTTCATCAACGCTTTCATGTCGGTTGCCGGCTCGGCCACCAGATCGGGCGCGGGGGATTTGCCGCCGTCGATCAGCCGCTTGCCGATCATGTAGGCGCGCGGATCGTTGGCGGCGTCGACGGCCAGCAATTCATCGCCCTTGTAATACCAGAAGGACACCGATCCTTCCTTGTCGCCTTGGCGCGTGATGACGCGGTCGTAGCCGGCGTTGAGCCCGGCAATCTGCAGTTTTACGTCGTACTGGTCGGACCAGAACCAGGGTTTCGGCACATAGGTCTTGCCCGCGCCCATGATGTTTTCGGCCACGCATTCGGCCTGATCGATGGCGTTGGGCACCGATTCCAGCCGAATGCGACCGCCCTTGTAGGGGAAGGACGCGCAATCGCCCGCCGCCCAGATATGCGGATCGCTGGTCTGGCCCAGCTCGTTGGTCTTGATACCGTTGTCGATCTCGATGCCCGCAGCTTCGGCCAGCGCGGTAGCGGGGGTGATGCCGACGCCGACGATGACGAAATCGACGTCCAGTTCGCTGCCATCGCTCAGCTTCGCGCCCGAAACGCGGCCCTCGCCGATCAGGGTGTCGAGCCCGACACCTTCGCGGATATCGACGCCGTGCGATTTGTGCAGGGCGCGGAAATAATCCGAGGTTTCCGGCGAAGCGACCCGTTGCAGGATGCGGTCGGCCATTTCCACCAAGGTGACCTGCAGGCCTTTCTTGGCCGCCACCGCCGCCGCTTCCAGCCCGATATAGCCGCCGCCGACGATCAGCACGCGGGCGCCTTCGCGGAATTCCGGCGCCATGCTGTCCACGTCCTTCAGGTCGCGCACCACGTAAACGCCATCCAGTTCGCCACCGATCGCGCCGGGCAGGCGCCGCGGCACCGATCCGGTTGCCAGCACCAGTTCGTCATAGGGAATGGCTTCGCCGCCGGCGATTACCACCTTGTCCTTGCGGTCGATCGCCTCCACCGTTTCCTCCAGCTGCAGTGTGATGTCGTTTTCCGCGTAGAAGCTTTCGGGACGCAGGAACAGCCGTTCCAGTTCCATTTCGCCCAGCAGGTATTTCTTTGATAGCGGCGGGCGCTGATAGGGGGGCACATGCTCTTCGCCGATCAAGGTGACCGGGCCGGTAAAGCCCTCGTTACGCAATTTGGCGACAAGCGACGATCCGGCCTGTCCGGCACCGATGACAACGACCTTTTTCATGATGGCCCCTCCACGAAGATTCTTGCTGACGGGTTCGGTGCGAACCCTATATGAGCGTTTACAGGAAACGCAATCAGGGACGTTAGTTGACAATGACAATTTCTGTTGGGGATCGCCTGCCGCAGGCCGATCTGTCGCGCATCGGTGAAAATGGTCCGGAAACCGTATCGCTCGAGCAAAAGCTTCGTGGCCGCAAGGTCGTGATCTTCGGACTGCCGGGCGCCTTCACGCCCACCTGCCAATCGGCGCATATGCCCAGCTTCATCCGCACAAGGGACCAGTTCGCCGAAAAGGGCGTGGACGAAATCATCTGCATCAGCGTCAACGACCCCTTCGTGATGAAGGAATGGGGAAAGGCCACCGGCGCGACCGAGGCCGGGATCACCCTGCTGGCCGATGCCGACGGCGCCTATACCAAGGCCATCGGAATGGATTTCGACGCCCCGATCTCGGGCTTCTTCGGGCGCTCGAAGCGTTATGTGATGGTGGTCGAGGACGGGGTGGTGACGCTGTTCCAGCCCGAACAGACCCGTGGATGCGAAGTATCCAGCGGCGAAGCCGTGCTGGCGGCGATGTAAAAGGCACCGCCGAGCGGTTTCCCGCCGACCGGATCGCAAGTTGTTGTTCACATTGAGGCATCTCCCGTCAGGGGGCTGCCGCAGCCCGTTCCGGGTGGGGTCTGAGAGCCGCCTCCGGGCACCGGAAAGACGCGCGCAGGCCTTGTTTTCCTAAACATGGCGGGGGTCGGTGCCGTTACCGGGGACAGTAAGGTTTACGGTGAGGGTTTAGGAAATGAACGTAATGTCTTCTGTCTCGATGTCCCCGATGATGGGGCACGGTCATCGCCACGGTCAGGTTCGGGCCGAGGCTTCTGCGGAAACATCGCTCGGCGACGGGCTGGTCGCCAAGTTCGATCGGAACGCAGATGGCGGCGTGGCCGCCGACGAACTTCAGGGCACCCGGCTGGGCCGGAAAATGAGCGTCGACACCTTTGCGGCGATCGATGGCGACGGCGACGGAAAACTGACCGCAGAAGAATTCGATTCGGCGGCCGATCTTCCGGGCCGCCGCGTTGGCTGGACACGTCACCCGCACGGGTTTCATCCGGGCGGGACGCATGCCGTGATGAACCGTCTGGAAACGTCGCAGAGCACGGGCACGGAAGCCGCCGACCCGGTGGCGACCGACACCGCAGAGGCTGCCGCGCCGGTTGACGGCGCCGAGGCTTTTGAAACGGCAGAGACACCCGCAATCACCGAGGACACAGTGGCCACCGGGGTCGTGGCGGATGCTGCCCCCGCGGAGGCGCCGGCAGAGGCGGCACCCAGCGAGGCAATGAAGCTGGCACAAACCATCGAGGCGACCTCCGAGGCGGACGAAGCGTCTGAACTGCTCGAAGAAGTCGCTGCTGAAGAAGTGGCTGCCGCTGAAACGAGCGAAGAAGCTGTTGCGGCTGAACTGGCCGAGGCGACCGCTGATGTGGCTGAGGAAAGCGCGACGGCTGACGCTTCGGTGACGACCAACGCGATCGCGCTGGACGCCTATACCAACACGATGGAGCTGGTCGCTTCGGCCGCGTGATCCCCGGACTGAGAGCAACAACGGATTTGCGCGCCCCTGATTGGTTCGGGGGCGCGCTTTTTTGTCCGGGTATATGATGTTGCGAACGCGGCAGGCCGCGCGCCGCGCACGGCCTGATCTCAGGCTTGGATAACGGTCCGTGTCGGGAAGGGAATGTCGATCCCTGCCTCGTCAAGCGCTTCTTTCACCTTGCGTTTCATGTCGGTCTGATAGGCGAAGTAATCAGGCGATTTGACCCAGACGCGGGCCAGGAAATCGACCGAGAAATCGCCCAGATTGTTGACCTGCAGGAACGGTTCTGGATCGGTCAGCGCGCGCGGATCGTCCAGCAAGGCCTTGCGAATGGTATCCTCCGCCAGTTTCAGGTCTGCATCATAGCCGACCCCGAACACCCATTCGGCGCGGCGGGTGTCATAGACCGAATAGTTGGTGATCGTGTTGCCCCAGACATTGGCGTTGGGAATGATCGTCTGCACGTTATCGGGGCTGCTCAGTTCGATATAGTTCAGCGAAATATTCCGCACCGTGCCCGTCTGGCCGCCCACCTGCACGAAATCTCCCAGCTTGATCGGACGGAACAGCACGATCATCACCCCGGCGGCGACATTCGAAAGCGTGCCCTGAAGTGCCAGGCCGATGGCCAGGCCTGCGGCACCGATCACCGCGACGAGAGAGGTAGTCTGCACCCCGAACGTGTTCAGCACGAACAGCACGGCAAAACCAATGATCGCGTAGCGGGTGATATTGCCGAGGAAGTTGAACAGCGTGTCGTCCAGGTCTTCGTATTTTTCGCCCAGATGGATCAGCCGCCGGCGCGCCCATCCGGCCAGGACATAGCCGAGGACGAGAATGGCGATGGCGCCGAGAACCGATCCGGCGACCGAGGCCAGGGATTGGAGGGTAAGCAAATCGCCGAGGGTCTGGCCGTTCCAGACTTCGACGGACATGATTTCAGTCAGGGTCATTCTGCAAGCTGATCCATTTTACGTGCCAGTTTCGCGTCAAGCGCGCTGAGCCCGCCGACATCATGCGTGGATAGCGTTACATGCACCGTCTTGTAAACATTCGTCCATTCCGGATGATGCCCCCATTTTTCCGCCCAGAGCGCAGCACGCGTCATGAAGGCGAAGGCGGCGGTGAAATCGTCGAAGGCGAAGGTCTTGGTAATCGCATCGCGGCCCTCAACCATCGCCCAGCCGGATTTGAACAGCGGTGCCAGCATCGTCTTGCGCCCGGTATCGCTCAGCAGTTCCGTCATTCCTGTTCCTCCCCAAATGTCTTTCGGAATGGGCCGTAGGCGGTGAGGATTTCGATATCCTCGGCCACGGCGGCCCGTTCCGCCTGCAGAAATTGCGCGACCGCCTCGGCAAAGCCGGGATCGGCGATCCAGTGCAGGGAATACGTGGTGGCGGGCAGGTAACCGCGCGCCAGTTTGTGTTCGCCCTGCGCCCCCGCCTCGACCCGGGACAGTCCGGTATCGATGGCGAATTCGATGGCGCGATAATAGCACGCCTCGAAATGCAGGCAGGGGTGATCTTCGACGCAGCCCCAATATCGGCCGTAAAGCGCGTCCGCCCCGATGAAATTCAGCGCGCCGGCGATCGGGTGCCCGTCGCGTTCGGCGATCACCAGCAGGATGTCGTCGCGCATGGAGTCGTGGATCAGGTCGAAGAAGGACCGGGTCAGGTAGGGCGATCCCCATTTGCGCGACCCGGTGTCCTGATAGAAGGTCCAGAACGCATCCCAGTGATGGGGTTTGATATCATCTCCGGTCAGCATTCGGATGTCGCCGCCGAAATCGTTGGCTATCCGGCGTTCCTTGCGGATTGTCTTGCGCTTGCGGGAACTGAGCGAGGCGAGGAAATCGTCGAAGGTTTCATATCCCCGGTTGAGCCAGTGGAATTGCTGCGAGGTGCGGTGCCTCAACCCCATTTTTTCGCCCGCCAGAGCCTCGGCCTCGCTGCAGAAGGTGACGTGCAGCGATGACAGCCCGTTGTCCGATGCGACCTGTACCGCGCCCTGTATCAGCGCGCCCATCCCGATCGCATCGAAGCCGGGGCGTGTCAGGAAACGCCGCCCGGTGGCCGGGGTGAAAGGCACTGCGACCTGCAGTTTCGGGTAATACCGCCCGCCCGCGTTTTCATAGGCATGGGCCCAGCTGTGATCGAAGATGTATTCGCCCTGGCTGTGGGATTTGGCGTAAAGCGGCGCGCAGGCGATGACCTGCCCATCGGCGCGGGCGATCAGGTATTGCGGTTGCCAGCCGGTGCCCGGCCCGACCGACCCGCTGTCTTCCAGCGCCTTGAGGAAACTGTAGCTGGTGAACGGATCGTGCGGCCGTCCGGTATCGGGCAGCTCGGGGCAGGCGCAGGCATCCCAATCGGCAGGATCGACCAGATCCAGCGATCCAGGCAGCTGAATTTCCACGCTTTGGTCCGTCATGCCACGTTTCCCTGCCTCCGTTCAGTATCTGGGGTGCAGCAGTGATGGATCAAGCCGGGATTTCCGGCAGATACCCTTCGAAGGTGATATTCTGCGCAACCTTGCGCGCCTCTGCCTCGGCTTCGGGCGATCGGACGGTCCAGCACAGGATACCCGCGCCGCGCCGTTTCAGGTCGGCCACCCGCGGGCGGGTCAGGTCTTCGGCCTCATGGCTGATGAAGCAGCTGCCGGTCGCGTCGTAATCGGGGATCTCGCGCAGCCGGTCGCGGGTGCCCTTGGGCAGCAATTGCCAGTCCTCGGCGCGATAGGCAGAGGTGGTCAGCCCGCGCGGGATATCCGGGCAGAGCGTGGCCATTTTCAACACCGTATGCGGATTGAACGACATCACCGCAACCGGACCGGCATAGCCCTGCAGCGCCTTTGCAGCAGCCTGTTCCAGCCGGCCGATATTGGCGCCCATGATCCCGTCCTGATCCTTGATTTCGATCAGCAGCGCCACCCGGCCGGCGACCAGATCCAGAACCTGCGCCAGCGTCGGGATCGTGTCTTTGCCCCCCAGCAGGGTGATCTGGCCAAGTTCGGCAGCGCTGCGGCGCTGAACCGGGCCCTTTTCGCCGGTCAACCGGACCAGATCGTAATCGTGAAACACCATCGGCTGACCGTCCGAGGACAGTTGCAGGTCGATCTCGATCCCGTAGCCGGCGGCGATCGCCGCCCGGATCGCCGCAGGGGAATTTTCCGCGCGGCCCCGGGCAACGTCATGCAGCGCCCGATGTGCGATCGGGACGGTCAGAAACGCGTCCGGCAGCCGGGTCATTTGATCTGGAAGATCGCCTCGATTTCCACCGCGACGCCCAGCGGCAATGCGCCTGCGGACACGGCCGAACGCGAATGCTTGCCCATCTCGCCAAGAGCTTCGACCAGGAAATCGGAACATCCGTTCACGACCTGCGGCTGTTCGGTGAAATCGGGGGTGGAATTGACGAAGCCGGTCAGCTTCACCACCCGCACCAGCCGGTCAAGATCGCCGCCACAGGCCGCCTTGCATTGCGCCAGCAGCGCGATGGCGCAGGTCTTGGCGGCGGCGGCGCCCTCGGCGGTGGTCATATCCGCGCCCAGCTTGCCGGTAATGAGCCCGTCGGGGCCGTTCGAAATCTGGCCGGACACGAAAACCAGGTCGCCGGTCTGAACAAAGGGTACGTAATTGGCGGCGGGTGCAGGGGCGTCTGGCAGGGTCACTCCCAGCTCGGCCAGGCGCGATTCGATTTGTCCGGTCATGATCTTTCTCCTGTCGGGATCTGTTCAGCCGCGACGCTAACGCCCTGCGCCGCGAATGCAATGTCAAAGCACGGGCGTCACAGGGCGCGTCATTCGCGGAAGGCCTTGGCGAAATAGTCGGTCAGCGGCTTGACCAGATAGGCCAGCGGCGTGCGGTCGGCGGTGCGGATGAAGGTTTCCACCGGCATGCCGGGCACCAAAGTCACCCCTTCGGGCAGCCGCGCCATTTCGCCGTCCTTCACCAGAATTTCCGCACGGTAATAGGACCGTCCGGTCGCTTCGTCGCTGAAGGCGTCCGCCGATACCTTGCTCACCAACCCGTTCAGTTCCGGCGTGGTGCGCTGGTTCAGGGCCGGGAAACGCAGGATCACGTCCTGTCCGGGATAGACCTGATCGATATGGATGGTTTCGACCTGAGCCGCGATTACCAACGGCCGGTCCTGCGGCACAAGATACATCACCGGATCCGCCGGCCGGATCACCGATCGCGGGGTGAAGAACTGCAGCCCGTAAACGATGCCCGAAACCGGCGCGCGTATGTCCAGCCGGTTCAGCCGGGTCAGCAGGGCGCGGCGTTTTTCGGTCAGTTCCAGTTCCTGGTATTGCAGGTCGCGCAGGCGCGACACCGCTTCTTCCCGGCGGGCGGTGTCCAGCTTGAGGATTTCGATCTCGATCTCGGTGATCCGTCCTTCGGCCTGCGCCGCCTGTGCGATCAGTTCCCCGACCTGCCCGCTCAACCCGGCCTGTTCGCGCTGCAGCGCCAGAACGCGCGAAGCCTGCGCAAGGCCGCGCTCAAGCAGGGATTGCTGGCTGACCAGTTCCTCCTCGATCAGCGCCAATTGCCGGGTCAGGGCCTGTTTCTGTGCATCTATGCCTTCGATCTGGCTGCTGATTTGCGCCTTGCGCTTTTCAAGCTGCTCGGTTTCCCGCCGGACCGAGGCATCGCGCGCGGCAAGCAGGCGTTCCTGACCGTCGATCAGGGCCCGGACATCGGGATTTTCCGCCGCAACCCGAAGCAACAGCGGGTCGAACCGGATATCCGACCGGCCATCCTGTTCCGCTTCGAGCCGCCCGCGCCTTGCCATCAGTTCGAACAGCTGGCCTTCGATGATGATCCGTTCGGATTGCAGTTCCGTCGGATCGAGCCGGATCAGCAGCTGGTCGGCCTGAACGAAATCGCCCTCGTCCACCAGCAGTTCGGAGATCACCCCGCCATCGGGATGCTGGACCACCTGGCGGTTCTGTTCGACCACGATCTGGCCGCCGGCAACGATGGCACCCGCGATTTGCGTCAGCGTCGCCCAGGCGCCGAAGCCGCCCAGCAGGGTTGCCAGCGCCAGCAGCCCGATGAACAGCGGGGTCCGGGTGGAAAAGGGTTTCGGCGGCGTCGCGTTCATTGCACGCCCCCCTGCCCGGAGCTCTGCTGAATCTGCTGGGCGTTTTTCACCACTTCGCGCAGAACGTCATCCTTCGGGCCGAAGGCCTTGGCGGTCCCGTTATCCAGCATCAGCAGCAGGTCGCATTCCTGAATCGCCGCCGGGCGGTGGGCCATGATCAGCACCGATTTGCCTTCCGACTTCATCGTCTTGATCGTCGCATTCAGCGCCACCGACCCTTCGTTGTCGAGATTCGAATTGGGTTCGTCGAGCACCAGGATCACCGGGTCGGAATACATCGCGCGGGCCAGCCCGATCCGCTGGATCTGCCCGCCCGATAGCCGCCCGCCGGACGATGTCACACGGGTGTCATAACCGTTGGGAAGTTTCAGGATCATCTGATGCGCGTCGGCGCGCTTGGCCGCGGCCACGATCTTGGCCGGGTCGGGATCGGGCGACAGCCGGGCGATATTGTCGGCGATGGTGCCGTCGAACAGCTCCACCCGCTGCGGCAGATAGCCGATCAGCTGGCCAAGCACCGTGTGGTCGTATTGATCCAACGTCGCCCCGTCGAGCCGGATCTTGCCCCCCGCCGGCCGCCACAACCCGGTGATCGCCCGGGCCAGCGATGACTTCCCGGCCCCGGACGGCCCGATCACCCCCAGGGCGGTGCCCGGCGGCAGGGTGAAATTCACCACACGCAATGTCGCCTGCGCTTCGCCCGGCGGCACCACGGTCAGGCTTTGCACTTCGAGTTTCGCCTTGGGCGTGGGCAACGGGGTGCGTTGTGGTTCGGGCGGCACCAATGACAGAAGTTCCGCCAGGCTGTGCCATCCTTTCGTGGCGCGCTGCACCACCGACCATTGGTTGATCAGCACCTCGATCGGGGCCAGCGCCCGGCCCAGCAGGATCGACCCGGCGATCATCGCGCCCGGCGTCAGTTCGTCGTGAAGCACCAGATAAGCCCCCAGCCCCAGCATCGCCGATTGCAGGAATTGCCGGAAGACCCTGGAAAAGACGGAGAAACTGCCGCCGGAATCATTGGCCGCGATATAGTTCTGCAGCGCCGTGTTGCGATCGGTTTGCCAGCGTTGGAAAGTCGCGTCGCGCATGCCCATGGCCTGAACCGATTCCGCCTCGGCCTGTAATCGGGACGCGGTGTGTTCGGACGCGACCATCGCCTGGTTCGCCTGCGTCAACGGTTGCCGGGTGAACACCTGGTTTGCGATCGTGATCAGGATCAGGATGGCCCCGCCGCTGATCGCCAGATAGCCCAGCCACGGGTGAAAGATCATGATCCCGAACAGGAAAAACGGCGTCCACGGAATATCGAAGAAGGCGGTCAGGGCCGGGGAACTGATCAGCCGCTGCACCGCTTGCAGATCGCGCAGCCCGGTGGCCGAATGTTCGTCCGGTTTCAATGCCGACTTGCGAATCACGGCGTCGAATACCCGGCGGTCCAGCCGCGCCTGGAACCGGGCGCCGACCCGCGCCA
>JAWVXM010000020.1:0-21002 GCA_033723255.1 Thalassovita sp.
GGTTGATATTTGGTCAGAATTCATGACCTAAATATGCCATAGGACGACCGATCCGTCTATTTCAGCGAATGCAATACTGCATTGCAGCACCTGCAAGACTCGCCCCGGTCTTCGGGCCAGCGGACGACGATCGCCGAGACCTCAGATAAACCCGCGGTCCTCGATCCGGCGGATGTATTGCAGTGACGCCCAGCCCAGCACCGCTGCCGTGGCGACACCAAGGGTGAGCGGCAGCGGCGTGCCGTTGAACGCCAATCCGACCGGCGCGGCAACCGCCGCCCCAAACACGGTGGCCAAGCCGCCGCTGACGCTGGCCGCAGTACCGGCAATATGGCCAAGCGGCTCCATGGTGATGGCGTTGAGATTGCCAAGCGTCAGGCCGACGGTGAAAAATACCGTCGTCATCCAGACCAGGAAGACATAGAACATCGGATCTCCCTGCAGCCCGGCCAGCCAGATGACGGTTACCAGCACCGACAATCCCGCCTGCGTGGCCAGCGCGAATGTCGCCAGCACCCGCATGCCATAGCGCATCACCAGCGCGGCATTCAGAAGGCTGGCCGAGCCGGACATAAGGGCCATGCCGGCGAACCAGTAGGGAAAGCTTTCGGCCTTGCCGAAAACTTCGTCGAATATCGGCTGGATCAGGCTGATCGAGATGAACAGAAACGAAAAGCACAGCGTCTGCGCCAGGATGGAAAATCGTACGGTGTGGTGGGAAAACATGTCCCGTACCGCCTGCCACAGTGCCACCGGGTGCATCGGGCGACGGGCCTCGCGCGGCAGGGTTTCGGTTTGCCGCAGCGCCAGCCATCCGGAGGAAAACAGCGCAAACAGGATGAAGGCAATGAAGATACCGCGCCAATCCGACAGCACGATGATCCACGATCCGATCAGCGGCGCCACCGCGGGCACCAGCGTGAAGACCATCATCGCAAAAGACATGATCCGGGCCATGCCGCGCCCGGCATAGAGGTCACGAACGATGGCAAGCCCGACCACGCGCGGCGCAGCCGCGCCAAGCCCCTGGATCACCCGTGCTGCCAATACCAGTTCCAACCCTTGGGCAGAATATGTCATCGCAGCACCCGCGATATAGAGCCCGGCGCCCGCAAGGATCACCGGCTTGCGCCCGAACATGTCGGACAGCGGACCGGTGAAGAACGTCCCCACGCCCATCCCCAGAACGAAGCTGGTCAACACCAGCTGGGCGCGGTTGGCGTTTTCCGGACTCAGTTCCCGCGCGATTTCGGGCAGGGCGGGCAGCATGGAATCGATGGAAAAGGCGACGGTGGCGAACAGCATCGCCAGCATGGCGATGAACTCGACACGGGACAAAGGCGCGCGTTGGGACATTCTGAGCTTTCAAGTGGATCGTCAAAAGCGACCCTTGGGCGCTATCACGGTGCCCGGGCAAAGGCCATATGTGGGAAATACGGTGCCCCGACGTCAGGCAAGGGGGCTGTCACCGATGCGTGGGATCAGCCTTCCGCGCCCGCCATGATTTCGTCGATCACCTTCAGCCATAGATCGGTTCCCTGCGCGCCGGGCACGGCGTGCCGGCTTGCCACGATGAAGGTGGGGACCGAATTCACCCCCATCTGCCGCGCCGACGCATCTCGGTTGCGGATTTCTTCCTCGTCGGCATCCGTTGACAGCAGACGCCGCACCATCGCCGCATCCATCCCGACGCTGTCGGCGATATCGCACAGCGTGTCCCGGTCGCCGATATCGCGACCTTCCTTGAAATAGGCCGCAAACAATGCGGATACTACGGCGGTCTGCCGCCTCTCGATCGCCGCCCAGTGGATCAGGCGATGCGCGTCCAGCGTATTGGGGGTTCTCTTGATGGCCTCGAAATCGATCGAAAGCCCGGCCTTCTTTGCATGTTCGACCACCGGCATATAGGCTTTGACCGCCCCGTCCTTGCCGCCGAATTTGGCTTCGAGATAGGCGCGCCGGTCCATGCCTTCGCGCGGCATCTCCGGGTTCAGCTGAAACGGGTGCCATTCGATGACAAACGGATGGTTCGGCCGCTGTTCCAGTGCACGGTCCAGATAGGTCTTGCCGATATAGCACCAGGGGCAGATCGGGTCCGACAGGATATCGAGCTTGACCGCTTTTTCCATCATGAGTTTCCTTTGTTGCGTGCCCCCTGTCTGGGACAAATGCGGGTATCAGGAAAGCCCCGGCGCATCAAACGCTCGTTACTTCGCCTGGAAAAGCGGCTTCAGCCCCTTGCGCGACAGCTTTCCGTTTGGGTTTGTCGGCATCTGGTCGATCCGCACCCAGGCCCGCGGCTGCTTGTAACGGGCCAGGTTCTGCTGTGCGAACGCGTTCAGCGCGGTTTCGTCAAGCGGCTGGTCTGCCGTGTAGAAGGCCACGATGATGCGCGTATCGGCCTTGATTTCCACGTCGGTCACCCCGATTTCACGAATGCCCGGAATGCCATGCAGCGCGGCCTCGACTTCCAGCGGCGACACCCGGTAACCGCCGGCATTCATCATGTCGTCGCCGCGCCCGGCGTAATCGATCTGGCCGTCGGCGCGCATCACGCCGTGATCGCCGGTCACGAACCAGTCGCCCTGGAACCGGGCCGCGGTTTCGTCCTCGGCGCCGAAATAGCCCAGCATCAGGCCGGGATCGCGCCGATCGACGGCGATGATACCTTCGATGCCACGCTCGACCGGTCCGTCAGGTCCGAGGATCGCGATCCGGCGCCCCCTTTGCGGCCGGCCCAGCGATCCCTCCGTCGCCGGATTGTCCGGGCTGGCGGAAATGAAGGTCGAACATTCGGACATGCCATAGGCTTCGCAGATCGGCTTGCCGCCGGTCGCGTCCCTCCAGCCCTGCCGGATCGTTTCCGACAGTTTTTCCCCGGCGGCCAGCCCGTGACGCAGCTTGGGCATGTCCAGCTTTTCGTGATGATTGAGCAGCTTGCGATAAACCCCGGGTGCCGCGGCAAAAATCGTCGCATCGTGGCGTTTGAGCAAAAGCGGCAGCGCCTCGATCGGTACATCGCTGGCCGGGATCAGGGCGGTGGCGCCGACGCTCCAGGGATCCATCAACCCGGTGCCCAGCGTGAAGGTCCAGTTGAAAGCCCCGGCATGCAGCAGCCTGTCAGCCTCGCTCAGCCCGTACCATCCCTCATGCATCATCCGGCGGGCCCAGATCGCCCGATGGGCATGGCACACGGCACGCGGGCGGCCCGAGGTGCCAGAGGTATAGATGATATAGGCCAGCCGATCGGGATCGCCCATATCATAAGCGGCCGGCGGCAGATCGCGCATCGCCAGCAAGTCTTCGCTGTCGATCACCGGCAGGCCGGTATCTTCGGGGCAGGCGACCGCAGGATCGCGCAGGATGCCGGCCGGGGAAAGCTGTGCCACCATCTTTGCCACCTCCGGCGCCGTCAGCATCGAAGACGTCGGCACCGGGATGATGCCAACCGCGATCGCCCCCAGATAGGCGATCGGAAATTCCACGGTATTTCCCAACCGCATCAGAACGATATCCCCGGGCTTGAAGCCCTTTTGAAGAAGTCCCGTGCCGGTGCCCAGCACCGCTGCCTTCAGTTTGGCATAGCTCCAGCGGTCCGACCGGGTCGGGGACAGCACCGCCAGCGCGATCTTGTCGGGCAGATCGTCGGCATGGGCCAGAACATAGGCGGCAAGGTTGAATGGGGTCGGGCAGGGCGCGGGCGCGCCTTCGTCGAATATGGCAATCATGACGAAGGTCTACGCAAGCCGCGCGCCCGTTGCAAGAAATCGCCGCGCTGTTATGAAGGGGGGATGAATGATGCAAGCGATCCCAAATCCCTGATCCGCATCGCCCGCGAAAGCGGCGCCGAGGCGGTGCCGGAACCGCTGGACCTGCCTGCACGGGTGCGCGATCTGCGCAAATCGCGCGGGCTGACCCTGGAACAGGCAGCCGGGCAGGCCGGGCTGGCGCGTTCGACCCTGTCGAAGATCGAGAACGGCCAGATGTCGCCCACCTACGAGGCACTGAAGAAACTTGCGACGGGGCTGGAAATATCGGTGCCGCAGCTTTTCACCGCCCCCAGACGGGAAAGGGTCAACGGCCGTATGGCGGTGACCCGGACAGGGGAAGGGACCGCCCATGCCACCACGACCTACGAACACGAATTGCTGGCAGGCCCCCTGACCAGGAAGCAGATGCTGCCCTACCGTGCCCGGGTGCGTGCCCGCGATATCTCGGAATTCGACGGCTGGGTACGCCATGACGGCGAGGAATTCCTCTATGTCCTGACCGGCGTGATCCGGCTTTTCACCGAATTCTACGAACCGGTCGACATGCGCCGAGGCGACAGCGCCTATTACGACGCCGCGATGGGCCATAACGTGATTTCACTCAGCGACGACGACGCCACGATCCTGTGGGTCACCTCGCTGGCCTGATCCGCTTTCTTCTTGGATCAAATACTCCGGAGGTGAATTGGCCAAGGGCCAAGAGGGGGCAGCGCCCCCTTGCTGCCGCCCCACAGGCGCGACACCAGACAGCTTGAATGAAAAGCGCGCCCCCGGGGGCGCGCATCTTTGTCTCGTCTTCGGCCTGCGGCCTCCGCCTCGGGGATTTGCCTCCGGCGGGGATATTTGTGAAAAGAAGAAGTTCAGAGCCAGCTTTGCACCCGGCGGGCGCCGCCGGATATATCCTGACCGATGCCTTCGACCGTGGCGCATCCGGCCAGGGTTGCAAGCAGGAAAAGCGCCGCAAATTTCTTCATCTCGTCACTCCTCATACCACCAGGCATCCGGCTGCCAGCCGATGCGATCACCATAGATCGGGGTGTTGGCCGGATAATGCAATTCCTTGGCATGGGCAATGCGGCTTGGGCCGCCGGCCCAGATCGGAATCACGTAACGCCCCGCCATCAGCAGGCGGTCCAGCGCCCGGACTGCAGCGGTGAAATCTTCGCTGCTGCGCGAGGTCAGCATCGCCTCGATCATCGCGTCCACCGCCGGGTTCTTCACCCCCATCAGGTTGCGCGATCCGTCGATATCGGCATTGGCGCTGGCCCAGTACAGGTTCTGTTCGTTGCCCGGGCTGAGCGACAGGTAGCGCACATAGGGCATCATGTCGAAATCGAGCTTGGCCTGACGTTCGGCATATTGCGCATTGTCGACCTGGGCGATCTGCATGGTGATGCCCAGCCGTGTCAGCGCCTCGCGGTAGATTTCCATCACCGTCTGGGTCTGCTTGTCGCCCTGGCGCGTCAGCAGGGTGAAGCTGAACGGGGTGCCTTCCTTCATCAGCTTGCCGTCGGTGACGGTCCAGCCGGCCTCTTCCAGCAGCGCCTGCGCGGCGGCGATATCGCCGCGGTTGCGCGGGGTGTCGTCGCCCTCGGGCAGGGTGATCCCCTCCAGCGTGCCGGGCAGCAGCTCGGCGGCATAGGCTTGCAGCAGATCGCGGGTCCGGCCTTGGGCCGATCCGGGCTGCATGCCCAGTTGTGAATTTGAGAAATAGGAGGAGATCCGGGCCTGCCGGCCACCGGTAACGGTGCCGTTGATATAGGGGAAGTTGAACGCCTGGATCATCGCCTGGCGCACGCGCCAATCTTCGAATAGCGGGCTGCGCGCATTCATCACGTAGCCGACCATCCCGGTCGGGCGCTGATGCGGCACCTCGGATTTGACGATATCGCCCGACTGCACTGCCGGGAAATCATATTGCGAAGCCCACTTTTCGGCGTTGCCTTCTCGGTAGAAGGTGACTTCGCCGGCCTTGAAGGCCTCGAACAGGACCGACTGGTCGCCGAAATATTCCAGCCGGATTTCATCGAGATTGGCGGTACCTTTGCGGAAGGGCAGGTCATTGCCCCAGTAATCGGCATCCCGGCTGAGCTTGACGAAACGGCCCTGTTCGTAATCGCTGACGACATAGGGTGCGGTTCCGATCGGGACATCATGCAGTGTAGATTCCGTGAAATCCTTGCCATCCCATTGGGATTTCTTGAGAATCGGGCGCAGGCCGGCGATCAGCGCGAGTTCGCGGTCTTCCACGTTGAAGCTGATCCGGACCGAACGCGGCCCGGTCTGTTCGATCTTGTCGACCTTGCCCCAGAAGCCGCGATAGCGTGGGTGGCCGACCGTGCCGAGGGTTTCGTAGGACCAGATCACATCCTCGACCGTGACGGGAGAGCCGTCGGAAAAGCGGGCTTCTTCGCGCAGGGTGAATTCCACCCAGGACCGGTCCTCGGGCACATCGATGGTTTCGGCCAGCAACCCGTAAAGCGTGAAGGGTTCGTCCCAGCTGCGCCCCATGAGCGATTCGTAGGCGAGGAATCGCAACTGCCAGGGCACCGAGCCCTTGCGGATGAACGGGTTGAGCGAATCGAATCCGCCGGTATTTCCCTCGACCATGACCCCGCCCTTGGGGGCATCGGGGTTGACATAGGGCAGCGCGCTGTAATCGGGGGAAAGCGCGGGATCGCCATACATGGCGATTCCATGACTGGGTTCGGCCTGCGCCATGGAGCCCAATAAAACAAGCGCCAATGCGCCGGTGACCTGTTGGACGGGGCGGAAAATCAGTGATCGCATTGTGGCAACAATCCTACTCTGCCTTTATTTCTTTAGGCTTAGCCTAGCGGGGGATTCAGATCATTTCAATTTTTTAGCTTGGAAGGCGGCGCCGTTTTGCTTATAAAGGACTCACTGCTCGATAGGTTTCTTGCCTGTATGAAACCTGCCTCAATAACTTAACGCCGGCTTCGTGCCGGCGTTTTTTTTTTCGCGTAGTCCTCCCTACTCGTCAGGCCGCCGCCCCCGATATGCTGCAACTGCATCATGTGACAGGAGAGAGCCATATAGCATTGCAGGGGAAAACCGCCGTGGAACCGATCACCTGTAACGCGATCTGCTCCGGTTACGTACTGACCCCGCTGGTCGAAGCACAGATCACCGGCACCACGATCAGCGCCGATGGCGGCTGGACCGATCTCTGGGTTTGCGATGCGTTTGGGGCTCTGCCCCCGTCGCCGCAAGCGGCGCCTCCCCCGGGATATTTGTGAAAAGAAGAAGGGGCGTGATCGGCTATGCCGCGATGATCAGGCGGGTGCCCTGGATTTCTTGTCCGCGGGCTTGGTCGGGTCCTTGGGATTGGGATAGACCAGCCCGGCCGAGATCACCAACTTGGCGGCGTCTTCCACCGTCATGTCCAGCTCGATCACGTCGCCGCGCGGGAAATAGAGCAGGAACCCCGATGTCGGGTTCGGCGTGGTCGGCACGAAGACACTGAGCAGATCGGCATCGTCCGGGTGACCGGCACGGGTGGCGATTTCGCCCTTCGCTTCGGTCGAGACGAAACCGATGGCCCAGATTCCCTTGCGCGGGTATTCGATCAGGCAGGCCTTTTCGAAGCTGCGTTCGGACTGGGCGAATACCGTTTCGGCGATCTGCTTGACCCCGGAATAGATCGAGCGCACCACCGGCATCCGCTGCACCAGCGATTCCGCCATCCGGATCAGCGACCGCCCCATCAGCCCCCTTGCGACCCAGCCCACGAGGATGGTGAAGACCAGGAAGATGACGATCCCGACGCCGCGCAGGTTGATGCCGATATACTGTTCCGGCTGGAACCGTTCGGGCACCAGCGGCAGGACGAAACTGTCGACCCAGCCGGCAAAGGACCACAGGAACCAGATGGTCAGCCCGACCGGCGCGATGACCACGATCCCGGTCAGGAAACTGGAGCGGAGCCGGGCAAACATCCCCGGACGGCGGGGCGGCAGGGGATCTTCGTCGAAAAGGGTCGTCATTCTTGTGACCGCGCGTTCCAAATGTCGTTAGCGCCTAGATAGGCGCTTTGATGAAGCGCCACAATGACTGGTTTACAACGTGGTGCCGGATTCACGCGATCAGCCCAATTCACGGGCAATCGCCGCGGCCAGCCGCGCATTGTTCAGCACCAGCGCGATATTGGCCTCGAGCGACCGCCCGTCGGTCAGCTCGAATATCCGCTGCAGAAGGAAGGGCGTCACCGCCTTCCCGCTGATCCCTTGCTGCGCGGCTTCCGCTGTTGCCCTCTCAATGATCGGGTTGATCACCGTTTGCGGAATCTCCGCCCCGACCGGGATCGGGTTGGCGATCAGCTGCCCGCCGGGCAGGTCCAGTTGCCCGCGCATCCTATGCGCCGCGGCAATGTCTGCGGCGCCGTCCATGCGCAGCGGCGCGGCCAGGTCCGACGTGGCGGACCAGAAGGCGGGAAACGCGTCCTGTCCATAGGCGATGACCGGCACGCCGAGCGTTTCCAGCACCTCCAGCGTTTTCGGCAGGTCGAGGATCGCCTTGGCTCCGGCGGCCACCACGGTGACGGGGGTTTCGGACAATTCGCGCAGGTCGGCGGAGATGTCGAAACTGTCCTCGGCGCCCTTGTGAACGCCGCCGATGCCCCCGGTGGCAAAGACCGAGACCCCCGCCAGATGCGCCGCGATCATGGTGGCCGCGACGGTGGTTGCGCCGGTTCGTCCCGCAGCCATGCAGACGGCCAGATCGGCGCGGCTGAGCTTGGCCACGTTTTGCGCGCGCGCCAGGCTTTCGAGCTGATCATCGGTGAGGCCCACATGCAATTGACCATCCAGAACGGCGATGGTGGCCGGGGTGGCGCCCGCCGCGCGCACTTCGGCCTCGACCCGCCGGGCGGTTTCGAGATTTTGCGGATAGGGCATGCCGTGGGTGATGATCGTGCTTTCCAATGCCACCACGGCGCCGCCATCGGCCTTGGCCTTTTGCACGTCGGGCGACAGGATCGGGGTCAGGGTCATGCGGGGTGTTCTCCTGAAACATAGGCGGCGGCCACCGCCAGGGCGCGCTCCAGCGCCCTGTCACGCGGTGCACCGACGCGTTCGGCGGCGATATGGGCGGCCATGAAAGTGTCACCCGCCCCGGTCACCCGGGTGACCAGAACCTCGGGCGGCGTGGCGTTGAAAGCGCCCGCGTCGCTGGCATCGCAGGCGGGCCTGCCGCCATCGGTGACGAGAGCCCGCGCCGCACCACGTTCGACAAGCGCCGTTGCCGCGGCCTGAGCATCTTCGAACGGCTGCTGGCACAAGATCCCGGCCTCTTCCAGGTTCACATAGATCACCGCGCGGGGATGGCGCAGGAAAGGCAGCAAGCGTTCGGCCTTGCCGGGGGATGCCGGCGCGACGCGTAGATCGGCAAGGGCAAAGGCCGGGTGGGTGGCGATTTCTTCCAGCAGCGCGAGGGTCAGGTTGCCGTCAAGCGCGATGATCCCGTCATAGGGGTTGTCCGAAGCACCAAGGCGCCCGTCGGTCAATGGCCGCAGGATCCTGGGACCGGCCGCTTCAAGAGAATGGGCGTCGGCGATCGCTGCGATCAATCCGTTTGCACCTTCCACGGCCATGTACTGATCCGTCGGCAGGTCATCGGAACGATAGGCATAGGTCGTATCCACCCCCAGTCGCGCGCACGCCGCCAGCAGTTCCTCGCCCTCGATATCGCGGCCGATCGCGGTCAGAACCGAGGGGCGCAGCCCGAAGCGGCCAAGCGCCATCGCAATATTCATCGCCACGCCGCCGGGCAAACGTTCGATCCGACCCGGCACATCCGAGCCCTGCCGCATCACCAGCTTGGTCCGGCCGATCACGTCCCACAGAACGGAACCGATGCAGAGGGTATCGGGTGAATTCGTCATGCGCCGATTTAGACGCGAAGTTCCACAGGCGGCAAGAGGGGCGGCCCGCGCCGGGCCCTGCGACACGCCCCGGCCGCGTTTATCAGATGGAAAAAATCCTGAACGTGCCTTCACCGTTCAAAAAATACTCGAAAACATCCCGGCAGCACTTGCCAATCCCCGCTCTTTACCTTAAACGCGCGCTCACTTCACAGGCGGGGTCGGGCCCTGCAGGGAGACATCCTGCAACGGTCCACCGGTTGGGCGAATGCCCTAAAAGCCCCGCTTAGGCGCAAACCGGAAAGGAAAATGGACATGGCGCTTCCTGAATTCACCATGCGTCAGCTGCTCGAAGCTGGCGTTCACTTCGGCCACCAGACCCAACGCTGGAACCCCCGTATGGGCGAGTTTATCTACGGCTCGCGCAACGGCATCCACATCATGGACCTGACCCAGACCGTTCCGATGCTGGACCAGGCCCTGAAAGTCGTGCGGGACACCGTCGCCAAGGGCGGCCGCGTCCTGTTCGTCGGCACCAAGCGCCAGGCTTCGGCCCCGGTCGCTGAAGCGGCTGAAAAATGCGCTCAATACTACATGAACCACCGCTGGCTGGGCGGCACCCTGACCAACTGGCAGACCGTTTCGCAGTCGATCAACCGCCTGAAGGCGATCGACGAGCAACTGGCCGCCGGCGCAGAAGGCCTGACCAAGAAAGAGCGTCTGAACATGGAACGCGACCAGCAGAAGCTGCAGGCTTCGCTCGGTGGTATCCGTGACATGGGCGGCATTCCGGACCTGCTGTTCGTCATCGACGTGAAAAAAGAAGCCTTGGCAATCGCCGAAGCCAACAAGCTGGGCATCCCGGTCGTGGCCGTGGTTGACACCAACTGTTCGCCCGATGGCGTGGATTATATCATCCCCGGCAACGACGACGCGTCGCGCGCGATCTCGCTGTACTGCGACCTGGTCAGCCGCTCTGCGCTGGACGGCATGTCGGCTCAGCTGGACGCCGCCGGCGTTGACCTGGGCGCGCTGGAAGACGCACCGGTCGAAGAGGCTGCCGAAGAAGGCGCCGAGGCCTAAGCCTCTGTCACAAAACTGATACCGGGTGCGGGCTATCCCGCCCCGGCGTTTCAATATCTATTCCGAGGAGAGCCCCCCATGGCGATCACTGCTGCACAGGTGAAAGAACTGCGCGACACGACGGGCGCAGGCATGATGGATGCAAAAAAAGCGCTGACCGAAAACGATGGCGACATGGAAGCCGCAATCGACTGGCTGCGCACCAAAGGTCTGGCCAAGGCGGCCAAGAAATCGGGCCGCACCGCGGCTGAAGGCCTGGTGGCCGTCGCTGTCGAAGGCGGCAAGGGCGTTGCCGTCGAAGTCAATTCCGAAACCGACTTCGTCGCCAAGAACGCGGAATTCCAGGGCATGGTCAAAGGTATCGCCGGCGCAGCCCTGAACGCAGCCGATATCGACGCGCTGAACGCGGCCGATCTGGGCGGCAAGTCCGTTGCCGACACCCTCACCGACAAGATCGCCACCATCGGCGAAAACATGACCCTGCGCCGCATGGCATCGGTCGAGGGCGAATCGGTCGTCACCTATGTCCACAACGCTGCCGCGGACGGCATGGGCAAGATCGGCGTTCTGGTCGCCCTGTCGGGTGACAACGAAGGCTTCGGCAAGCAGGTCGCGATGCACATCGCCGCCGCCAACCCGGCCGCCCTGGGCGAAGCCGATCTGGATCCGGCCATCGTCGAAAAAGAGCGTTCCATCCAGATCGACATCGCACGCGAATCGGGTAAGCCCGAGCAGGTGATCGAGAAGATGATCGAAGGCCGGATGAAGAAATTCATCGCCGAAAGCACCCTGCTGGGTCAGGCCTTCGTCGTGAACCCCGACCTGACCGTGGAAGCGGCCGCCAAGGAAGCCGGCGTGGAAATCACCGGTTTCGTTCGCCTGGAAGTGGGCGAAGGCATCGAGAAGAAAGAGGAAGACTTCGCAGCTGAAGTGGCCAAGGTCGTCCAGGGCTGATCGAACGATTCTGAAAACACTTTTAACGCCCTGCTTTTTGCGGGGCGTTTTTTTTATCGGCGCATCCCGGAACAGAAAGAAGCGGTGCCGTTTCCGACACCGCCTCGGACTTCGGGTGCGCGCCTTTACGATTGGGGATGAGCAGACACGCACCCACCGCTGGCTCGCGAACCGACAATCCTGGCCGCAAACCAGCTTCCGGTAGGACCGGTCGAGAAGAAGAGCCTGAAATCACAAGGTTTCTTTCCGAATGTTCCCTGGCCAAAGCCACCACTCACGGAACAGTTCGAGATTGCCTTTTCGATGCAGAATCGGAAAGTAAGGTATTCCGTACCTTTTCAGCGTCGCTTTCCAAAAACTATTGAAAATGCTTAAATTTTTGACGCCCATCCGACACGATTACAGCCTGAACCATCAGGCTTCGATGACGAACATCTGGTTCTGGAGCGCGGCCTTCAACACCGCTTGAGCGGTGGTTTCGACGTTCAGGGCATCACGGGCAAGGCGCAGATGCTTTTCAACCGTTGCAGGTGTCAGTCCCATCAGAAGGGCAATATCTTGAGTGGTTTTGCCATCCCCAACCCATTCCAGAGCTTCTTTTTGCCGTTTCGTCAGGCCGCGGCCAGCAGCCGAATAGGGCAGGGTCATGATTTTCAGATGCGCGACGTTGTTCATCACGATGATGTCATCGCCATGTTCGTCCCAGACCGCATCGATTTCGTCCTGGCTGATCTCGGCCCGCGCGGTCAGCGCGATCGCCCCCTTGGCGCGCGGGGAAATGGACTTGAAGCTGATCGAATAGCCCGCCAGAACCTCCTGCGAGATATTGAATTCGACCACCTTGCGTTCGCTTTCGGTCAGTGTTCCGCCCTGCATCATCTGCCGCACGATGTTCCAGCTGCAGGCGCCTTCATTTTCCAGAACCCATTTCACCATTGGCGCGTGGAAATAGAGCCCCTGTCCCATGAACACATCGGTATAGGCGGGTTTGTGATTGGTCAGGATGATGAAATCCTCGGGATTGCCGAGCGACGTGTTGGTGCGATAGCGCGTGAAGCCATAGAGCAAGCGATCAAAGCCGTAATCGGCCATCTTCCGTGTGTGCATATCCCACAGCTCTTCGATGCTTTGCGCGTTTGTTAAGGCTTGCAGGTGCTTGCTGAGGCTCATCCCATCCCCGCTCTCTTGAGACTGCGCGCACTCGAAAAATGCGATGCCGATCTTGTTCATGCATGCAGCCCGGACACCTATTATGTAGAAATATTCCGCACTGTCGAGAGAGAGCCGGAAAATGGAGTATTTACAATGATAAATAGTAGTTCCGATGCAACTTCATCGTCATTTGCCCGCGCCAGCTCCGCGACTGTTCGGACCGGCTGGAAGCCGTCACCAATCTGTCCTATGACCATCCTGATCCAAAGGGAGGAAAGAATGGACAAGACCATTGCGTGTCTGGCTGACGCGGTCACCGACATCCACGATGATGCCGTGCTGATGATCGGAGGTTTTGGCGGCTCCGGCGCGCCGATCGAACTGATCCACGCGCTGATCGACCGTTTTCGCGCGACCGGATCCCCGAAAAACCTGACGGTGGTGAACAACAATGCCGGCAATGGCGGGATCGGAATCGCGGCGATGATTAGGGCCGGGATGGTGCGGAAAATCATCTGTTCCTATCCGCGCACATCGCAACCAGAATCCTTTACAAGCAAATACTTGTCGGGCGAAATTGAACTCGAACTGGTACCGCAGGGCACCTTGTCGGAACGCATCCGGGCCGCCGGGGCCGGCATTCCGGCCTTCTTCACGCCGACAAGTTACGGCACCGAGCTGTCCGAGGGAAAACAGATCCAGGAATTCGACGGCAAACCCTATGTGATGGAGCGCTGGCTGAAGGCCGATTTCGCCTTCGTGAAAGCGGAACTTGGCGATCCACACGGAAACCTGACCTACCGGCTGGCTGCGCGCAATTTCAATCCGTCGATGTGCATGGCTGCCAAGACGACGATTGCGCAGGTCACCCGGACGGTGCCGCTTGGCGGGATCGATCCCGAACAGGTGATCACCCCGGGCATTTTCGTCAACGGCGTCGTCGAGGTTCCAAATCCGCGCCAGGAAGAAGACCGGGTTCGCGCCGGGGAGGTATATTGATGGGCTGGCAGAAACTGACCAACGCGCAAATTGCATGGCGCGCCGCGCAGGACATCGAAGACGGCGCCTATGTGAACCTTGGCATCGGCTTTCCTGAAATGGTTGCCAAATTTCAACCCGAGGGCCGCGACGTCATTTATCACAGCGAAAACGGCATCCTGGGTTTCGGAGAAGCGCCGCCGGAAGGTGAAGAAGACTGGGACCTGATCAATGCCGGCAAGAAGGCCGTGACGCTGAATCCGGGCGCATCGATCTTCCATCATACCGACAGTTTCGCGATGGTGCGCGGCGGTCATCTCGACGTGGCGATCCTCGGCGCATACCAGGTGGCGCAAAATGGTGATCTGGCCAACTGGCGCATCGGCACCAAGGGCATTCCGGCGGTCGGCGGCGCGATGGACCTGGTTCATGGGGCAGGGCGCGTCGCCGTTGTCACCGACCACGTCACCAAGGACGGCAAGCCTAAGCTGGTGGAAAGCTGCAGTTTCCCGCTGACCGGCGTCGGCTGCGTGACCCGCGTTTACAGTTCGCTTGCCGTTGTGGACATCGAGGCCGGCCGGTTTGTCCTGCGCGAGAAACTTGCCAGGATCTCCATGGACGAACTGCAATCGCTTACTGGTGCGCCGCTGCATCTCGACGGCAATGTTGGGGATCTCGTTACGCCGGACCTGTCATAACGCAAAATAGTCAGGCCGGGCACAAGCCCGGCCATTTAAGTCAGTACCGTCGCGTAACGCATTATTAACATGCGCAAATCGTATATATCGATTGCCTTCCGCAGCACACTTTAATTAACATAATATTCATTATGCGAATTGCTGATGTAACGATTTACGAATTTTCTGACGCAGCTAATGCGGCTGGGACGCGGAAAAACCGCGTCCCCTACCGATCCTAAACTCAGAAGAACGCCTGCAGGCCGGTCTGCGCGCGGCCAAGGATCAGCGCGTGAACGTCATGCGCGCCTTCATAGGTGTTCACCGTTTCCAGATTCACCATGTGGCGAATGACGCCGAATTCCAGGCTGATGCCGTTGCCGCCATGCATGTCACGCGACATCCGCGCGATATCCAAAGCCTTGCCGCAGTTGTTGCGCTTGACGATGGAAATCATTTCCGGCGCCGCCTCTGCCTTGTCCATCAGACGACCGACTCGCAGCGATGCCTGAAGACCAAGCGCGATTTCGGTCTGCATGTCGGCCAGTTTCTTCTGGTACAGCTGGGTCTGTGCCAGCGGACGCTTGAACTGGTGCCGGTCGAGCCCGTATTGCCGCGCCGCGTGCCAGCAGAATTCGGCCGCGCCCAGAACGCCCCAGCTGATGCCGTAGCGTGCCCGGTTCAGACAGCCGAACGGACCTTTCAGGCCTTCGACATAAGGCAGCAGCGCGTCTTCGCCGACTTCTACGTTATCGAGGACGATTTCACCGGTGATCGAGGCGCGCAGGCTCATTTTGTTCTGGATCTTCGGCGCGGAAAGACCCTTCGCGCCCTTTTCAAGAACGAAACCGCGAATCTTGCCGCCGTGCGCTTCCGACTTGGCCCAGACCACGAACACGTCGGCGATCGGGCTGTTGGAAATCCACATCTTGGATCCGTTTAGAACATAGCCGCCATCGGTCTTGGTGGCGCGGGTTTTCATCCCGGCCGGATCCGAACCGGCATCGGGTTCGGTCAGGCCGAAACAGCCGATCCATTCGCCGCTGGACAGTTTCGGCAGGTATTTCTGACGCTGTTCTTCGCTGCCATAGGCATAGATCGGGTACATCACCAGGCTGGACTGCACCGACATCATCGACCGGTAACCGGAATCGACGCGCTCAACCTCGCGCGCGACCAGACCGTAGGACACGTACCCTGCCCCGATACCGCCGTATTGTTCGGGCACCGTCACACCCAGCAGGCCCATTTCGCCCATTTCGCGGAAGATTTCCGGATCGGTCTGTTCTTCCTCGAAGGCTTTCAGGACGCGCGGCTGCAGCTTTTCCTGGCAATACGCATTGGCGCTGTCGCGGATCATCCGTTCGTCTTCGGTCAGCTGATCGTCGAACTTGAAGGGATCGGCCCAATCGAAACTGTTCAGGTCGGGCGCATCTTTGGCACGCAATTCGGGGCGGTCGGTCATGATCCTGTCCTATTCATGAGTTTTTCTTGCATTCACACAGGCAATACGCCAGAAAACCATGCAAAAATAGCGATTATTTCGCATAAAGTCATGAGTATACGGAATGATTGCACCGCAAAGGCGCCTTTTCCCTTCGATCGCGTCCCTGCGCGCGCTGGAAGCACTGGACCGGCTGGGAAGCGCCACGGCGGTGGCGGAGGAGCTGAACCAGACCCAGAGCGCGGTCAGCCGCCAGCTTCAGGCGCTCGAGGCTCAACTGGGTACCACGCTGATCCTCCGGGAAAAGAAATCCATGCGCCTGACCCCGGCGGCGGCGGAATATGCCGCGACGATCCGCGACGCGTTACAGGTGATTTCGCAGGCATCGCTGAAGGTGCAGGTCAACCCCCGCGGCGGCAGCCTGAACCTTGCGATCCTGCCGACCTTCGGGATGCGTTGGCTGGTCCCCCGCCTGCCCGATTTCGCCGCCCGCTATCCGGATATCACCATCAATATGTCGACCCGGCTGAAACCGTTCGATTTCTCGCGCGAACCCTTCGATGCCGCGATTCATTACGGCCATGCCGAATGGCCGGGAACCGAGAACCTAAAACTGAAAACGGAAAACCTGTTGCCGGTCTGCGCCCCGCAGGTGCTGCGCGACGTGACCATCGCGCATCCGCGCGACATGCTGGGAATGCCCCTGCTGCACATCGAAACCCGTCCCAGAGCCTGGGCGCAATGGTTCGAAAGCTATGGCGTTGACGGTACTGGGATCAGCGGAACGCTTTTCGATCAGTTTTCCACCATTCTGCAGGCGGCCGTTCATGGTCTCGGCGTGGCGCTGCTGCCCGATTACCTTGTGCAGCAGGATCTGGAAAACGGCAAGCTGGTGGTGGCCTATGGCGGCCCGACCCGCCCTCTTGGCGCCTATTACCTAGTCTGGCCAACCGAAAAATCATCCGATCGGTCGCTGAAGACCTTCCGCGACTGGCTGGTCAGTCAGGCAGAAGAAGAAGACCCCCTGCCCCGTTGAATCAGCCCAGGGCGTAACCGGTGCCGCGCACGGTGCGCAGCGGATCGGCACCGCCACTCTTGGTCAGCGCCTTGCGCAGACGGCCGATATGTACGTCCACGGTACGGGTATCGACATAGATGTCCCGGCCCCAGACCCGGTCCAGCAGCTGCTCGCGGCTCCAGACCCGGCCGGGCTTTTCCATGAAGGTGGACAGCAGGCGGAATTCGGTCGGGCCCAGCTTGACGATCTCGCCGCCCCGGGTCACCCGGTGGGTTTCGGCATCCAGAACGATGTTCTCGAATTCCAGCCGCTCGCCCATGGTCGCGGGCCGGGTCCGGCGCAGCTGCGCCCGCACCCGTGCCATCAGTTCGACCAGAGAATAGGGTTTGACGACGTAATCGTCGGCCCCCGTTTCCAGCCCGCGCACGCGATCCACTTCTTCCGAACGGGCCGACAGCATGATGATCGGAATGCTGCGGGTGGCCGATCGCGTTTTCAGTTGCCGGCAGATTTCGATCCCGGACAGGTTTGGCAGCATCCAGTCCAGCACGATGAGGTCGGGGGATTCTTCCTCGACCATCATCAGGGCCTCATCCCCGTTTTCCGCTTTGGCGACGCGGAACCCTTCGGCTTCCAGGTTATAGGCCAGCACTTCGCGCTGCGCCCGTTCATCTTCGACAACAAGCACTGTCGGCTGGGAAGACGACATCGGCCTCAGACCTCACCGATCGAGGGATCGATCGAGGTCTGATCCCCCTTCGGGCGGCCCGCTTCGGGCATCTCGCCCTTGACCAGGTAGATCACCTGTTCCGCGATCGAAGTGACGTGGTCGCCCATCCGTTCGGTATTCTTGGCGATGAAATGCAGGTGCATGCAGGCGGTGATGTTGCGCGGGTCTTCCATCATGAAGGTCAGGAATTCGCGGAACAGCGCGTTATACATCTGGTCCACGTCTTCATCGCGCTGGATCACGTCCATCGCCAGTTCCGCGTCGCGCTGGATGTAGGCATCGAGCGCATCCTTCAGCATCATCTGCACTTCGCGCGCCATCCGGCGTAGCGCCGCATGCGACCCGTGGATCGGCGACATATGAACGAGAACGCCGGTACGCTTGGCCATGTTCTTGGCATAATCGCCGATCCGTTCAAGGTTGCCGGCGATTTTCATCACGCTGAGGATCACGCGCAGGTCCGTCGCCGTCGGCGCGCGCAACGCGATCACGCGGGCGGTGTCTTCGTTGATCAGGGTTTCAAGATCGTCGATGGCCTTGTCGCCCTTGCGGACCTTTTCGGCCAGTTCTTCGTCGCGCTCTTCCAGCGACTGGGATGCCTTCAGAATCGCTTCCTCGACCAGCCCGCCCATTTTCATGATCTGGGCCTGGATCGCTTCCAGGTCGCGGTCGAAGGATTTGAGGATATGGGTTTCGTGAAATACGCTGTCGTCGGTCATGATCTGTCTCCTCAGCCGATCCGGCCGGTGATATAACTTTCGGTACGCGGGTCCACCGGGTTGGTGAAGATCTGGCTGGTTTCGCCGTATTCCACCAAGTTTCCGAGGTGGAAGAAGGCCGTTTTCTGGCTGACCCGCGCGGCCTGCTGCATCGAATGGGTCACGATCACCACCGAATAATCCTGCCGCAATTCGTCGATTAGTTCCTCGACCTGCGCCGTCGCGATCGGGTCGAGCGCCGAACAGGGTTCGTCCATCAGCAGGACCTCGGGTTCGGTTGCCACCGCGCGGGCGATGCACAGGCGCTGTTGCTGGCCGCCCGAAAGCCCGGTGCCGGGTGCATGCAGGCGATCCTTGACCTCGTCCCAGAGCGCACCGCGGCGCAGGCTCTTCTCGACGATGACATCCAGATCTGCCTTGTTCTTCGCCAGCCCGTGGATACGCGGACCATAGGCGATGTTGTCATAGATCGACTTGGGAAACGGGTTGGGTTTCTGGAACACCATGCCCACCTTGGCCCGCAGCTGCACCGGGTCGACCTTCTTGTCATAGATGTCTTCGCCATCGAGAAGGATCTTTCCTTCGACACGGCAGATTTCAATCGTATCGTTCATCCGGTTCAGGCAGCGCAGGAAGGTCGACTTGCCACAACCAGACGGACCGATGAACGCGGTGACGGTTTTGTCTTCGATCTTGACCGAGACATCCTTGATCGCGTGGTTGTCGCCATAGAAAACCTGCACGTTTTCTGCGTCGATCTTGATTTCTTTCTGGGCCACGGCCTTCTCCGGATTCAGTGTGTCGTACATAGGGTAAATCCCTTTTAGCAGCTTACCAGCGGCGTTCGAAGCGGCGGCGCAGGATAATCGCGATGGCATTCATGACCAGCAGGAAGGCCAGCAGCACGATGATCGCGCCGGACGCCCGTTCGACGAAGGCCGGATCGGCCCGCTGCGTCCAATTGTAGACCTGAACCGGCAAGGCGGCAGCGGGATCGAAAAAACCTTCCGGCGGGGCGGCCGGGAATTCCCGCACGAAGGCCACCATGCCGATCAGCAGAAGCGGCGCGGTTTCGCCAAGCGCCTGGGCCAGGCCGATGATGGCGCCGGTCAGAATACCGGGGGCCGCCAACGGCAGCACATGATGGAACACCGCCTGCATCTTCGACGCGCCAATCCCAAGGGCGGCATCGCGGATCGAAGGCGGCACCGCCTTCAGCGACGCGCGGGTGGCGATGATGATTGTGGGCAGCGTCATCAGGGTCAGGACCAGCCCGCCCACGATCGGCGCCGATTGCGGCAGCCCGGCAAAATTGATGAAAATCGCAAGGCCGAGGATACCGAACACGATCGACGGAACCGCCGCCAGATTGGCGATATTGACCTCGACCATATCGGTGAACCAGTTCTTGGGCGCGAACTCCTCGAGATAGATCGAGGCCGCGACACCGATCGGCAGCGACAGCACCAGCACCACGATCATCATGTAGAACGATCCCAGGATCGCCACCCCGAGCCCCGCGGCTTCCGGCCTGTTTTCCGACGCGTCCGCTCGGGTCAGGAAACCGGGGTTGAACCGCACGCTCAGCACGCCCGCCGCCTTCAGCTGATCGGCCAGCTGCAGCTGTTCCTGCGACACATTCTTGTCCAGCTTGGCGGTTTCCATCGTCACCCGCCCCTTGAAATAGCCGTCGATCCGGCCCGAGGCGAGGAAGTCGAATGTCACCGTTTCACCGATCATGTCCGGATTGGCCAGAACGAATCGGCGCAATTCGGCAGCGCCTTCTTTCGAAATCATCTTGGCCGCGTCTTTCGCCTTCAACCCTTCGACGCCGATTCCCGGCTTTTCGAATTCCTTTTCGAAAGCCGCCTTGATCAGGGGCGCATAGCCGAAAGTCGACACCTTGGCGATCTTTCCCAGATCACGGGTCCCATCCTTGTCCAGCTTGGCCGGATCGAGATAGACGTTGAGCTCGATGAACGTCTGCCGGAAGGCAGATGAGCCGTTGTAAAGGATCGATCCGAGCAGTGCGAACAACGCGAGAATCGCGACCGAAATGGCAGCCGCACCGTAAAGGCGGAACCTCTTTTCCGCCGCGTTACGCCGCCGGGTCCGCGCATCGAGCTGCATCAGGGAACTGGTCTGCGAGCCGGGCTGCCCGGCCGAAGGCTTCGAAACGTCGGTCATTCATACTGCTCCCGGTATTTGCGCACGATGTAGAGCGCGAGAACGTTCAGCCCCAGCGTGACAACGAAAAGCGACAAGCCAAGCGCGAAGGCCACCAGCGTTTCGGGGCTTGCAAATTCGGTATCCCCGGTCAGTTGGCTGACGATTTTCACGGTGATCGTCGTCATCGCCTCGAACGGGTTGAGGCTGAGCTTGGCCGCGGCCCCTGCCCCCATCACCACGATCATGGTTTCGCCGATGGCACGGCTGGCAGCCAGAAGAACCGCGCCGACGATGCCGGGCAAGGCGGCGGGCAGGATCACCTGCTTGATGGTTTCCGACCTGGTCGCGCCAAGCCCGTAGGAACCGTCCCGCATCGCCTGCGGCACCGCGTTGATCACGTCATCGGACAGCGAAGACACGAAGGGGA
>JAWVXM010000021.1:0-20693 GCA_033723255.1 Thalassovita sp.
CGTCGACCAGCGCGGTGATCGGCAGGGGGGCGCCGATCTCGTTGCCGGTGGACAGGCAGATGTCCAGGTCCTTGCGCATCCAATCTACCGCGAAACCGTGTTCGAATTCGTCGTCCAGCATGGTCTCGTAGCGGTTGACCATCTGCCAGCTGCCAGCCGCGCCGCCACCAATGACGTCGATCACCGCGCGCCCGTCGAGACCGGCCTTCTCGGCGAAAAGCAATCCTTCGGACAGGCCCTGAACCAGGCCTGCGATACAGATCTGGTTGACCATCTTGCACATCTGACCGGCACCGCTGCCGCCCAGGCGCTTGCACATCTTCGAATAGGCGTCGATCACCGGTTCGGCCTTGGCATAGGGGGGTTCGTCGCCGCCGCACATCACCACCAGCTGACCGTTTTCCGCCCCGGCCTGACCGCCCGATACCGGCGCATCGACAAAGGCCACGCCCTTGTCGGCCGAAGCCGCGTAAAGCTCGGCCGTCACCTTGGCCGACACGGTGGTGTGGTCGACGAAGATCGTCCCCTCGGCCATGCCGGCGAAAGCCCCGTCATCGCCAAGACACACCGCGCGCAGGTCATCGTCATTGCCGACGCAGGACATCACGAAATCGCATCCCGCTGCGGCTTCGCGCGGTGTCACGGCCATTGCCCCGCCATGTTCGTTCACCCATTTTTCCGCCTTGGCCGCGGTGCGGTTGTACACCGTGACCTCGTGCCCGGCCTTCTGCAGGTGTCCCGCCATCGGGTATCCCATGACACCCAGACCCAGAAATGCGACTTTTGCCATTACAGCCTCCCAATTATTTGTCTTTCCCCCAGTTTGTCGCTAGCTATCGCCTCAAAGGCAAGGGCAATCGGGAAAAGATCATGGCAATCGTCTTCAAATGGCTGCTGCGACTGGCCGGAGGATCGATCGTTCTGGCATTGCTGGTACTGCTGGGGATCTATTACCTCGCCTCGCGTTCTCTGCCCGAATATGACAAGGACCTGCAGGTCGGTGGCATCGCGGCACCGGTCGAGATCGTGCGTGACCATGCCAACGTGCCGCACATATTCAGTGACAGCGACGCGGATGTGTTTTTCGGCCTTGGCTATGCCCATGCGCAGGACCGGCTTTGGCAGATGGTGACGCTGCGCCGGACCGTGCAGGGACGGTTGTCCGAGGTCTTCGGCGTCCGGACCGTTCCGGTCGACAAGATGATGCGGCGGCTTGATCTTTATGCGCTGGCGCAGAAGTCGGTCGCGGCGCAGGATGAGCGCACCCGCGCGGCGCTGCAGGCCTATGCCGATGGGGTGAATGCGCGGTTGGATGAAATCAACCGCGACGCCTTGGGGCGCGGCGCGCCTGAAATGTTCCTGTTCAACATGCCGGTCGCGCCGTGGCAGCCCGCCGATTCAGTGGCGATGCTCAAACTGCTGGCGCTGCGGATGACCGGGCACCTGGACAAGGAAGTGCTGCGCGCCCGCGCCGCGATCCTGCTGCCCGATCCTGCCCGGCTGTCAGACCTTATGCCCGACGCGCCGGGCAGCGGCATCGCCGCCCTGCCCCGCTATGCCGAATTGTTCGACGCGGCGATGCCGGAATTTGCCGGCAGCACGAACCTGCCCGATCATCCTCTGTCCCCCTTCCGGCGCCATGATTTCGCCGGCGCCTCGAATGCCTGGGCCGCCGCCGCCAGCCGCTCGGCCGCCGGCGGTACACTGATCGCCAACGACCCGCACATGGATTTCACCGCGCCGGGCGCTTGGTACCTCGCGCGGCTGGAACTGACCCAGGGCGGCGCCATCGGCGCCACCATCCCCGGCATTCCCGCGATCCTGTCGGGACGTTCCGGCGATCTCGGCTGGGGTATCACCGCGTCCTATCTCGACGATCAGGACGTGTTCATCGAGAAACTGAACCCGGACAACCCGGAGGAATACCTGACCCCGGCGGGGTACAAACCTTTCGCCACCCGCAAGACGATCATCGACGTGGCCGACGCCAAGCCGCTGACCCTGACGCTGCGCTGGACGGAAAACGGCCCGGTGCTGCCCGGCACCATGTTCGACCTGGGCACGATCACCCCGAAGGATCACGTCGCCACGCTGGCCTGGACCGCGCTTGATCCGCAGGACACGTCGATCAGCGCCTTGATGGGAATGATGTATGCCCAGACGGTCCAGGACGCGATCGGCGAGGGCGAGAAAATGATCGCACCGTCGCTGAACCTGACGCTGGTCGATGGCGTGCAGATCGCGCTGAAGACGCTGGGCGCGATGCCGCGCCGGTCGGCCGATCATCAAAGTCAGGGGCGCCTGCCTTCGCCCGGCTGGATAGAAGACAACCGCTGGCAGGGCCGGCATTCCTATGCCGCCAATCCCGAATTCGTCAATCCGATCGGCGGTATCGTCGGCAATACCAACAACAAGATCGTCGACCGGCCCTTCCCGCTGCACGTTTCCTTTGACTGGGGCGACACGCAGCGGATCCAGCGCTGGCAGAAGCTGATGCAGTCGCGCCAGGTCCATACCCGCGACAGCTTCATCGAAACCCAGCTCGACACCGTCAGCCCCGCGGCCCGCACCCTGCTGCCGCTGATCGGGGCCGACCTGTGGTACACCGGCGAAGCGGCGCCGGAGGGCACGCCGGAACGCCAGCGACAGCGCGCCCTGGCGCTTCTGGCCAACTGGAACGGCGAGATGAATGAACATCTGCCAGAACCCCTGATTTATGCCGCCTGGCTGCGCGCGCTGCAGGATCGCCTGATCCGCGACGATATCGGCCCGCTTGCCGACAGTTTCGTCCATGTCGAACCGCTGTTCATCGAACGGGTGCTCCGCGATATCGAAGGGGCTTCGCAATGGTGCGACGTGATCCAGAGCGCACCGGCCGAAACCTGCACCGACATGGCCCGGCTCGCATTGGATGACGCGCTTTTGTGGATCGACGAACAATATGGCCAGGCGCTGGAAAGCCTGCGATGGGGGGATGCGCACCAGGCATCGCACGATCACCCCGTTCTGGGCGAGGTGCCGTTGTTGAAAAACTTCGTCAATATACGCCAGACGACCTCGGGCGGGGATCACACGTTGCTGCGCGGGTTGACCGCCGGAACGGCGGAGGCACCGTTCAACAATGTGCATGGCGCCGGCTATCGCGGCGTCTACGACTTTGCCGATCCGGACAGTTCGGTATTCATTACCGCCACGGGCCAATCGGGGCATTTCCTGTCCCGCCACTATGATGATCTTGGCGAATTGTGGCGGCGCGGCGAATATATCCCGATGTCCCTGGATGAAGGCCTTGCCCAGGCGGCCGCGGTCGGGGTGACTCGGCTTACCCCGCGGTAAGACAGCAAGGCGAATACTTAGGGCGGTTTGAACTGCCATTCAGGATAGTTTGACGTCAAGGGCCGGATGCGTGAAAGTGCACAGATAGAAACGCGTCAGGCCGAGTCTGAGATTGGGGAAATCCAATATCGATCCAAGTTCCCCCCTGCAATGGGGGGTATTGGGCCGAGGCCAAACGATTGGGCGGAACAGAGTTGATCTATCGTGGAAACCGTATCGGCCCCGATGTCATGGGAAGCCCTGCCAGGGAAATGATTGCATGACGGAAACCAATACGGGCAACCTTGCCAAGGTTCGATCGGCCCTTGAGCATATTGAACAGGGCATCACGGTATTCGATGAAAATTTGAAACTGGTGGCGCTGAATGTGCGGTTCCTCCAGCTTCTGGGATTTCCCGTTGAACTGGCCGAACCGGGAACCGAATTCGCGGATTTCATGCGTTTCAATGCGGTCCGGGGGGAATACGGCGAAGGGGATATCGAAACCCTGGTCGCCGAACGCGTGACACAGGCCGCGAAGTTCGAACCGCACAGATTCGAACGGGTGCGCCCCGATGGCACCATCCTGCGGGTGACCGGTACTCCCCTACCGGGGGGCGGTTTCGTCACCGTGTATTCCGATGTGACGTCGGAGCGCCAGCGCGAAGCCGAACTGGAGCGCCGCGTCGAGGCCCGCACAGAGGAGCTTCGCAGGAACCAGGCGCGGCTGGCCCTGATCGCGGACGAGGTCAAGGCGGGGATCGCGCTGGTAGATGAAAATTTCACGGTCAAATATGCCAACCGGCGTTTTGCCGCGGCCTACGATCTGACACCCGAAACAATACAGGGCCGGAACAGCCTGGAATTTCTACCCCCGGAAACGCTCGAGTCGTCCCGTCCCCGCCTTGAAAAGGCGCTTGCAGGTGAGCCCACGGAACTCGATCTCGAAATTGACATGCCCAACGGGAAGAAACGTTTTGTGCGTACCTTCCTGCGCCCTGAAATTGCTGATACCGGGCGCGTTACCGGGCTGTACCTCCTTTCGATCGACATGACGAAGCAGAAGGAAACGGATTTGACGCTGGCACGGGCACAGAAGATGGAAGCCCTCGGCACGCTTTCGGCCGGGATCGCACATGATTTCAATAACTTGCTGACGATCATCCTGGGCAATCTCAGGCCGCTTTCCGAAGTTCTGCCGGATGACAGCCTGCGGCGTGACTATCTCATGCCCGCGATCGCGGCAGCAAGCCGGGGCAATGACCTGACGACCCGGCTTCTCAGCCTGACCCGGCAAAAGAATACCGTCCCAAAGCCCCTGCCCGCCTCCGAGGCCATATCAGACGCGATCCAGATCCTGTCCTCGTCATTGCCCAGCGATATCCGTCTGCTGGGGCCCGAATGTGAGTGTAGCTATTGGATAAACGTCGACCGAGGCCAGCTGGAAATGGCGCTCATCAATCTGGCGGTCAACAGCAGCGAAGCGATTTCCGGGCCGGGCGAGATCGAGATGGGCTGCGACGAGATCATGCTGTCGGCCGCGGAAGCCAATCAACGCAAGCTCAGCCCGGGAAGGTATTGCCGGATCATGGTCAGCGATACCGGCCACGGTATGTCTGACGAAGTGCAGCAACGTATTTTCGACCCCTTCTATTCACGCAAGCCGGGCAAGGGTTCGGGGCTTGGGCTGGCGATGGTCTATGCCTTCGTGGAACAATCGGGCGGCAGCATAACCGTGCGCAGCACCCCCGGAAAGGGAACGGAATTTTCCCTGTTCCTGCCCGCCATTGATCCCGAAGACGAGGTCATGGAATGGCTCGAAGAGGAAAAGCTTTCCCCGCCGGAACTGAGCGGCACGACCGTTTTGCTGGTTGAGGACAACGCCCTGGTGCGGGACGTCGTACGGCGCCAGTTGGAGGCACTCGGCACGCAGGTCATCGATGCGGAAACGGCGGAACTGGCGCTGGCGCTGCTGGAGCGGAGCCGGCATGTGGACCTGGTGCTTTCCGACATTTCCCTGACCGGGCGGTTGACCGGGATCGACCTGCGCGAAAGGGCCGGTTCACGATATCCCGACCTTCCGGTGATCCTGATGACGGCGCATGGCGCCGCCGATCTGGCAACCCCGGATCACAGGGCCGGACAAGTGCTGCAGAAGCCCTTCGTGAAACAGCAGCTTGAACGGTCGATCGCCCTCGCCCTGACGGCGGGTGATACCTAGGGCCACCGGCCGCGGCGGCGTTTACAATTCGCGAAACCGCTTTTCCTGCCGCGCGGTCCAGCGCACGGTCAGGTCGAACCCGGTTTCGGTTTGCTGTTCCGCCTCGACGACGTCCTGAGCGAACAACCAGGCCCGTTTGCGCCCGTCGGCAAAGCCCAGGGATACGTCGGTGACATGGGTGTCCTCCGACAGGTGCCGCCCGATTTCCTGCATCAGGTCGGGAATGCCTTCACCGGTCACTGCCGAGATGGCGAAAACGTCTTCTTCCCGCGCGGCCCGTTGCTGCGTTGCACTGCGGTCTTCGTCGGGCAGAAGATCGATCTTGTTCCAAACTTCCAGAACCGGCGTGTCTTCAGCGACGCCGAGAGAGTCCATGATCTCAAGTACGTTGCGGCACTGGCTTTCGGTTTCGGGGTGGGAAATATCGCGGACATGCAGGATCAGGTTGGCGCTCAGCACCTCTTCCAGCGTGGCGCGGAACGACGCGACCAGTTCGGTCGGCAGGTCGCTGATGAACCCCACCGTGTCGGACAGGATTACCTCGCCGCCACCATCGGGCAGGTCGACCCGCCGCATGGTCGGGTCCAGCGTGGCGAACAGCATGTCCTTGGCCATCACCTCGGCCCCGGTCAGCCGGTTGAACAGCGTCGATTTTCCCGCGTTGGTGTAGCCCACCAGCGCCACCACCGGGAAGGGCACCTTGGCGCGGGCCGAGCGGTGCAATTCGCGCGTCTTGACCACCTTGTCGAGCTGCCGGCGCAGCCGCACCAGCTGTTCATCGATGGCGCGGCGGTCGGCCTCGATCTGGGTTTCACCGGGACCGCCGACAAAGCCAAGTCCGCCACGCTGACGTTCCAGATGGGTCCAGGCCCGCACCAGCCGGGTGCGCTGGTATTTCAGCGCCGCCATTTCCACCTGCAGCACGCCTTCGCGGGTGCGCGCCCGGTCGGAAAAGATTTCCAGGATCAGCCCGGTCCGGTCCAGCAGCTTGACGCCCCATTCCTTTTCCAGGTTTCGTTGCTGCACCGGCGTAACCGGCCCGTCGATCAGCACCAGTTCGACCTCGGCCTCATGCAGCCGTTCTTTCAGTTCCGCGATCTTGCCCTTGCCGAACAGCAATCCCGGCTGAGCCTTCGGCAGCGACACGATTTCGGATCCGATCACTTCGAGATCGGGCAAGGCCGCGGCCAGCGCCACGGCCTCTTCCAGCGCATAGCCCGCTGGGCGGCGCTGCGAGTCGGATTTCAGGTCGGGATGAAGGACCCAGGCGCGGGTCGGTTCCCGTTCGTGCGTTTCCAATTAGCTTTCTTCACCATCATAAAGGTTGATGGGCTGCGCCGGCATGATCGTCGAAATCGCGTGTTTATAGACCAGCTGCGATTGCCCGTCGCGACGCAGCAATACACAGAAATTGTCAAACCAGGTAATAACGCCCTGAAGCTTGACGCCGTTGATCAGGAAAATGGTCACGGGAATCTTGGTTTTCCGCGTGTGGTTCAAGAATGCATCTTGCAGGTTTTGCTTGTCGGAAGCCATACAATTCTACCTTTATTCTTGTTATCGATGCCGCGGCCGGCGTCCCCCTCTGGATATACGCCCACTATGTCTTGGCAATTGCTGAGTTTCCAGCCCAAAAAACAATCCGTTACGCAAGATCATCCCGTCGTGGCCTAGCGGCGCCAGATATCGCTGCTCAGAAGCGCGATGATGGCCAGCATTTCCAGCCGGCCCAGAACCATGCCGCTGCAGAAGGCAAGCTTGGCCGCGGGCGCCAGATCGGTCAGCACGATTTCGGCTTCAGGTGCGATCGTGATCAGCGGCCCGGTGGTGGAAAGCGCCGCCACGGACAGCACGAGAGCATTTTCGAAACTCGATCCGAAAGCGGCGAAAATCAGCGACAGCGCGGTCAGCGACAGCGCGAACAGCATGAAGAAGATCCAGGCGATATAGGCGCCCTGCTTGCGGATCCGGCGCGAATGACCGACCGAGCGCCCCACCGAGGATGGATGCACCAGCTTTTCCATTTCCCGCAGCCCGTTGAGATACAGTGCCCAGACCCGCAGCAGCTTGACCCCGCCCGCCGTGGTGGCCACCCCGCCGCCGACCATCGCCAGCCCAAGGAAGATCAGCCCCGGGGTGCTCAGCCCCGACCAGTCCCGCGCGGTGCCCCATTCGGCGCTTTCAAACCCGGTCGTCGTCAGGAAGGACAACGTGGTGTAGATACCGCCCCAAAGCGCGCGCAGCGCCAACAAGAGGTTCTGTTCCTCGTCCATGGTGTAAGATGCCAGCCAGTGCCGCAGGAACAGCAGAAACGGCACCCCGGCCACCAGGACCAGCCCCATCCGGAATTCGGGGTCATGGTGAATGCCGCGCCGCGCAGCATGGGCGGTGTCGGTGGAAAAGGTCAGCCGCGACAGCGCGAACAGCATGAACAATGCCATGACAACTTCGCCGGTGATGCCCGAACCGTGATCCTGCAGCCCGCCGAGCGGGGAAATGCCGCTGGTTGCCATCACGGACATCGCGTGGGAAAGCGCAACCAGCGCCCGATCGCCGCTGACCGCCAGCATGATCCAGAGCGCCAGCGTCAGGCCCGCATAGACCGGCAGCAATTGCGCCGTCACCCGCAGGATCCGCTTTTGCGGATCGGCGCGTTCGAACCGGCCGTGCAGAATGTCGCTCTGCCCCGGCGCCGCGGTGGCCGTCACCTCGAACCCGCCAAGGTTCAGCGGTGCCAGGATCGCCGCGGCGGCCACCCAGATCAAAAGGCCGCCCATCCATCCCACCAATGCCCTCCACAGGTGAAGCGTCGGGCTAAGCCTTTCGGGATCGAACAGGGTCGCCCCGGTGGTGGTCAGGCTGGAAACCATTTCGACATAGGCGTTGAGATAGCTGGTGGTGCGCAGGGCTTCGTAGAACGGCAGCGCCAGCAGCAGCGGCAACAGGCTGAAACCGGCGAACAGCGCCAGCAGGTTGCCCATCTCACCCCGCTTGCGCTGCCGCGAAGACATCGCCAGCGCCACCATCACCACCACCAGAAGCCCCAGCAGACCGGCATAGAAGAATGATCGTGCCTCATGGTGGCTGCCCAGAAGCGTGGCATGGGCAGCAGGCACGAACATGGCAAGCGCCCCGATCCCCATCAGCAGTAGGAACAGCGGTTGGTTGAGGATGCGCTCGGTCATCGGTCAGAAGAAATCGATCGACACCTGAAGCAGGCGTTCGACTTCCGGCACGTCATTTGCCATCGAGAACAATGCCACCACGTCGCCTTCCTCGATCCGGGTATCGGCATCGGGTTTGATCACCGTGCCCCCCTTCAGGATGCCCCCGACAAGAACGCCTTCGGGGAAATCGATGTCGCGGATCTTCTGGCCTGCGATGGGCGAGGTCGACAACACTTCGGCCTCGATCATCTCGGCCTCGGCATCGCCGATGGAATAGACGTCGCGCACCTTGCCGTGGCGGATATGGCGCAGGATCGAACTGACCGTGGTGGCGCGCGGGTTGACGAAGGCGTCGATCCCCAGCGGAGCCATCATCGGCGCCAGGGTGGGATCGTTGACCAGTGCGATCGCCATCGGGCAGCCTTCGGATTTCGCCCGCACGGCGGCAAGCATGTTGGTCTTGTCGTCGTCGGTCAGACACAGCACCGCGTCGGCGCGGTCGATATTGGCTTCGGTCAGCAGCGTCGCGTCCAGCCCGTCACCATGCAGGACGATCGTCTTTTCCAGCGCGTCGGCGGCCTTTTCGGCGACCCTGCGATTGCGTTCGATTACTTTGGCACGAATCCGGCTGGCCTGGTCTTCCAGCGCCTTGGCCACCGCCAGCCCGACATTGCCGCCACCGATGATCACCACCCGTTCGCGTTTCTTCGACACCTTGCCGAAGATTTCCATCGTCCGCGGAATGTCTTCGTTCACGGTAAAGACATAGCATTCGTCGCCGGTGAAAATCTGGTCGCCCGATTCCGGGGCGAACAGCCTGCCGTCTCGCCGGATCCCCACCACGATGGTGCGCAGCGTGGAAAACAGGTCATTCAGCTGCCGCAGCGGCGTGTTCACGATAGGGCAGTCGTCGGCGATCGAGATCCCCAGAAGATGCGCCTTTCCGCCCAGGAATTTCTCGGTATCGAAGGCGGCGGGCGAGGCGATCCGCTGTAGCGCCGCCTCCGCCACTTCGCGTTCGGGGCTGATCACCACGTCGATCGGCAGGTGTTCGCGGCGGTACAGATCCGAATAGATCGCGGTGAGATAGCTTTGCGACCTGAGCCGGGCGATCTTGCGCGGGATGTTGAAAATCGAATGGGCGACCTGGCAGGTCACCATGTTGACCTCGTCCGAATGGGTCGCCGCGATGATCATGTCGGCATCGCGGGCACCGGCCTGGGCAAGCACGTCCGGGTAGCTGGCGAAACCCGCAATCCCCTGAACATCCAAGGTGTCGGTGGCCCGGCGCACAAGTTCGGGATTGCTGTCCACCACGGTGACATCGTTCTTTTCACCGGACAAATGGCGGGCGATCTGCCAGCCGACCTGCCCTGCCCCGCAGATGATGACTTTCATTGTCCCCGGTTCCCAAATTTCAGAGGCTCTTGAATCGCATGCCCCCGGTGAATGGTCAATTGATTTGTAAAAATCTGCAAAGGGGATCAATCTGTTTCCCACCGCATGCATATCAGGAGGCAGAGATGCCGCGTTTCAAGCTTTTCCAGATCACGGCCCTTGCCCTGCTGACGGGATGCACGTCCTTCGGGACCTATTACCGCGAAGGCACCGCGGTGGCACGGATGAACAACGACCTGACCGATTGTCAGGTGCGCGCGCTGCGGGATGTGCCGGTGGCGCAGGAAATCAGGCACACGCCGTCGGAACTCATCGTGGAGAGCGAATGCGATGAAAACGGCGAAAACTGCGTGAAGACCGTCAAGATGATCGAAGGCCGGATCTATACGGTCGACACCAACAAGGCGCTGCGCGACCGGGTCGAGGCGCAATGCATGATCGCCAAGGGCTATGCGTGGCTAGAGCTTCCTGCCTGTTCTTCCTCGGTCGCCTCGGCCACGCCGGAAACGACGACACGGATTTTCCCGGCCCTGACCCCGGAAAGCTGCGCCATTCGCCACGGCGGTGGCCGTTGGCAGATCGTCACACCGGGCTGACCGCCCTCAACCCGCGTCTTCTTCCACCTTTTCCACCCGCGCCACCCGGGCGCCGGACTTGTTCGATGTCACCACCCCGAGCGATTTCAGCTTGCGATGCAGGGCGCTGCGCTCCATGCCGACGAAATTCGCGGTTCGGCTGATATTCCCGCCGAACCGATTGATCTGAGTCAGCAGGTATTCGCGTTCGAACACCTCGCGCGCCTCGCGCAGCGGCAAGGTCGCCAGCGTGCCGGACAGCACCACTCCATCGTCCGAGTTTCCGCTTTCGTCGGCTCCGGGCAGTTCCCTAGCGTCGATCGGCCCGTTGCCATCGCCGAGGATCAGCACCCGCTCGATCAGGTTGCGCAGCTGGCGCACATTGCCTGGCCAGACCATCGTCTGCATCAAGGCGATGGCGTCCTCGCTCAGTTCCCGCAGCGGCAGGCCTTGGCTCTTGTTCAGCATGTCAATGAAATGCGCGGCCAGAACCGGGATGTCTTCGCGCCGTTCTTCCAGCGACGGCACCGAAATCGGCACCACGTTCAGCCGGTGGAAAAGTTCCTGCCGGAAACGTCCGGCGGCGATCTCGGTTTCAAGGTCGCGGCTGGTCGAAGAAATCACCCGCAGATCGACACGCACCTTGTCGGTGCCGCCGACGCGCTGGAATTGCTGATCGACCAGGACCCGCAGGATCTTGGATTGCGACCCGGGCGGCATGTCGGCGACCTCATCGAAGAACACCACGCCGCCATGCGCCTGTTCCAGCAAGCCGGGGTCAACGCCGCGTTCGGCGGTTTCGCGGCCGAACAGCACCTCTTCCATCCGGTCCGGTTCGATCGTGGCGCAACTGACCGTGATGAAGGGGCCGCTGGCACGGTTGGAATTGGCATGAATATAGCGCGCCGCCACTTCCTTGCCGACACCCGACGGCCCCGACAGCATCACCCGGCCGTTCGATTTCGTGACCTTGTCCAGTTGTCCGATCATCGTCCGGAACGATGCCGAATGTCCGACCATGTCGCCCGCCTGCACGTCCTTGTGGCGCAGTTCCTGGTTTTCCCGGCGCAGGCGCGACGTTTCCATCGCCCTGCGGATCACCACCAGCAGTTGGTCGATATTGAAGGGCTTTTCGATGAAGTCATAGGCGCCCTGCTTGATCGCCGCGACGGCGATTTCAATATTGCCGTGGCCGGAAATGATCACCACGGGAATGTCGGGATTGTCGCGCTTGACGGTCTTGAGAATGTCGATCCCGTCCATCTTGCTGTCCTTCAGCCAGATATCGAGGATCAGCAGCGATGGCGGTTCGCCGTTGATCTCGTTCATCGCCTCTTCGGAATTGCCGGCAAGGCGGGTGGTGTAGCCTTCGTCGATCAGGATGTCCGAGATCAGTTCCCGGATGTCCCGTTCGTCGTCCACGATCAGAATGTCACTCATGTCGCCCTCAAAACTTTTCTTATTCTGCTGCCTTTTCCCGGATTTCGCTGACCGAAAGCCGGATGACCGCCATCGCGCCCGAATGGACATCGGCGGCAGTTGGATCCAAAACCGGCGCATCCTCGAGCACGAGGCTGCCACCGTGTTCCTCGATGATTTTCTTGACGATCGGCAGGCCCAGTCCGGTGCCTTCCGAGCGCGTCGTCACATAAGGTTCAAACAGCCGGGTGCGGTCTTCCGGCAGGCCGATGCCATTATCCGCGTTCCGCAGGATCGCGCTTCGCCCGTCCAGTTCCGTGCTGACCCGGATGATCCCCTTGTGATCCGAATGACCGGAGGATTTCTTGTAAGTTTCAATGGCTTCCCCGGCGTTCTTTAATAGGTTCGTTAGCGCCTGATTGATCATCGTCGCGTCCAGGTCCGCCAGCAGCGGATCGTCGATCATGTCGTTGATGATTTCCACGTCGGGCTGACCGGATTGCTGCAGCAACACCGCGTCCTTCACCAGCTGGGTCAGGCTTTCCGGGCGGCGTTCGGGTTCCGGCATCCGGGCGAATTTCGAAAACTCATCAACAATGCGCCGCAAGTCATTGGTTTGGCGCACAATAACTTCGGTCAGCTGTTCCAGGCTTTCGGCCTCGGCCGGATCAAGCTGTCGACCGAATTTTCGTTTGATCCGCTCCGCCGACAGCTGGATCGGGGTCAGCGGATTCTTGATCTCATGGGCAATGCGGCGGGCCACGTCGCCCCAGGCCGCCATGCGCTGCGCCGCGACCAGATCGCTGACATCGTCGAAGGCGACAACATAGCCTTCCAGCTGGCCGTCTTCGTTGTTCCGGATCGACATCCGCACCAGCAGGTTTTCCAGCCGGCCGCCCCGGGTGACCTTGATTTCTTCCTGCACGGTCTGCAGGTCCTCGGCCTGCAAGCGTTCGAACAGCGCGCTGAATTCCGGTACCGCGACCGAGAGAGCGACCGATTGCTGATCCTCGTTCCAGTCCAGCAGCCGCTCGGCGGAGCGGTTGACGAAGGTCACCCGCCCTTCGGAATCAAGGCCGACGACCCCGGAGGTGACCGAACTCAGCACGGAATCGAACAGCCGGCGGCGGCGTTCGATCTGATCGGTATTCTGCAGCAGCGTGTTGCGCTGCGCCTTCAGCTGCTTGGTCATCTGGTTGAAGTACCGCCCAAGCATGGCGATTTCGTCGTCACCGTCCTCCTCGACCACCTGCACATCCAGATCGCCCGCGCCGACCCGTTGCGCCGCACCGGTCAGCCGCCCCACCGGCCGCGACAGACGTTCGGCGAACCACAGGCCCAGCCAAATGGCCGCAAGGATCAGGATCACCGCGAACCCGAGATAGATCAGGCCGAATTCGAACAGCACCCGGCCGCGTTCGCTTTCCAACTGCTGATAGAACCGCGCGGTTTCCTGGGTATCATCCAGCAGGCTGAGCAATTCGCCATCCACCGCGCGGCTGACATAAAGGAAGCGGTCGACAAAGGCATCCAGCCGCACAAGGGCGCGGAATTCGTTATTGCCCCAGTCCTCGATGATCTGAACCCCCTCCGAACTCGCCTTCTCGATCTGCTCCGCCGAGGGCGTTTCGAAATCGAACAGGTAGGACCGGTCGCCGCGGGCGCGGATTTCGCCGGTGCCGTCGATCACGAAGGCTTCGCGCAGCCCCCGTTGGATCTGCGTCTGCCCCGATGTCAGCACCTGCCGGATATCGGCATCGGTCATGAAGAAGGTTTTTTCGCGGGTCTGGTTGATATGCGCCGCCAGCGCCTCGACATCGACGGTCAGGTCGCGCCGGTGTTCGCCTTCATAGGCCTGCGCCGCTTCCAGCGACGTGCCCACCACCTGCCGCACCCGGTCGGAAAACCATCCTTCCAGGCCGATATTCACCGTCAGCGCGGCGAAAATCGCCACCGTCACCGTCGGGATCAGCGCAAGGATGGCGAAAACGCCGGTCAGACGCAGGTGCAGCCGCGAACCGGCCGATTTTGCCCGCCGCGCCGAAACAAGCGCCACGATCCGCTGCAGCACCAGCGCCGCCACCAGAAGGACGTAAACGAAATCGGCCAGCAGGATCATCCGCAGGCTGTTCGATGCCGCGCCCTGATCGAGAGGTCCGAGGATAAGGAAGGTCGCCAAGGCCAGCACCGGCCCCAGAACCACCAGCCCGATCGTGGCGGTGGTTTGAACCCGGCGCTGCCGGCGCAATCGGCTGATTTTTGCCCAGCCGCGCATTTTATGTGCCCGGGTTGCCACCCGCTGCCCTCTTCCTGATGTGCCGCCTGATGCGGTTTACCGCTAAATATTGTAGGCTATGGTGCTTCTGGCACCTGTTTGCCACTTTGTTGTTGCGGTTTTACATCAACTTGCGCCGGCGTGTCACGCGAATTTCCAGATCGTTGATCTTCTTGCGCAACGTATTGCGGTTGATGCCGAGAAGGTCGGCGCATTTCGCCTGATTTCCGCCGGTGGCGTCCAGGGCGATTTCGATCAGCGGCTGTTCCACTTCACGCAGGATCCGCGCGTGCAGCCCCGGCGGCGGCAGCATGTTGCCATGCAGGTCGAAATAGCGCCGCAGGTGACGGGCCACCGAGGCGGAGAGCTTCTCGTTGTCGCCACCGCCCAGGACCGGCTCCATCTCGGGCTGGTTGCCCAGAACCGCTTCGACTTCGGATCGTGTGATTTCCTCGGCGCGCGAGGTCAGAACAAGCCGGCGCACCGCGTTTTCCAGCTGCCGCACGTTGCCCGGCCAGCTATAGGCGCGCATCAGTTCCAGAGCATCCGCCGAAAGGCTGCGCGACGGTGCGCCATCGCGTTCGGCGCGCGACAGGAAATGCTGCGCCAGCAGCGGGATGTCTTCGACCCGTTCGCGCAAGCTGGGCACTTGGATCGTGGCGCCGCTGAGCCGGTAATACAGGTCCTGGCGCATCTTGCCCTTGTCCAGCGCATCCGACAGGTCGCTTTGGCTGGTCGCCATGAAGCGCGGCGAATGTTCGCCGGGATTGTCGATCATCCGCACGATCCGGGCCTGCGTTTCTGCATCCACATCGCCGATTTCATCGAACAGGACGGTGCCGCCCTTCACACGGGCCAGGATGCGCGCCGGGCCTTCGATATCCTGCAGGTCGGCGGCGGTCACGGTGATGAAAGGCAAGGTGCGGCGATCGGAAAAATCGTGGATCGCCCGCCCGATCAGGGATTTTCCGGTGCCGGATTCGCCGGCGATCAGAACCGGCAAATCGGTGTTCATCACACGCGCCACCAGACGGTAAAGCGCCTGCATCGCTGCCGTGCGCCCCACCAGGGGCAGGTCATCGGGCCGGTCCTTTTCTTCCGCGACAGGGGCCGGCGGCGCGGCGCGGCGGCGCTGCTCCAGCGCCTTGGCGGTCCGCTTCATCAGGTCGGGCAGGTCGAAAGGTTTGGGCAGGTAATCATAGGCTTCCGCCTCGGCCGCCTGGATCGCCGTCATGATCGTGTTCTGTGCCGAAATCACGATCACCGGCAGGCCCGGCCGGTCTTCGGCGATCTTGGGCAGCATCTCCAGCCCGTTGCCGTCGGGCATCATCACGTCGGAAATCACCACATCGCCTTTGCCTTCGCCGACCCACCGCATCAGCGTGGTCAGCGACGAGGTCGCGTGCACCTTGCAGCCTGCCCGCGTCAGCGCCTGGGTCAAAACCGTGCGGATCGTGCGGTCATCATCCGCGACAAGTACCGTGCCATCCATCAGGTGGTCTCCTTTTTGCTGCGCCGCTTGGGGTTTGGCGCCATCGGCAGGGAAATCTTGAACACTGTCCGCCCCGGGACGGAATCGACGGCAATCCAGCCGTCATGGTCTGAAATGATCTTGCTGACCAAGGCCAGACCAAGCCCTGTACCGTTTTCGCGTCCCGATACGAACGGGTCGAAAATATCGCCCTTGATATCGTCGGGCAGTCCCGGTCCATCATCGATGATCTCGATCTGCAGCGGCAGCGACTGGCCGGTTCCATCGGCCCGCCGTAAGCGGAAGGAATGCTCATAGAACGTGTGCAGCCGGATGGTTCCGCCTTTTTTGTCAGCAGCTTGAGAGGCATTCTTGATCAGGTTCAGAACCACCTGCAGCAGCTGATCGGTATCACCAAGCGCCAGCGGCAGCGAGGGGTCGTAATCCTCGATGATCTTCATATGTGCGCCGAACCCCAGAAGCGCCGAGCGCCGGGCGCGGTCGAGCACGTCGTGGATGTTGACCGGTACCCGATGAGGTTCGCTCAGGTTGCCGAACTGTTCCACCTGTTCCAGCAGCTTTACGATGCGGCGGCTTTCCGACACGATCAGGTCGGTCATTTCCATGTCTTCCGCGCTGAGGTTCATAGACAGAAGCTGCGCCGCACCGGTGATGCCCGCCAAGGGATTCTTGATCTCGTGGGCCAGCATCTCGGCCATGCCGATCGCCGATTTTGCCGCCGATTTCACCGAATGGCTCTGCGTCATCCGCCCGGCCAGTTCGCGCGGGGAAATCAGGAAGATCATGTGCCCCGGTTCGCCCTGCAGCGGCGCGATCGACAGGTTGCAATGCAGCGGCGCGCGGGTCCCGGTGCCGACATCGACATCGTTGACGAAAAGCGGCGAATTGCTGCTGCGGGCGCGCTCGAAGGCTTCTTCCAGCGGCGCGTCGATCATGATCCGGTCCCAGACCGGTTCGCCGCGGATCGACTTGGCCGAGGTGTTCAGAAAACCTTCGGCGGCCGAGTTGATATCGCTGATATTGTCCTGCGGACCGACGATCACGCCGGGGATCGGAAGCGACGACCAGATCATCTTGTCTTCGGTATCCGCGCTCATGCTGCCACCTGCTCGGGTTCCAGCAATGCAATGGGCAGCAGTTCGATCACTTTCTGGGGATCGCGTTCGGTCAGGATCGCGCGTCTGGCCACGGGGCCGGTCCCGGCTTCGTCCATGTACCATCCCAGATGTTTGCGCGCCACGCGCAGGCCCAGTTCCGGGCCGTAGAAGTCGAGCATCGCCTCGTAATGCGCGATCACCATTTCCGCCAAACCTTTTCCTCCGGGCACTTTCGGTGCCTCTTTTCCAAACAGTTCCGCTGCGATCTGCGCCAGCAGCCAGGGCTTGCCCTGTGCGCCCCGCCCGATCATCACCCCGTCTGCGCCTGACAATTCCATCGCCCGGCGCGCATCTTCGGCCGACCGGATATCGCCATTCGCGATGACCGGGATTGACACTTCTTCCTTCACCGCCCGGATCGCGCCCCAGTCGGCGCTGCCCTTGTAGAACTGGCACCGCGTACGCCCGTGTATGGTGATCATCCGGATGCCGGCGCTTTCCGCCCGTCGCGCCAGTTCCGGCGCGTTCAGCAGATCGTCGTCCCAGCCCAGCCGCGTCTTCAGCGTTACCGGCAGGTCGACCGCTTCGACCACCGCCTCGATCAGCGTCAGCGCATGGTCGAGATCCTTCAGCAGCGCAGACCCGGAATAGCCGTTCACCACCTTTTTCGCCGGGCAGCCCATGTTGATGTCGATGATACGGGCACCGTTATTGGCCACCATGCGGGCGGCACGTTTCATCCATTCGGCATCGCGCCCGGCCAGCTGCACCGCGGTGTTGGATTTTCCGAAGCCCAGTTCGGCCTTTTCCCGCACCCCGGGCTTGGCCTGCACCATTTCCTGGCTGGCCACCATTTCACTGACCACGAGTCCCGCGCCGAATCCCGAAACCAGATCCCGGAACGGCAAATCAGTGATTCCCGCCAACGGGGCCAGAAAAACCGGAGGGGTGAGAATGTTGTCAGCGAGACTCAGTGACACGTGCTTAATCCTTGTGCATTTGCCTCTGACTACTCCAGAGGGGGCTAACCTTCAATAAAACCCGCCCAGTTTTATACCTGCGTCATAATGTATGCCTAATTTTTAATCACACAAGCCGGGGCGCGGGTGGATTGCCCTCGTCCCGTTCAGGGCCTATGCACGAAGACGATCAAGTCGCGAAAAGCCAAAGGACCTGTCCCGAAATGAAAACTGCTGCGCTCATCGTTGCGGCCGGCCGCGGCAACCGCGCGGGCGGCGGTCTGCCCAAGCAGTGGCGGGCACTGGCCGGGCGCCGGGTCGCGGATTGGACTATGCAGGTTTTCGTCGACCACCCCACCATTGATCTGGTCATGCTGGTCATTCACCCCGACGATCGCGAATTGCTGGGCGACTGGGCCGACAATCCAAAGATCCGCCTCACCCATGGCGGCGCGAGCCGCGACGCGTCCGTTCTGAACGGGCTGCGCGCGCTGTCCGGTGATGATATCGACAAGGTCCTTGTGCATGACGTGGCACGCCCCTGCCTTGCTGCGACCCTGATCGACGCGGTTCTGGCGGCGCTGGACAGCCATCGCGGCGCCGCGCCGGGCGTGCCGGTGGTTGACGCGCTGTGGCGCGGTGAAAACGATATCGTCACGGGGGCTCAGGACCGCACCGGCCTGTTCCGGGCGCAAACGCCGCAGGGCTTCGATTTCGCCACCCTGCTGGATGCCCACCGCGCCCATCCGGGCGGGGCGGCGGACGACGTGGAAGTCGCCCGCGCCGCCGGGGTTGAAGTGGCCATCGTTCCGGGCGAAGAAAACAATCTGAAAATCACCCGGCCAGAGGATTTTGCCCGGGCCGAGCGCATTCTGGGAGGTCAGATGGATATCCGCCTTGGCAATGGCTATGACGTGCACCGGTTCGGGCCGGGCGATCACGTTTTTCTTTGCGGCGTCAAGGTGCCGCATGATCGCGGGCTGCAGGGCCATTCGGATGCGGATGTCGGCATGCACGCGGTCACCGACGCGATCTACGGCGCGCTGGCCGAGGGCGATATCGGCCGCCATTTCCCGCCCTCCGATCCGAAATGGAAGGGCGCGGCGAGCGAGATCTTCCTCAAGCACGCGGTCGATCTGGCGGCATCAAAAGGGTTTGCCATCGGCAATGTCGATTGCACGCTGGTCTGTGAATTCCCCAAGATCGGCCCGCATGCCGCCGAAATGCAGGCGGAAATGTCCCGGATCATGGGGCTTGACGCCGATCGCGTCTCCGTCAAGGCCACGACCAGCGAAAGGCTGGGCTTTACCGGCCGCGGCGAAGGCATCGCCGCTTTGGCAACCGCAACCCTGGTGAAACCATGAGCCATCTGATCGCAACCTTTCTCTCTGTCGGCCATATGCGCCCTGCCCCCGGGACCTGGGGGTCGCTGGCGGCCCTACCCGTTGCTTGGGCGCTCTACGTGCTGGGAGGCGTTCCACTCTTCGTGCTTGCCGTGGCACTGGCCTGCGGGCTGGGCTGGTGGGCGACGGTGAAGGAAACGGAAGGCAGCGATGACAAGGATCCCAGCGAGATCGTGATCGACGAGGTGGCGGGGCAATGGATCGCGTTGGCCCCGGTCATCATCGGGGCGGCCCATGCCGGGGCCGATGTCCTGGCGCTGTGGCCCGGCTGGATCGTGGCCTTCCTTGGGTTCCGCCTGTTCGACATCTGGAAGCCCGGGCCTGTCGGTTGGGCCGACCGCCGCGGTGGTGCGCTTGGCGTCATGCTCGATGACGTGATCGCCGGGGTTTTCGCCGCCATCCTCGTGGTGATCGGGGCCAGTATCGCACATGGGGTGGTCGGGGTATGACCACGCCGCAGGAGGTTCTGGAACGCTATCGTGCCCTCGGCTGGCGCCTCGCTGCCGCCGAAAGCTGCACGGGCGGCATGGTGATGGCGGCGTTGACCGATATCCCGGGATCTTCCGACGTCGTTGATTGCGGCTTCGTCACCTATTCCAACGGCTCCAAGATCGGTTTGCTGGGCGTTTCGAAGGCAACGCTCGATGCGCAGGGCGCGGTGTCCGAAGAGGTGGCCCGGGAAATGGCTGAAGGGGTGCTGGAACGCTCTGTCGCGGATGTGGCGGTGGCGATCACCGGCATCGCCGGCCCCGGTGGATCGGAGTTCAAGCCCGAAGGCCGCGTTTGCTTTGCCTTGGCCGTCCGCAACCGGCCGACTTTGTCCGAAACGGTGGAATTTGGCCCCTTGGGGCGCGCGGTCGTGCGCGACCAGTCTGTTCAAAAAACGCTCTCGATGCTGATTGAAGCGGCAATCACGGAATGATGTGAAAGCAATCAATAGGATTATTTTGCGCCCAAAAAATAATCAAACTGCAAACTGAGCCAATTTTAGACGCGAAATTCGGCAGTCGCTGCTTTATTTTGCGCCTGTTTCGCAGTTGATCCGCGCCAACCAATAAAGGAAGGAAGGATCAATGAACGGAGCGGATACCGCCTGGATCATCGTTGCAACGGCCCTGGTGCTGTTCATGACGCTGCCCGGACTGGCGCTGTTTTACGGCGGCCTTGTTCGTGCGCGCAACGTGCTGAGCGTTTTCATGCATTGTTATGCCATTGCCTGTTTGATGAGCGTGCTTTGGTTTGTCGTCGGCTATTCCGTCGCTTTCGGCGATGGTAGTGCCATCTGGGGCGGACTGGGCAAGATGTTCCTGAATGGGATCACTGCCGACACCCTGTCGGGGACCCTGCCGGAAATCCTGTTCTTCGCCTTCCA
>JAWVXM010000022.1:0-19990 GCA_033723255.1 Thalassovita sp.
ATTCCTGATCCGAAGCTCGGCAACATATCCCGGCTCCTTTCCCTCGGCGCGGAAAATGCGCCCATCCGGCATGATGAAATCCAGCCGCCCCCGTGCCATGCGCGAGGTGATGGCAAAAACCTGAGAAAAGTAACGCGGCAATCCCTTTTGGTTCTCGGTCGTCGTCAGGACCATTTTCACACTCCCCCTCAGCGTTCCGATCTCAGGCTGGCAAGAATTTCCTTTCCGAGCAAGAATTTCGTTTCATTTCCACTAAAAAGAACGGTTATGATAGGCGGAAAGCGCCCTTTCCCGCCCCTCCTGGGGGCTTACGATCGGGGAAAGATAGGCATCTTCGACCGACATGCTCCAACTGCAGGGAATCGCCCTGAAGTAGCACCGGGCAGTGTCACGCGCGTGCCTCCTGCCCTCCGCGATCCAGGCGTTCGAATAATCCCCCCCGGGATCAAATTTATTCAGCTGGGTTTCCGGATTGAAAACGCGGAAATAGGGCGCGGCATCCGGTCCCGACCCGGCGGCCCATTGCCACCCCATCGCGTTCGATGCCGGATCCCAGTCGGTCAGGCAGTTTTCGAACCAGCGCTGGCCGATACGCCAGTCGGTCATCAGGTGCTTGGTCAGATAGGATGCCACGATCATCCGGCCCCGGTTATGCATACGCCCGGTCACGTACATTTCCCGCATCGCCGCATCGACGAATGCCATGCCGGTCCGGCCCCGTTTCCAGGAAATTACATGAGGGTGTTTGTCATCCTTATTCCAAGGAAATGCATCCCATTCCTCACGCCAGTTTCGGGTCAACATCCGGGGCGTGTGAAACATCAGATGATATGCGAATTCACGCCAAACAAGTTCCTTCAGAAAGGTATCAGTCCCGGTCACGCCCGCTTGCCACAGCCGCATGACATGGAACCAGATCTGCCGAGGGCTGATTTCGCCATAGGCCAGAGGTTCGCTGAGCCCCGATGTTGCCGGTCGGGCGGGAAAATCCCGGTCTTTCGAGTAATTGCGCAGCTGGGTGTCGCAAAACGTCTCCAGCCGTTCCTGCGCGGCCTGCTCACCTCGCAAAAGATGCGGGCGGACAATTTCCGCGCCACGCGCCATTCGATGCCGAGCGGCCCAATTCGCCAGGTCGTCCGAACGCGGCCAAGCCACCGGGGCGGACAGCCGCGACGGTGCGGCACAGGGGGGTGTCGCCTGAACTTGCCGAACGTTTTTCCAGAAAGGCGTGAAAACCCGGTAGAACCCGCCCGTCCCCGTCGTGACCTCCCAAGGTTCGAAAATCAGGTTGCCGGGAAAGCTCTTCGCGTCCAGCGATTGCGCTTTAAGCTCGCGTTTCACCTTTCGATCGCGTTCGATCTCGTCCGGATGATAGGCGCGATTCCAATACACCCCCACCGCTCCGGTTTCTGCCACCAGCTCTTCCAGAACGGTCAATGCGTGCCCTTGGCGGTAAACCAAACCGGAACCCGCCTGCCGCAATCTGTCCAAGAAATGCAGTAGTCCCAGTTTCAGCCGCCATTCGGGTGCGGCGCCAAGCCTGTCGAATGTTTCGTCGGCGATGAAAACCGGGATGACCGGCCGGCCGGTCCGGTTCGCGGCCGCAAGCGCGGGATTGTCCGACAGCCGGAAATCACGGCGGATCCAGACGATGACGGGGTGCGTGTCGTTTTTCTGATCTCTGGCCATGCCCGGGACATAGGCGGCTAAAGCACGCGGTCCAGCGCCCCGATCAATTTATCGATCTCTTCACGATTGGTGTAATGCACGAAGCTCAGCCGCAGAACGCCGCGGGAAGGATCAACGCCCATGCCCTGCAGCGCCCGGACCGCATAGAAATCATCGCCCCCCGCCATGATCCCCTGCCCGGCCAGATCGGCCGCCACGGGCTGCGCCGCACGGCCAAGATCCAGCGCCACGGTCGGCGCGCGTGTCGATGCCTCTGACGGACCCAAGAGCCGCAGGTCATTGCGATCGGACAGGTAATCAAGCAGCGGCTGCAGCAACGCGATTTCATGGTCGCGCATCAGGTCGTGAACCGCCCTGCCCCTGGCCTTAATCCCGCCCACAATCCCGTGGTGATCGGCCAGCATGTCCAGGTAATCGGCGATCCCGGCGCAGGCGGCCACCTGTGCGTGATCCGGCCCCGCAGGCGTGAAGCGTTTGTACAGAACGTCCCCGTTGAAATAATGTCCCTGATTGGGAAGCGTTTCGCCAAGGGCGCGGCGGATCACCATGATCCCCTGATGCGGGCCATAGGTCTTGTAACTGGAAAACAGGTAGATATCGGGCCCCAGCAGCCCGACATCGGGAATCCCGTGTGGGGCATAGCTGACCCCGTCGACACAGACAAAAGCACCGGCGGCATGGGCCATCGCGGTGATTTCCACCACCGGATTGATTTCCCCCACCACGTTGGAACAATGCGGAAAACAGACCAGCCGCACGTTTTCGTCCAGCAGGTTTTCCAGATCGGCCGGATCGAGGTGCCCGGTGGCGCGATCGATCTGCCATTCGCGGATCTCGATCCCCTCCTCGGCCAAACGCCGCCACGGGCCGGAATTCGCCTCGTGGTCCTGATTGGTGACCACGATCGCCTCGCCCGGTTTCATCCATTTCCGAAGCGCCTGGGCCAGAACATAGGTGTTCTGCGTCGTCGAGGGGCCGAAGCTGACCTCGTCGGTTTCCACCCCCATGATGGCGGCCAGCCTGCGGCGCGCCTCGTCCATTTCCTCACCGCCAAGGCGGCTGGCTTCGGACGGGCCATAGGGCTGCATCTTGCGCTGATGGTAGAACCGCGTCAGCCGCTCGATCACCGGCGCGCAGGTATAGGACCCGCCGGCATTTTCGAAAAACGCCTGTCCCTGAAGGCAGGGTTCGGAAAAGGCGGGAAACTGCGCCCGCACGAAATCGATATCGAGTGTCATGCCATAGCCTTGCCGGGGATCGGGCAACGGGTCAAGAAAGGAAGAAAGGACCGCCCGAAACGGACGGCCCAGCAGTCATCGCCAAGAAGAAATCGCCGCGAATTCAGGCGCTTCCCGATTGTACGCTCAGGTGTTCACATCCACGATCACGCGGCCCCTAACCTGCCCCTTGAGGATATCCTTGCCCAGTTGCGGCAGATCGGACAGGGTCGCGGGCTGGATCATCGCCTCAAGCTTGTCCATCGGCAGGTCGGTAACGATGCGGTTCCAGGCGCGCACCCGGTTGTCATAGCGCTGCATCACGGAATCGATGCCCAGCAGGTTCACGCCGCGCAGGATGAAGGGCGTGATCAGCGCGCCCTCGATCGCGGCACCGCCGGCAAGGCCGATAGCGGCAACCGAGGTGCCGTATTTCATCTGCTTGAGCACCCGGCCCAGCATGGCGCCGGCGACCGCGTCGACACAGCCGGCCCACTGTTCGCTTTCCAGCGGCCTGCGGGTGAGCTCGGTCAGCTCTTCGCGCGGCACGATCGTGGTTGCGCCCAGGCCTTTCAGGTACTCGGCCTGTTCCGGCCGTCCGGTCACCGCCGCCACTTCATAGCCCAGGTTGGCCAAGATCGCGGTCGCCACGCTGCCAACGCCGCCGGCGGCACCGGTGACCAGTACCGGACCGTGATCCTTTTCCATCCCGTGGTCTTCCAGCGCCATCACGGCCAGCATCGCGGTCAACCCGGCGGTGCCCACCGCCATCGCCTGCCGCGTGGTCATCCCCTCGGGCAGCGGCACCAGCCAATCGGCCTTTACCCGCGCTTTCTGCGAATAACCGCCCCAATGCGCCTCGCCCACGCGCCAGCCGGTCAGCACAACCTTGTCGCCCGGCTTGTAACGGTCGTCGTCGGATGCTTCGACCGTGCCCGCGAAATCGATGCCCGGCACATGCGGGTAATGCCGCACCAGCCCGCCGCCCGGGCCGATGCACAGACCATCCTTGTAATTCACCGTGGAATAATCGACCGCGACGGTCACCTCCGCATGGGGCAGGTCATCCAGACCGATCTGTTTGACCTCTGCATGGGTTTTGCCGTCTTCATCCTTGTCGACGATCAGTGCGTTGAACATGGCGTTTCTCCTCCGTTCCCGTGACCGGAATGCCCGGCCGTCTCCTGTTTGCGGGGCTTTCCGCCCCTGAATTACTGCAATCGTTGGGCGCTTGCGCCCAGCGTTCGGGTCATAACCAGCCCCCTTGCTCCGGCATCAGTTGCAGATCCGTGACCCAGCCCATGCCACCCGCCGCGGTACACATCGCATGGACCTGGCCGCGATGATGGGTCTGATGATTGAAAAGCTGCATCACGCAAAGCGCCTTGGGTTTCCTGTTGCTTTTGCCCGAGGACCCGGAAACCCATACCAGATCCCCCTTCAGGTCCACTGCGGAAACCTTTTCGGCCCATCGCAGAATACGCCCGTCCATCCGGAAGCGCTCTGCGCTCCAGGCAGCGAAAGACGGTGTCATCGAAGGGCTGTCACCGATACCGATCCCCGGTCCTTCACCATCGTCGAAACGCGAGGTCCAAGTCATATCCCCCCAAAGCAGATGGTTGATGGTCTTCAGAATCGATCCGAAAAAGGCGCCCCGATCCGCCCTCAGTGCGGTGTCGTCCAGCTGTTCCAAGGCGGATTTCATCAATCCGTTCTGCCATGCGTTGTAGCGCGCCATGTTCAGACAATAGCCAGGGTCGATCATCTCTCGGGACCTCGTTTTGACCACTTCCACAATTTTCACGCTAGCACAGGACCCGTATCGCGTTCACCCGCCGTTTTCATCGGGTGCTTGCCAGATTCCCGTTGGGCTTGTTAAATGTCTGACAAATGATCCTTTCCTCGGCAAGCACAAATGTCTGACAAATGAGCAAATCAAAGGAAAGCCCCACCGATCTGTCTGCCCGGATTGCCGGGCAGATTCGCGATGCCATTGTCGCGGGCCGATTGATCGTGGATGAACGCCTGCCGTCCGAGGCGGAGCTGGCAAGCCAGTTCGACGTTTCCCGCCCGACCGTGCGCGAAGCGTTGAAACGTCTGGCCGCGCAGTCGCTGATCCGCACCCAAAGGGGCGCGACCGGCGGCGCTTTCGTGAATCGTTTGCGATTCGAAGACGCCTACGGCCAGCAAATCACCACCTCGACCCTGCTGCTTTCGATGAACGAGGTGAGTTTCGATATCGCCTGCGAAGCGCGTTTCGCGATGGAACGCGCCTGTGCCCCCCTTGCCGCGAGGCGGCGCGGGAAAGAACACCTTGCCCGTATGCGGACCGAAATCCAGCGACAACAGCAGCCCGGCCTGTCCGACGAAGCATTCTGCGCCTCGGATGTCGCGTTTCACCGTGCGCTGGTGGATGCGGCCGGAAACCCGGTGCTGTCCTATCAATTGGCCGGCGCGGTCGAAGGCATGCAGCCGCTGATGAACATGATCACCTTCACCGCCCGGTCGCGGGAAAACATCGCGCGGCTGCACGCCGAAATCGCCGACGGGCTGGAACGGCACGATGCCGATGCCGTTACCGACGCGCTGAGCGAACTGGAACGTTACACGCTGCAGCTGGGACAACAGGTGATCGTTCCGGGCAAGACGCAAAACGGCTAATTTGGCCGCAAATCACGCCGGAATCCAACAATTTTCACGGAAGCCGGTTTCCAAATTCCGAAAATCACCCGAAGATCGCAAATCAGGGCGCTTGCCCCTTTTCAGCCCGGCTCTTCATCCCTATATAACTCCTGTCCCCTCGGGGACTATGGACATAAACGCGCTCGTAATAAGCGGATCGGACCCGGGGGCGGTACCCGGCGGCTCCACCAAAAAATCCTTCGTTTGGGGATCATGGGGCCGAAACAGGATCGACGAACGTCTAAAGGGGTTAGCTTTGTCTCGGCGGTCTGCCACCGTTACCGGCGAAAACAGTACAATTGCAAACGACAATCGTGCTCCGGTCGCAATGGCTGCGTAAGCAGTCGGAGTAACCGAAACTTAAGCCCTTGCGCCTAGCCGCGTAAGGCGGGGTTCGCAGGTACCTGGCAACAGAAACCTGCATTTCCATCCCTGAACAATCCATTTCTTCGTCTTTGATCGGCCGTTCCCGCCCGGTTGCCGGGCACGGTTGCGCACTGTGTGGGCCGCTGCAGAAATTTTTCCGCATCTCTCTTTCGTTTTGTTGCGAATTGCCTATGCTCATCTCAAGACTAGAAGGGATGAATTCATGTCGCGCAGCATTGATTATGGCAATCTGATGCATCGGGCCATGCGGGGGCTGATCCAGCAGGTTCTACAGGATGTCGCCGATAACGGCCTGCCGGGGGCTCATCACTTCTTCATCACCTTCGATACCACGCACCCCGCGGCGGAACTGGCCGATTGGCTGCGTGAACGGTATCCCAATGAAATGACCGTGGTGATGCAGCATTGGTATGACAACCTGTCGGTCGAAGACGATGGGTTCCATATTACGCTGAATTTCGGCGATCAGCCCGAACCGCTTTATGTGCCCTTCGACGCGATCAAGACCTTTGTCGACCCTTCGGTCGAATTCGGCCTGCGATTCGAAAGCACCGAGGATGAAGACGGCGACGATGAACCGAAGCCGCCCGAGGATGACGCGCCCGAACCTGCGGACGAAAGCCATGATGCCGAAGTGGTCAGTCTCGACAGCTTCCGCAAGTAAAGCCCCGGTCGGAAAACTGCAGCAGCTGCCTTCGCGGCCCGGCTTTGCGCACTGGACCTGACAGTATTCCGTGGTATACGGTGTTGCAGTTTGCGCGTCATGCGCTATGACTTTCGTGACTTATATACCGGAGAGGTCACGATGGCTCACACTCGCACCGAAACCGACAGCTTTGGCCCGCTCGAGGTCCCCGCAGACAAATATTGGGGCGCCCAGACCCAGCGGTCGATCATGAATTTCCCGATCGGCTGGGAACGCCAGCCCGTTCCGATCATCCGCGCGCTTGGCGTGGTCAAGAAAGCCTGCGCCCAGGCCAACCTGGAACTGGGCAACCTGACGCCGGAAGTCGCCGAGGCGATCATCGCCGCCGCCGGCGAGGTGATCGAAGGCAATTTCGATGACAACTTCCCGCTGGTAGTGTGGCAGACCGGGTCGGGCACCCAGTCGAACATGAACGCCAACGAGGTGATTTCCAACCGCGCCATCGAAATGCTGGGCGGCGAGATGGGATCGAAAACACCGGTTCATCCCAACGATCACTGCAACATGGGGCAGTCATCGAACGACACCTTCCCCACCGCCATGCATGTCGGCATCGCGATGCAGGCACGCGACGTGCTGCTGCCGGGGCTGAACAAGCTGGCCGCGGCGCTGGAAGCGAAATCGGAAGAATTCAAGGACATCATCAAGATCGGCCGCACCCATACCCAGGATGCGACTCCGCTGACTCTGGGCCAGGAATTCGGCGGCTACGCGCACCAGGTCCGCATGGGCATCAAGCGCGTCGAGATGTGCCTGCCCGCGATCTATGAACTGGCGCAGGGCGGAACCGCCGTCGGCACCGGGCTGAACACGAAAAAAGGCTGGGCCGAAATGGTTGCCAAGAACATGGCAGAAATCACCGGCCTGCCCTTCGTGACCGCGCCGAACAAGTTCGAGGCACTGGCCGGGCATGATGCGATGGTGATGTTCTCGGGCGCGTTGAAAACCGTGGCCGCGTCGCTGTTCAAGATCGCCAACGACATGCGCTTGCTGGGCTCCGGCCCGCGCTCGGGATTGGGCGAATTGATCCTGCCGGAAAACGAACCCGGATCGTCGATCATGCCGGGTAAGGTGAACCCGACTCAGGCCGAGGCGCTGACCATGGTCTGCGCCCATGTGATGGGTAATGACGCCGCCGTCGGCATGGCCGGTTCGCAGGGTCATTTCGAACTGAACGTCTATAACCCGATGATGTCCTACAACGTGCTGCAGTCGATGCAGCTGCTGGGCGACTCGGCCAGCGCCTTCACCGACAACATGGTTGTCGGCACCAAGGCCAACGAGGTGCGGATCGAAAAGCTGATGAAGGAAAGCCTGATGCTGGTGACGGCGCTGGCCCCGACCATTGGCTATGACAACGCCACCAAGGTCGCCAAGACGGCGCATAAGAACGGCACCACGCTGAAGGAAGAAGCGATCGCGCTCGGTTTCGTCGACGCGGAAACCTTTGACAAGATCGTGCGCCCGGAGGACATGATCGGCCCCAAGGACTGATCCAACGACAATTGAAAAAGCGGTCCGGGTACACCGGGCCGCTTTTTTCGTTTCACTCAACGATGTGCAGGACCTCCCAGTACGACGACCCCGAAACGACGTAATCGCTCATCTTCCTGCCCCAGTCGGCATGGATTTCGACCGTGGCGATTTTCTTGAAGAAGTCATCGAGATCGCCAAGCCCTTCGATTTGGAATTCGGTTTGGATTTCAGCTTCGCGAACACCGACATTGCCGGAATAATACCGGATCTTCGAGGCATCGATATTGGTCTGCACCGCGACCTCCCGATCCCATTCCTTCATAAATGCGATAACTTCGGATTTATGCCCGAATTTGGCATGCACATGCCAGCGCGCAATCATCATCTGTCCATCTCCCAAGATTGAAAACATACGGCTGCGCCGATAGGCTGGCTTGAGAGTGCTGGAACCTCCTCCTGCGCTGAGTGTAACTCACCCCGGGGAATTGACCAAACAGCCACCGGGAGAAACGGCCGAACCGCGACCATGACAGCCAAAGTTATCAACCTGCGCACCACCCGGAAACAGCAGGCCCGCAGCCAGCGGACCGAACGGGTTGCGCGCGACACCAAGGCCAAAGCCGGCATCACGCGGGCCCGGAAAGAGCTCGACAAGGCCCGCGCTGACAAGGCCGCGCGCGATCTCGACGGGAAGAAACGGGAATGAGCGCGCCGGTCAAGCGATCCCTCACTCTGCGCGGCCACCGCACAAGCGTATCGCTGGAAGATGAATTTTGGCAGGCCTTCCGCGAAATCGCCGTCGAACAAGGCAAGGCAATCAATGCCTTGGCGGCCGAAATTGATGCAGAGCGTGATCTCGACAGCGGGCTGGCGTCGGAAATCCGGCTCTTTGTTCTGCGCCATTACCGCGACAGGCAGATGGCGACCGACACAACAGGCTAGCGCCGCGACACCCGCAGCCAGATCCCGTCGCGCCCGCGCACGGTCAGGTGCGCCACCGGCATCGCCGGGCGATCGGGCACCAGGTCGAACCGGTAGGACCGCAACAGCATCGACAGCAGGATCGGCCCTTCGGCCATCGCAAAGCCCGCGCCGGTACAGACCCTCTGCCCAGCGGAAAACGGAATATAGGCATTGCGCAGGCAGGCCTTGCCGTTTTCGGTGGAAAACCGCGACGGATCGAAAGCGTCCGGCCGTTCCCACAGCCGTTCATGACGATGCAGATGCCAGGGGCTCAGCACGATCTGGCTGCCGCGCGGTACATCGCGGTCGCGGAAATGCTCGCGGCAGGATGCTTCGCGCACCATCATCGGCACCGGCGGGTAGAGCCGCAGCGTTTCGCGGAACACGTCCCGCGCGATGCGCAGCTTCGACAGGACCGAAAAATCGGGACTTTCCGGTTCGATCGTATCAAGCGCCTCATTCGCCACGCGGTCCTGCCAGTCGGGGTGCATCGCAAGAAGATAGAGCGCCCAGGCAAGTGCCGAGGCGCTTGTTTCATGCCCGGCAAGAAAGAATATCGCCACCTGATCGACCATTTCCCCGGTATCGAAGCGTTCCCCCGTCACCGGGTCTGCGGTGGTCATGATCTTGGTCGCCAGGTCGTCGGGCGCGGTTCCTGCCCCGATCGCCTGCATCCTTTGTGCCGTCAACTCCGCGATCATCTGCCGGATCAGCTTTGCGGTCGCCTTGGTCCTACGCCGGTGAAATCGCGGCATCCAGCGCGGAAGCGGCAGGAAGGCGCCGAGGTTCAACACGGGCTGTGTGCGTTGGTGTTCCCGGAATTCCCGGAACACGCGCCCTGCCACGTCATGTTCGATCGGGATCGAAAACAGGGTTCGGAAAATCACGTCCGCCGCCGCGTGGCTGGTCTGTGTCTCGATCTCGACCGGATCACCATTCGCCATCGGTTCAAGCCGCGCCACAGCCGCGCGGGCGGCTTCCCACATCGCCGGAAAGGTATCGCGCAGCCGGCCGCCTTCGAAGGCCGGATCGATGATCCGCCGCTGCCGTTTCCACACCTCGCCATTGGTGACGAATACCGAATTGCCCAAGAGCGGACGCAGCCCTTCGCCCACCCGGTCGGATTTGGGGAAATCGTTGGGCCGCGACTTCAGCACCAGATCGACCAGCGCGGGATCGTTGCACAGGTAGGACCGGAAAAACGGAGTTTTGAATTCGGCCATCCAGGCCCGGTACAGCCGCTGCGGTTGCGCCGACAGGATATCCTTCCGGAACAGCCGCAGATACCGCCGCAGCGAAACCCGGTCCGGCCGCGCGGGCGGTTTTGGCGGCATTGGCCCCGTCACGGCGCCACCGAGGTGAACTTGTTGACCGGCGCTTCGATCCGCGATTTCGAAGGCGTGCGGCCGCTATACCGGGCCGACAACGCCAGCGGTCCGGCGGTGATCTGGAAATAGTCGTAGTCATGGGGCCTGTCGAAGGCGCAGAGATACTGGAAATGCAGCCGGAAGAAGCGCCAGCGCAGTTCCTTCCAGCGCGCCGGGCTGAGCGTCTGGGTGAAGGCGGCAGATATGACCAGCGGCCAGCGCGATTTTTCCGTCGCCACGCCCGAAACATGAACCGGGTCGCACAGCGCGAACGCACAGCCGTCGCCCGGCGCGGTCACGTCGAGCCAGAACAATTCATCCCGTTCGGACAGGTATTGCAGGTCTGCACGCAGACGATCAGCCTTTGGCAGGAACGACACCATCGGCACCACCTGCCCGAGGCTGAGGAAATTCAGAACCGGACCTTCGGCGGGCACCCGCCCCTGCCGGATCAGGTCCGACAGGATCGACACGGCCAGATGCGCCCCCGAGGAATGGCCGACGACAAGCACCTCGTCGGCGTCCCCTAGCAGCGCCTCGGCGATGATATCGGTGAACTCGGCCATCCGCGCGTCCAGCTCGGGCGGGTTGGCCCCTTTCGACCGGGCCGAATAGGCATAATCGTGCATCAGGTAATAGGCGAAGAACTTCCCATCCTGTTTGCGGAACCAGTTCAGAACGAAGGGTACCACGGCCAAACCGGCCCAAGCGGCAGCCGGTTGGACCAACGCCAATCCCTGCCCGATGCCCCAGGCCAGAGAAAGCGCCAGCATCAACTGCACCAGCAGGAACACCACTGGGTATAGTGCCGCGATCACCGGCCCCTTGCGCAGCCGCATCAGCCGCGACAGCGCGCCCGAGCCGATATAGGTCGAGGCGGTGCGGGCCAGCTGCAGGTAGGTCGCCGCGATTCCCAGATCCATGCTGTCGCGCACGATATCGGCCCAGTACAGCACCTCGATATCGGTTTCGACCTCCTGCCCGTCGATTCGGGCGGTCACGTGCCATCCATAGGGGCCCTTGGTGGCCTTCGGCTTCAGCCCGATCTCGTAGCCCGAAATGTCGGCCTGCCGGGCGGATTCCTTGCGGTAAAGCTCGCGATAGCGGCGCGGATGAATCGGGTCGTAGCCGGGGATATAGAATACCCGGCGCCGTTTCACATCAGTTCGCTTATCGCTGCTCATGCCAATCATCTACGGCACAGATTAGCGCAGATTTGCGGCAGGAACAGGGTTTATCCAAGCAGCGCCAAAGACGGGAAATGTTCCAGCAGCCAGTAGGAGAAAGCCGAAAATCCACCGGTCAGCATCAGCAAGCCGATGGTCCACAGCAGCAGGCCCATGATCTTTTCGATCTGCTCCATGTGCCGTTTCATCCATCCCATAACACCGGCCAGCCGCGGCAGGAAGGCCGCGACCAGAAGGAAGGGAACGCCTAGCCCGATCGCATATACCGCCAGCAGAAGCGTGCCACGCGCCAGCGAGGCCTCGGACGCGGCAAGCGACAGGATCGCGCCCAGTTGCGGGCCGATACAGGGGGTCCAACCAAAGGCGAAGGCCAGCCCCAGCACATAGGCGCCGAAGGACGACCCGCCCCGGTCCCCCGCGTCGATGCGGGCCTCGCGGTTGAGGAATCCGATCCGGTAGACTCCGACAAAATGCGCGCCGAACACCATCACGAGAATGCCGGCGATGGTGTTGAACCAGTCCTGATAGCTCAGGAACAGAGATCCGATCGCCGAGGCCGTGAAGCCAAGGAACAAGAACACGGTCGACAGGCCCAGCACGAAAAAAATCGCCGGCAGCAGCGCCTTGTTACGGCTGCTTTCGCCCGTCGACAATTCGCCCAACGATACCCCGGACATATAGGCCAGATAAGGCGGAACGATAGGAAGAACACAGGGGCTGAGGAACGAGATGATTCCCGCCATCAGCGCCACGAACATCGCGGGCAGAAGACCCGCGTCGATGATTTCGATTCCGAACATGTTGGATGTCTTATGCGATCACTGCGGCGGCGTCACTTGACGGTTTGTCACAACCTTGTGGCCGGGTTGAAATATTGACAAAAAGCGAAACGCCGCACTGTCAGGTGCGGCGTTCCATTGGATCTCTCGCAGACAGGCGGATCAGCCCAGCGACCACCAGCCGCGCCGTTTCGGCTTGGCGGGCTTGTCTTCTGATTCCGGGGCAGCTTCTTCGGCAGCCACCGGTTCGGGTTCCTTTTCCGGCTCCGGAGTTGCTTCAGCGGCAGGTTCTTCCGCCGCTTCGGGGGCGCTTTCGGCATCCGGCTCCTCGGCCGCTTCCGCGACTTCGGTCACGGCTTCGGGCGCTTCGGCTGCTGGGCCGGCTTCCTCGGCAGGTTCTGCCTGCCCGGCCGCTTCAACGGCTGCGTCTTCGGGCTTGGCCTCCGCCTCGGCTAAAGCCGGGGTTTCTGCCTCGGCACCGGCCTTGTCGGCCTGCTCCGCCTCGGTCTCGTCCGTCTTCTTGCGGCGCGACCGAGTGCGGCGGCGCTTCGGTTTCTTTTCCTCCGCGCCCTCTTCACCTTCGGCCGGCGCGGCTTTCGCCTCAGCTGCGGCTTCTTCGCCGGTCTGTTCGGCCGCCTTGGCCTCCGTCTCGCCCTGCTGCGCCGCGGCCTCTTCCTGGCCCTGCTCCGAACCGTTCTCAGCCTGTTCGGCCTTGTCGCCGTTCGACTTGCGCCGACGGCGCCGGCGGCGGCGTTTCTTGGGCTTCTGGTCCTCTTCGCCGTTTTCCGCCTCGACGATCTCGGCCTCTGCCTCCGCCTCGGCGTCCTCATCGACGGAGTCCATCAGCGAGGTATCAACCGACACGACAGGGGTCGTCGGTTCGGCCACGACCCGGGTCGCGGTCTTGAACTTCTCGAGCGTGAAATCGGGGCTGATCAGGTGCGGGTCGCCTTCGACACGGACCGACAACCCGTAGCGGGCTTCGATCTGGGCAACGTGTTCGCGCTTTTGGTTCATGATGAAGTTGGCGATGCCGACCGGGCATTTGACCAGCACTTCGCGCGACCGGCGACGCACGCCTTCTTCCTCGATCTGGCGGAGGATTGACAGGGACAGGTTGTCATCCGAGCGGATCAACCCGGTGCCGTGGCAGGACGGGCATGGCTGGGTCGTCGCCTCGATCATGCCGGGGCGCAGGCGCTGGCGGCTCATCTCCATCAGGCCGAAACCGGAAATCCGGCCCACCTGAATGCGGGCGCGATCGGATTTCAGCTTGTCCTTCATCCGTTTTTCGACCGCGTTGTTGTTGCGGCGTTCATCCATATCGATGAAGTCGATCACGATCAGCCCGGCAAGATCACGCAGGCGCAGCTGCCGGGCAACTTCTTCGGCCGCTTCCAGGTTGGTCTTGAGCGCGGTTTCCTCGATCGAGCCTTCCTTGGTGGCCCGGCCCGAGTTCACGTCGATCGCGACAAGCGCCTCGGTCACGCCGATGACGATATACCCGCCCGATTTCAGCTGCACCACCGGGTTGAACATCGAGCTGAGGTAGCTTTCCACCTGGAAACGCGCGAACAGCGGCATCGGATCGCTGTACTGTTTCACGTTCTTGGCGTGGGACGGCATGATCATCTTCATGAAGTCCTTGGCGATGCGATAGCCGCGCTCGCCCTCGACCAGAACCTCGTCGATATCGCGGCTGTAGAGATCGCGGATCGAGCGTTTGATCAGGTCGCCTTCTTCATAGATCTTGGCCGGTGCGATGGATTTCAGCGTCAGTTCTCGGATCTGCTCCCACAGGCGCTGCAGATATTCGTAATCGCGCTTGATTTCCGACTTGGTGCGCTTGGCACCGGCGGTACGCACGATCAGGCCCGCGCCCTGCGGCACGTCCAGCCCGGTGGCGATTTCCTTCAATTTCTTGCGGTCGGCGGCATTGGTGATCTTGCGGCTGATGCCGCCACCACGGGCGGTGTTGGGCATCAGGACGCAATAGCGCCCCGCCAGCGACAGGTAGGTCGTCAGCGCCGCACCCTTGTTGCCGCGCTCTTCCTTGACCACCTGCACCAGAAGGATCTGACGGACCTTGATCACTTCCTGGATCTTGTAACGGCGCGCACGCGGTTTGCGGCGCGGGCGGATGTCTTCGCTGTCGTCTTCCTCGGCAACGGATTCGATGGTTTCATCCTTGGCCGCCGCGTCGAGCACGTCGTCCTCGGTTTCGTCTTCGGCGCCATTGTCGCCGTTTTCGTCTTCCTTCGCCTCGGCGGCCGCTTTCTCGGGCGCAGCCTCAGCGGTTTCTTCTGCGGTTTGTTCTTCCGCGTCACCCGATGCCTTTTCGGCTTCCTCGGTCGCCTGTTCGTCGGCCGGGGCTTCCGCCTCGGCTGCGGCTTCGGTCACCTCGGGTCGCTCGCCCGCCTCCGCCGCAGCGGCCTCGGGGGTGGCATCCTGTGCCTCGTCGACCGGTTCTTCGACCGGGGTTTCCGCCACGGTTTCCATCGGCGAGGTGCCCTCGGGGACTTCGCCTTCATCCAGGTCAATGGTTTCCATCCCGGCGATTTCGGTTTTCTCACCGCCGGCCTTTTCGACCTCTTTCACCACGGTGGCGTCTTTTGCCTTGGTCGCTTCGGCCTTGGATTTCGACCGCGAGCGGCGGCGCGGCTTTTTCTCTTCCTCTTCCTCGGCGGCTTTCTGCGCCTCGGCATAGGCCCGTTCCTCTTCCATCAGAGCTTCGCGGTCGGCGACCGGGATCTGATAGTAGTCGGGATGGATTTCGGAAAAGGCAAGGAAGCCATGGCGGTTGCCGCCATAGTCAACGAAAGCTGCCTGGAGCGAAGGTTCGACCCGGGTTACTTTTGCCAGATAAATGTTGCCAGCAAGCTGACGTTTGTTTTCGGATTCAAAATCGAATTCCTCGACCTTGTTTCCGTCAACCACCACGACGCGGGTTTCCTCCGCGTGGGTGGCGTCGATGAGCATTTTCTTTGCCATTGTGTCCGTTTGCACTGCGGCAAAGCCCCCTGTCCCGGTGGGCGGGGGCGTTGCGGCAGGTGTCTGTTAGGGGCGAGTGCGGACGCGCGGCAGGCACGGCTGTCTTCAGCCCCTGCTCTGCAACTCGTAGGTCCTGCGCGCCTCATCGCGTTTCTTCTCCGACGCAACTGACGGCTTGCGGCCTGTCTCAGTGCGCCCGTTCATGGCCACCGGCACCATCGGCATCCGGTTGGCGGTCTCACGGCCCCGTCAATTGTTCGATCAGGGCCCAATCGGTCTGTCCAAGCGACCGGGATCCAAATCCTCGTGATGCATGGAACAGCGAAACTCATGCGGCGGGCTACATGCGCCAAACGCCGTTTCTTGACCATAAAGCCTGCATGGCCCGAATTACAACAAGGAAATGCAACTTTATCCACAAGCGGCCCAACGCAATGCGCATGCGCATGGCTGCCCGTCCCTGAACGGAGCGAACAAACAAAGCGAAATCCCCAAGCGTTACAGGTAATCCGCCCGCTGCAATCCGTATTTCGCCATCTTTTCGTTCAGCGTCCGGCGCGGTAGACAGAGTTCTTCCATCACGTTGACGATGGACCCCTTGTGGCGGCGCATCGTGTTGTCGATCAGCATCCGTTCGAACGCTTCGACATATTCCTTCAGCGGCTTGCCTTCGGTGGTCATCACCGGCTGCATGTCTTCGTGATCCGACATCAGAAGCGACGCGATAGTGCCGCTGCCCCGGCGCGATTGCAGCACAGCGCGTTCGGCAAGGTTGATCAGCTGACGCACGTTGCCCGGCCAGGGCGCCTGCAGCAGCTGCGCCGCCTCCTGTGCGGTGACCTGCGGCGCCTCGCAGCCGTATTCTTCGGCGAATTGTTCGGCCAGACGAGAAAACAGCAGCAGGATGTCCTCGCCGCGCTGTCGCAGCGGCGGCAGGGTGATGCGCAGCGCCGCCAGACGATAGAACAGGTCGGGGCGCAGAGCGTCTTCGCAGGTGCGGTCCTGTTCCTGCATATTGCAGATCGCCACGATACGGGTTTCCGCCGGCGCACCCTGATCGTTGATGAAACTCAGCAGGCGTGCCTGGAGCCCATCGCTCAGCGCCTCGACATCCTCCAGAACAAGCGTGCCGCCGCGTGCCTCCTCGACAGCGGGCAGTTGCGAATCCTCGGGCTGCATCGGTCCGAACAATCGCTTGGCCAGCGCATCTTCGTCCCAGGCGGCACAGGACAGCAGAACGAATTTCTTGCCCGCCCGCGCGCCCACCGCGTGCAGCGCATGCGCCACCAGCGTCTTGCCTGTCCCGGTTTCACCGTCGATCAGCACGTGACCATCGGCTTGGCCCAGATCGAGGATATCTTCGCGCAGGCGTTCCATCACCGGGGACTTGCCGATCAGTTTCTTCATGATCTGGCCGCCATCGGAAAGTTCACGCCGCAGCGCCCGGTTATCTAGCGTCAAACGGCGACTATTGGTTGCCTTCTTGGCCAGCTCCGTCATCCGGTCGGGATTGAACGGCTTTTCAAGGAAATCGAAAGCGCCAACGCGCATCGCCTCCACCGCCATCGGCACATCGCCATGCCCAGTGATCATGATCACCGGCAGCGCGCTGTCCGATCCCATCAGCTTTTTCAGGAACTTCATGCCGTCCATACCCGGCATCCGGATGTCGGTGATCACGATACCCGGGTAATCCGGACCGATCGCCTTCAGCGCGTCTTCGGCATTGGCGAAGGTTTCTGTATCATAGCCCGACAGCGCCAGCCACTGGCTGATCGATTGCCGCATGTCCTGCTCATCATCAACGATGGCGATTTTCATAGCGTTCGACATTTTCTTTATTCCGCAGCCTCGATATCGCTCTCACCTGTTAAGATAGGCAGTTGCATTTCAAAAACAGCCCCCCCGCCCTCGGCATTGCGCGCCAACAACCGGCCACCGAGGTCGTTGACGATCCCAGACGAGATCGCGAGCCCCAATCCAACGCCTTCGCCCGGCTTCTTCGTGGTGTAGAAAGGTTCGAAAAGTTCATCCAGATCCTCGATCCCCTGGCCGTTGTCGCGCACGGTCAGTGTCGCGGTTTCCCCCGCCGCCAGGATGATTTCGATTTCTGGCTCGTCCACCGACTGGGTCGCATCGAGCGCATTGCGCAAAAGATTGACCATCACCTGTTCGATCCGCAGCCGGTCGCCCATCACCCGCACCGGTTCCGCCGGCATTGCCCGGGTGATGCGCACATGGCGGCTTTTCAGCTGCGGTTCCATCATCGACAGCGCAGACGCAAGCGCATCGCCAAGATCGACGGGCGAAAACGCGTCGCCCCCCTTGCGGGCATAGCTTTTCAGCTGCCGGGTAATCGCGCCCATTCTTCCGATCAGGTCGTCGATGCGCTGAAAACTCGACAGCGCTTCCTCCGGCCGGTTGCGCCGCAGCAACAGCCGTGCCCCCGCCAGATAGGTCTTCATCGCCGCCAGCGGCTGGTTCAGTTCATGGCTGACCGCGGCCGACATTTCACCAAGCGCAGCCAGTTTCGAGCTCTGCGCCAGCGTCTGTTCGGCCACATCAAGCGATTTCTGCACCCGTTCGCGTTCGGCGATTTCCCGCTGCAGCCGCTGGTTCAATTCGCGAAGCTCTGCCGATTCTCGCTGGAAAAACATCATGCGCAGCGCCGTCTTCCGGCTCAACGCATAGAAGGTAAGCGCCAGAAGCATGGCGAATCCCATGATTTCCAACGCCAGCACGCCGTTCACCTTGTCGCGCACGCTTTCATAGGTGGTGAAGCTGGCAATGCGCCAGCCGCGGAACGGGATCCGGCTTTCCATCCGGATCACCGCCTGCCCTTCGACATAGGCATCGGCAGGATCCATCGTCCAGTCCGCCGTCACCTTGATCGCCCGCTGGATCGCGGTTTGCGGCGGCGCGACCGCCAAGGCCTGTTCCTCGGTCTGGCCGCGCCAGCGCGGTTCGGTGGCCAGGATGATCGTACCCTCGCTGTCGGATACCAGAACCGCGTCGGAAATCCCCGCCCAAGCCCGTTCGAACTTGTGCAGGTCGACCTCGACAAGGATCACCCCGAGGGTCTGGCCCTGGTCCTCGATCCTGCGGGTATAGGCGAACAGATAGCCGCCCGATTCCCGCCGCAGCACGGTAAACAGCGTTTCGCTGGCCCGTATCGCGTTGATGAAATAAGGCTCGTTCCGGTGCTGGCTGCCCAGCCTGTTACGGTCGGTGGCGGCCACCGCGCGCCCGTCCCCATCCAGCAGCATCAACGACGCCGCGCCGATTTCCTCGACAAAGGAAATCAGCCGTTGCGAGGAATTGGAATAATCGGAAGAATTCAGCGCCCCGATCAGCGTGGGGTCACGCGACAGAAGCTGCGGTACGATGGCGTTGCGGCGCAGTTCGGACAACAGGTTGCCGCTGTAGAGCGCCAGCCGCAGTTCGGCCCGGTTGCGGGTGTTTTCGGTAAACCTGTCTGTCAGCAGCGCATTGGTGGTCAGCACCGTCGCCACCGCCATCGTCAGAAGAAGGACGAGCGATATCCGCACCCGCCACGAGATCGTGCGCGGACCGCTCAGCGACAACAGGGATTTTGGCAGCCAGGACATGCCTCAGATTACGACAGAGCCCGAAGGGCCTGCAAGTCACGCCGTGGCAAGCTGGTCCATCAGAGCGCGGAACATTGCCGATCCATCGGTGCCGCCGTGCTCCGGTTCCGCCATCCGTTCGGGATGCGGCATCATGCCAAGTACGCGGCGATTACGGCTGACCACGCCAGCGATATCGGCGACCGACCCGTTCGGGTTGTCGACATAAGTGAAGGCGATACGGCCTTCTGCCTTCAGTTCGGCCAGCTTGGCGTCGTCGACGTAGTAGTTGCCGTCATGGTGGGCGATCGGAATGGTGATCTGCTGCCCCTGCTCATAGCCAGCGGTATAGATCGTATCGGTGGTTTCCACCCGCAATCCGACCGGTTTGCAGATATATTTCAGGTTGGCGTTGCGGCGCAGCGCGCCGGGCAGAAGCCCGGTTTCGGTCAGAACCTGGAACCCGTTGCAGATGCCCAGCACATAACCGCCCTTTTCGGCATGCTGCACCACCGAGCGGCAGATCGGCGAATTGGCCGCGATCGCGCCGCAGCGCAGGTAATCGCCAAAGGAGAACCCGCCGGGAATGCCGACGATATCGATGCCTTGCGGCAGGTCGGTATCCTTGTGCCAGACCATGGTGACATCCGCGCCGGCCTTTTCGAAGGCAACGGCAAGGTCACGGTCGCAATTGGATCCGGGGAAAACGATGACGGCGGCTTTCATGGCAATGGCTCCTGTCAGGCTCAGTCGAGCTCGATCGTGTAGCTTTCGATCACGGTGTTGGCGAGCAGCTTCTCGCACATTTCCCTGACCGTTTCTTCCGTCGTGCCTTCGGCAAGGTCCAGTTCGATCACCTTGCCCTGGCGCACGCCTTCGACGCCGTCGAAACCAAGCGAGCCAAGCGCGTGGCGCACCGCTTCGCCCTGCGGATCCAGGACACCGTTTTTCAGCATGAC
>JAWVXM010000023.1:0-19357 GCA_033723255.1 Thalassovita sp.
CAGTGCATCGCCCAGATCGACCGGCGCAAACGCGTCGCCGCCCTTGCGGGCATAGCTTTTCAGTTGCCGCGTGATGGCGCCCATCCGTTCGATCAGGTCATCGATACGCTGGAAGCTTGACAGCGCCTCGTCGGGGCGGTTGCGCCGCATCAGCAGCCGCGCCCCTGCCAGATAGGTTTTCATCGCCGCCAGCGGCTGGTTCAATTCGTGGCTGACAGCGGCCGACATTTCGCCAAGCGCGGCCAGTTTCGAACTTTGCGCCAGCGTCTGTTCGGCCACGTCGAGCGATTTCTGTACCCGCTCGCGTTCGGCGATTTCCCGCTGCAGCCGGGCGTTCAGTTCACGAAGTTCGGCCGATTCCCGCTGAAACAGCATCATCCGCAGCGCCGTTTTCCGACTCAGAGCGTAGAAAGCCAGCGCCAGCAACATGGCAAATCCCATGATTTCCAGCGCCAGAACCCCGTTCACCTTGTCACGAACGCTGTCATAGGTGGTGAAACTGGCGATGCGCCAGCCGCGGAACGGGATGCGGCTTTCCATCCGCATCACTGCCTTGCCCTCGACATAAGCGTCGGCGGGATCCATCGTCCAATCCGCAGTGGCCTTGATCGCCCGCTGGATCGCGGTTTGCGGCGGGGCGTCGGCCAGCGCCTGATCCTCGGTCTGGCCGCGCCAGCGCGGTTCGGTCGCCAGGATGATCACGCCTTCGCTGTCGGTCACCAGCACCGCGTCGGAAATCCCCGCCCAGGCGCGTTCGAACTTGTGCAGGTCGACTTCGACCAGGATCACGCCCAGCGTTCTGCCATGGTCCTCGATCCGCCGCGCATAGGCGAAGAGATAGCCGCCGGATTCCCGCCGCAACACGGTGAACAGCGTTTCGCTGGCCCGGATCGCGTTGATGAAATAGGGCTCGTTCCGGTGCTGGCTGCCCAGCCGGTTGCGATCGGTGGCCGCCACCGCGCGCCCGTCGGCATCCAGCAGCATCAATGAGGCGGCGCCGATTTCCTCGACAAAGGAAATCAGCCGCTGGGTGGAATTGGAATAGTCGGATGAATCAAGGGCCCCGATCAGGGTCGGGTCGCGCGACAGAAGCTGCGGCACGATGGCGTTGCGGCGCAGTTCTGACAACAGGTTGCCGCTGTAGAGCGCCAGGCGCAGTTCAGCCCGGTTGCGGGTGTTGGCGGTGAACCGGTCGGTCAGCAGGGCGTTGGTAACGACCACCGTCGCCGCCGCCATCGCAAACAGCGCCAGCAACGCGATACGCACCCGCCACGAAATCGTACGCGGGCCTTGTAGCGACAACAGGGATTTGGGCAGCCGGAACATGCCTCAGATTATGTCAGGCATTACCCGGGCTGCAAGTCACGCCGTGGCGAGCTGATCCATCAGGTTGCGGAACATTGCCGATCCGTCGGTGCCGCCATGTTCCGGTTCGGCCATCCGTTCGGGGTGCGGCATCATCCCCAGCACCCGGCGGTTGCGGCTGACCACGCCGGCGATATCGGCCACCGACCCGTTCGGATTGTCGACATAGGTGAAGGCGATACGCTCCTCACTCTGCAGTTCCGACAGCTTGGCGTCGTCGACATAGTAGTTGCCGTCGTGATGGGCGATCGGAACGGTGATCACCTGCCCCTTGTCATAGCCGCCGGTATAGACCGTGTCGGCGGTTTCCACCCGCAGTTCCACCGGCTTGCAGATATATTTCAGGTTTGCGTTGCGGCGCAGCGCCCCGGGCAACAGCCCGGTTTCGGTCAGCACCTGGAAGCCGTTGCAGATGCCCAGCACGAAGCCGCCCTTTTCGGCATGCGTCACCACCGAGCGGCAGATCGGCGAATTCGCGGCGATGGCACCGCAGCGCAGGTAGTCGCCGAAGGAAAATCCGCCGGGGATGCCGACGATGTCTACGCCCTGGGGCAGATCGGTGTCCTTGTGACACACCATGGTGACCTCCGCGCCCGCCTTTTCAAAGGCGACGGCAAGGTCACGGTCACAGTTCGATCCGGGGAAAACGACGACGGCGGCTTTCATGGGCAGGCTCCTCAGCTCAGCTCGATCGTGTAGCTTTCGATCACGGTGTTGGCGAGCAGCTTCTCGCACATTTCCTTCACCGTCTCTTCGGTGGTGCCCTCGGCCAGGTCCAGTTCGATCACCTTGCCCTGGCGCACGCCTTCGACGCCGTCGAAACCAAGCGAGCCAAGCGCGTGGCGCACCGCTTCGCCCTGCGGATCCAGGACACCGTTTTTCAGCATGACGTGAACGCGAGCTTTCATTTGCGCTTCTCCGGTCTGTTGCCGCCACGCGGGCGGTGAAATGGTTGTTCGATGGTGAAAAGCCCCGGATACCCGGGCCTTTGTCAGTTGATCAGGGTCGGCTTGGTGGCGGGTGTCGACGTCTTCGGCATCACGCCCAAGCGCTTGGCCACCTCGGTATAGGCATCGGTCAGGCTGCCCAGGTCGCGGCGGAACACGTCCTTGTCCAGATGCTGGCCGGTTTCGATATCCCACAGGCGGCAGCTGTCGGGGCTGATTTCGTCGGCCACGACAAGGCGCTGGTAATCGCCTTCGAAGATTCGGCCGATCTCGATCTTGAAATCCACCAGCCGGATGCCGGCGCCATACATCACCCCGGACAAGAAATCGTTCACCCGCAGCGCCAGACTGAGAATGTCGTCCATGTCCTGCTGGCTGGCCCAGCCGAAGGCGGCGATATGTTCCTCGGTGACCAGCGGGTCGCCCAGCTTGTCATCCTTGTAGCAATATTCGACGATCGGACGCGGCAGCTGGGTGCCTTCTTCCAGGCCCAGTCGCTTGGACATCGAACCTGCGGCATAGTTGCGCACGATCACTTCCAGCGGGATGATTTCGCAGGCACGCACAAGCTGTTCGCGCATGTTCAGCCGTTTCAGGAAATGGTTCGGAACACCCACATTGGTGAGCCCAAGCATGAAATATTCCGAAAGCAGGTTGTTCAGGACGCCCTTGCCTTCGATCACGTCCTTCTTCTCGGCGTTGAAAGCGGTGGCATCATCCTTGAAATACTGCACGATGGTGCCCGGCTCGGGACCTTCATACAATGTCTTCGCCTTGCCTTCGTAGATTTTCTTGCGCCGTGCCATGGCCACTCCGTCGATCTTCGGGGATGAGTCCCCGGGAATGGCGACCTCTTAGAGCAATGCCGGCATTGTCGCAATAGGACCCGATCGCGCGATCGCGACATGCCGCTATGCGGCAACTGCACGGCGGCGGATCAATCGGTATAGGGAATGAAAGGACCACAACCCTTGCACCACGCGCTGACTACGGGCATATGGGGACCAACACCAACGTCACCCGAGGATCTAGAATGACCACCTTTGACGACCGCGAATCCGCATTCGAAGCCAAATTTGCCCATGACGAAGAAATGATCTTCAAAGCCGAAGCCCGCGCCAACAAATTGTTGGGCATGTGGTCGGCGGAACAGCAGGGCATCTCGGGCAACGACGCCGAAGCCTATGCGCTGACCGTTGTGAAGGCCGATTTCGAAGAAGCCGGGCACGAAGACGTTGTCCGCAAGGTCGCCGCCGATCTGGACGGCAAGGCCGACGCCGACGCGATCCGCGCCAAGCGCGCCGAACTGTTGGCGGTCGCCAAGGCAGAGTTGCTCAAGGAAGCCGAATAAGCCGGCTCCCTGGTATTCGAGCTTGAACAAACGCGGTGCTTTGCGCCGCGTTTTTTTGTTTCCGCCCCTCTCCCCCGGGCCCGCATGGGCGCCACGTCCACTTTCGCCCGCTTTTCTGCTATCCTTTCGGCGTAACGGTCTGACTGTGGAGGATGAAATGTCTGAAAAACACAGAGGGCAGTGTTTTTGCGGTTCCGTGGAAATCGAGGTAACCGGCGAACCCGCCGGGATGGGCTACTGCCATTGCGACAGCTGCAGGCACTGGTCGGCGGGCCCCGTCAACGCCTTTACGCTTTGGGAACCCGAGAAGGTCAAGGTGGTCAAAGGCGAAGAACACCTGCGCCAATATAACAAGACGGAAAGCAGCGACCGGAAATGGTGCGCCAAATGCGGGGGCCACGTGATGACGGGTCATCCCGGGCTCGATCTTATCGATGTCTATGCGGCGATCATCCCGGACATCGAATTCAAGCCGGGCCTGCACGTGAACTACGCCGAAACCGTCCTGCCGATGAAAGATGGCCTGCCGAAGATGAAGGATTTCCCATCCGAATTCGGCGGCCCCGGCGAACTCCTGCCCGAATAAATAATAGGCAGCAGAACCAATACCGGCGATGCAGTCCCGCGCGACACGCGGTCGCGGCCGATGCAAGCAGACATCGCGGTTGCATTCCGTATGCCCCGTTCATGGAATCTTTGAACGGGGTTTCCGTTTCTGCCACTGCATGATAATTGCGCGGCATTGTTTCGGTACGAACGCCGTTCCCTGAATTCATCCCTGACTGGTATCGCCAATGACCAATGCCCTTTCCCGCCTGCTGGAAACCCGCGACTGGCTGATGGCCGACGGCGCCACCGGCACCAACCTGTTCAACATGGGGCTGGAATCCGGCGACGCGCCGGAATTCTGGAATGTCGACCATCCGGATCGAATCAAGAAGCTTCACCAATATGCGGTGGATGCGGGCAGCGATATCTTCCTGACCAATTCCTTCGGAGGCAACGCCGCCCGGCTGAAGCTGCACGGGGCCGAAAACCGGGCCCGGGAATTGTCGCGTATCAGTGCCGAACTGGGCCGCGAGATCGCCGACAAGGCGGGCCGCACCGTGGTCGTTGCAGGCTCGGTCGGGCCGACCGGTGAAATCTTCGCCCCGATGGGGCCGCTCACCCACGAGGCCGCGGTGGAGATCTTCCACGAACAGGCCGAGGGGCTGAAGGAAGGCGGCGCGGATATCCTGTGGCTGGAAACCATTTCCGCCCCCGAGGAATACAATGCCGCCGCCGAAGCCTTTGCGCTCGCCGGCATGCCCTGGTGCGGCGCCATGAGCTTTGACACCGCGGGCCGCACGATGATGGGCGTCACCTCGGCCCAGATGGTCGACTTGGTGGAAAAACTGCCCAACCCGCCGATCGCCTTCGGCGCCAATTGCGGCGTCGGGGCATCGGACCTGCTGCGCACGGTACTGGGCTTTTCCGCACAGGGAACGGAACGCCCGATCATCGCCAAGGGCAATGCCGGCATCCCCAAATACCATGACGGGCATATCCATTACGACGGCACGCCCGACCTGATGGCGGAATACGCGGTTCTGGCCCGCGATGCCGGGGCGACGATCATCGGCGGCTGCTGCGGCACCATGCCGGAACACCTGGCCGCGATGCATGAGGCGCTCAGCACCCGGCCGCGCGGTCCGCGCCCGTCGCTGGAACAGATCACCGAGAAGCTGGGCGGTTTTTCCTCGGCCAATGACGGGACAGGTGATGCGCCTGCCCCGGCCCGCCGCGGCAGGCGCCGCCGGGGCTAGGCGACCAGTTGTATCTGTCGGAGCGGGAAAACTTCCCGCTTCATCCGAACAGATCCAGCTGATCCCCGGCCCGCTTCGGCACCTGGAACAGATCGCAGCGCAGTTTCGGCTTGCCTTGGTCCAGGCCCAACCGTTTTGCGGCGATCTCGAAGCGTTTGGTGATCATATCGGCATGAACGCCTTCACCGCGCATCCGCCGCCCCCAGGCCGGATCGTATTCCTTGCCGCCATGCATTTCACGCAGCCGCGCCATCACCCGCCCGGCCCGGTCGGGAAAATGCTCGGCCAGCCATTGCTGGAACAGCGGCGACACCTCGCGCGGCAGCCGCAGCATGATCCAGCTCGCCGCATCGGCCCCCGCAGCCTTGCCCGCCTGCAGCAGCGCCTCGATCTCGTGATCGCTCAGCCCCGGCACGATCGGCGAGGTCATGATCCGCACCGGCACCCCCGCGCCCACGAGTTCACGGATCACCGCCAGACGGCGTTCCGGACGCGGGACTCGCGGTTCCATCTTTCGCGACAATACCGGGTCGAGCGTCGTGACCGACACCCCGACCCGCACCAGCCCGTCCCGCGCCATCTCGCCCAGAATATCGAGGTCCCGCTCGATCAAAGCCCCCTTGGTCACGATGGCCACAGGATGACGGAAATCGCGCAGCACCTTCAGGCACTCCCGGGTGATTTCCAGATCCCTTTCGACCGGCTGATAGGGATCCGTGTTGGTGCCAATCGCCAGCGGCGCCACCCGGTAGGATTTGCGGCTCAACTCGCGCGCCAAGACTTCCGGCGCGTCGGGCCGGGCCACAAGGCGGGTTTCGAAATCCAGCCCCGGCGACAGCCCCAGATAGGCATGGGTCGGACGCGCGAAACAATAGATGCAGCCATGTTCGCAGCCCCTGTAGGGATTTATCGACCGGTCGAAAGGCAGATCGGGCGACGTGTTGTAGGTGATCATGCTGCGCGGCGTTTCGATCCGCATCTCGGTCTTCAACGCAGGCTCCGGATCTCCCTCCCAGCCATCATCGAAATCTTCGCGGTCATAGCGTTCGAACCGGCCGACATCGTTGCTGACCGCGCCACGGCCGGGGCGGCGTTCAGCATCGACCGGAATCTTGGCGGAAACGGACATGCGCCAAAATAGAACATTAAGTGAACATCACGCAAGAAAAACGCAATTTTGTCCCCAAATTCGTCGCGCAGGTCGGAACCGCCACATCGCGTGTCGCAATCCGCCTAGTCAGAAAATCCCGATTTCCCGAAAGCTGATGCATGGAATGACAATTTCGGCCCTACCGAGAAAGCCCAGGAAATCACGCCATGTCCGACGAAGAAGACGATATCATCCTTTCCGAACTGGATGACGAGGAGCTCGTCCAGCAGATGTTCGATGACCTCTATGACGGGTTGAAGGAAGAAATCGAGGAAGGGGTCAACATCCTGCTCGAACGCGGCTGGGTTCCCTATGACATCCTGACCAAGGCCCTGGTCGGCGGCATGACCATCGTCGGCCACGATTTCCGCGACGGGATCCTGTTCGTGCCCGAGGTCCTGCTGGCGGCCAACGCGATGAAGGGTGGCATGGTGATACTGAAGCCGCTTCTGGCCGAAACCGGCGCGCCGCGGATGGGCAAGATGGTGATCGGCACGGTCAAGGGCGACATCCACGACATCGGCAAGAACCTCGTTTCCATGATGATGGAGGGCGCCGGGTTCGAAGTGGTGGACCTGGGCATCAACAACGCGGTCGAAGCCTATCTCGAAGCGCTTGAAACAGAACAGCCCGATATCCTGGGCATGTCGGCGCTGCTGACCACCACCATGCCTTACATGAAGGTGGTGATCGACACGATGGTCGAACAGGGGCTGCGCGACGATTACATCGTGCTGGTGGGCGGCGCGCCGCTGAACGAAGAATTCGGGCGTGCCATCGGTGCCGACGCCTATTGCCGCGATGCTGCCGTCGCCGTGGAAACAGCCAAGGATTTCATCGCCCGCAAGCATAACCGGATGAGCGCCTGATCGCCGCCCGCGCCATGCCTTTCCCCGATGACGCCGCACTGACCAGCCAAGGCCTTGCCCCCGGCGGGCGCGGCCGGGTGCTGATCATCGCCTGCGGTGCGCTGGCGCGCGAAATCCTCGCGTTGAAGGCGATGAACGGGTGGGATCACATCGACCTGGCCTGCCTGCCCGCGATCCTGCACAACCACCCCGAAAAAATCCCGGCGGCCGCGCGCACGACCATCGACAAGCATCGCGCTTCGTATGACCGCCTGTTCCTCGCCTATGCCGACTGCGGCACAGGCGGTGCGCTTGAACGGCTATGCGCCGAGATCGGCATCGAGATGATCTCGGGGCCGCATTGCTATGCGTTCTTCACCGGCAACGATGCTTTCTCTGCCCATGCCGAGGATGATTTCTCCGCCTTCTACCTGACCGATTTCCTGACCCGCCAGTTCGATGCCTTCGTCTGGCAGCCACTGGGGCTCGACCGTCACCCGGAACTGCGGGACAGCTATTTCGATCACTACACAAGGCTGATTTATCTGGCCCAGACCGAAGATCCCGCGCTGACCGCCATGGCCGAAGACTGCGCCACCCGGCTCGGCCTTGCCTTTGAGCGGCGTTTCACCGGATATGGCGATCTGGCAACCGCGTTGACCAAAGTCAGCTGATCTTCTTCTTTTCAGAAATATCCCGGGGGTGAATGCGCCCAAGGCGCAGAGGGGCCAGCCCCCTGCCCGCTTATCCGATGGCGGTCGCCAAACCTGTAAGGACGAGCCTCACGATCAGATCAGCCTCACGCCGTCGCGGCTTCCGATGCCACCAGCCGGATTCGTTCGATCATCGCTCGCAGACCGTTGGAGCGCTGCGCTGACAGGTGATCATGCAGCCCCAGCCGCGCCAATTCCGCATGGGCGTCGATCGCCGTCACCTCGCCCACCGGCGTACCATTATAGAGGGCACGCAAAACCGCGATCAGCCCGCGCACGATCATCGCGTCGCTGTCACCGTCGAATTCAAACAGGTTACCTTCGATCTTCGGATGCAGCCAGACTTGGCTGGCACAGCCCTCGACCTTAGTCGCCGGGACCTTCAGCGCCTCGTCCAGCGGCTCCATCGCCTTGCCCAGATCGATCACGTGGCGATAGCGGTCTTCCCAGTCGTCCAGGAATTCAAAATCCTCGACGATCTCTTCAAAATCCTCACGCGCCATACCGGGCTCCTTTCCATGCGTTCCTTCCAGTTAGGCGCAGGCGATCCAAAGGTCCAGACCCGCAAGCGGCTTTTCAAGCGGGTTCCGATAAGGTAACCCGATGTCAAAGCATGTGAGGCGAGAAGATGCAGAAATCCCTTTCGGTTCTTTTGATCTCGACGGTCTTTTTGACGGGCTGCGGCAATTCCCGTCTCAACCCGCTGAACTGGTTCGGGCGCGGAACGGACGCCCCTGTCGAATCCGCCGAAGGTATCAACCCGCTGATCCCGCGCAAAAGCGCCTTTGCCCGCAAGGACGTTGCCTATCAGGGCCAGCTTGTCGGCGAAATCAGGGCGCTGTCGGTGGAAGCCGTTCCCGGCGGGGCGATTGCCCGCGTGACCGGGCTGGCCGATCGTCAGGGCCCCTTTGAGGTAAAGCTGGTCGCGCTCAATGACGGGGCGGCGGAAAACGGCGTTCTGAGCTTCGAGCTGCGGGCACTGCAGACGCCGAAAAATCCCACCGGGACAGATGCAAGCCGCTTGCTGACCGCGGCCGTGTTCCTGACCGATCAGGACCTCGCAGGCGTGCGCAGCATCAAGGTTCTTGCCGCCCGCAACGCAATGTCGAGCCGCCGCTAAGCGGAAAGTTCCTGTTCATTGAAAACGCAGCCGGCAGGCTACATGGATCAGCGCCGTCCGATCGCGGATTACAGGTCGATGATCTTGACCGACTTGCCTTTCGCCGCCAGAGCGATTTCGCCCTGGCACAGCCGCAGCGCGTCTTCGCCGAAGACTTCGCGCCGCCAGCCGCTCAGCGCCGGCACGTCGCGCAGCCCGGCCGCGATCGCATCGAGATCGGCCGCCGGTGCGATCAGTTTCGACGCCACGCCGGCGCTTTCTGTCTTGGCCTTCAGCAGCACCCGCAACAGGTCGGCCAGCGCCGGATTCACCTGCAGCTTGTCCCTGCTCTGGTCCGGCTTGGGGTAATCTTCCGGCTTGCATTCGATCCCCGCTTGCACCGCAGACAGGATGCCATCGGCGATCTCGCCCTTGCGCGCCTCGCGCAGCAAAAGCCGGGAACGGCCAAGATCCTTCATCGTCACCGGCTTGGTCGAAGCCAGTTCGACCAATGCATCGTCCTTGAACACCCGCGAACGCGGCACATTGCGCGATTGCGCGTAGTCTTCCCGGAACCGCGCCAGTTCACGCACGACCGCCAGGAACTTGCCGCTCGACGTGCGGGTTTTGACCCGTTGCCACGCCTCTTCGGGGTGAACGATATAGGTTTCGGAATCTGTCAGGATCCGCAGCTCTTCCTGCACCCATTTCGCACGCCCGGTCTTTTCCAGCTGTGCCGCCAGGTATTCATAGATCACCCGCAAGTGGGTCACGTCGGCCAGGGCGTATTTCGACTGCGCCTCGGTCAGCGGACGGCGCGACCAGTCGGTGAAGCGCGAGGTCTTGTCGAGGTTCTGCTTGGCGATCTTGCGCACAAGCGTTTCATATCCGACCTGTTCGCCAAAGCCACAAACCATCGCCGCCACCTGCGTATCGAACAGAGGTTCCGGGAACACGCGCTGTTCGACGAAGAAGATCTCCAGGTCCTGCCGCGCCGCGTGGAACACCTTGACCACCGACGTGTCACGGAACAGGTCCATCAGCGGATCGAGCGACAGACCATCGGCAAGGGGATCGACCAGCACCGCGGTGTCGTCATTGTCCCCCGGCATCGCCAGCTGCTCGAGGCAAAGCTTGGAATAATAGGTCCGTTCGCGCAGGAATTCGGTGTCGACCGTAACATAGTCGTGTTTGCGGGCTTCCGTACAGAAACGGGCGAGGTCTTCGGTCGTGGTGATTGTTTTCATCGTCGCGTTGGCTTCGTGATCTTGTTACGTTCTGGCTTCCCCGGGCCGTCGCCCAGACATACGCGATTGCGGCGGGGATGCAAAGCATAGCCGCCCTGCCCTGCGTCAATCGAGGTAAATCGGATCGGTTTCGCCACGGGCGAACCGTTCCAGCACGGCCGGGTAAAGCCGGTGTTCCTGCACCAGAACACGCGCGGCAAGGGTTGCAGCGGTGTCATCCGCTTCGATCGGCACCCGCGCCTGCCCCAGGATCGGGCCGTCATCCAGCGCAGGCGTGACCATGTGCACGCTGCAGCCTGCTTCCTTGTCGCCCGCGTCCAAGGCACGCTGATGCGTGTGCAGCCCTTTGTACTTGGGCAGAAGCGACGGGTGGATATTCATCATCCGCCCTTCCCATTTGCGCACGAACCCTTCGGTCAGCACCCGCATGAACCCGGCAAGACAGATGATATCCGGTTGCGCCTCGGCCAGTTTTTCATGCAACGCCGCCTCGAACGCCTCGCGGTCGCCCTTGAACGGGCGATGGTCCACCGCGAAGGTCGGCACACCCATTTCGGCCGCCTTTTTCAGGCCAGCCGCATCGGGATCGTTCGACCCGACCAGAACCGGCCGCGCGGGGTGGTCACCCACCATGCTTTCGACCAGTTTCACCATGTTCGAGCCGCCGCCCGAGATCAGGATCGCAACCCGTTTGGTCACAGCAGCGCCCCGGTATAACGCACGCCCTCGCCTTCACCGATGGTGCCCAGAACGGAAACGGTCTCGCCCGCCGCCTGCAGCAGTTTGGTCAGCACCTCGGCCTCGTCCGCCTTGGCCACGACGATCATACCGATACCGCAGTTGAAGGTCTTGAGCAGTTCACCCTGTTCCATGCCGCCGGTTTCGGCCAGCCATTTGAAAACGGGCGGCAGATCCCAGCTGTTCAGATCGATATCGGCGCCCAGCCCTTCGGGCAGGACCCGCGGCAGGTTTTCGGTCAGACCGCCACCGGTGATATGGGCCAGCGCATGAACGCCGCCGTGGCGGATCGCTTCCAGCACCTGCTTGACATAAAGCCGCGTTGGCGCCAGCAATGCTTCACCCAGAGTGATTTCCGCATTCCACGGGCAAGCCGCATCCCAGCCCAGCCCTGACACGCCGACCAGCTTGCGCACCAGAGAATAACCGTTCGAATGCACCCCGTTCGATCCCAGACCCAGCAGGACATCGCCCGCCGCCACGTCGATCGGCAGGTCCTCGCCCCGTTCCATCGCGCCGACCGCAAAACCTGCAAGGTCGAAATCGCCTTCGGAATACATACCCGGCATCTCGGCGGTTTCGCCGCCGATCAGGGCGCAACCCGACTGAGCGCAGCCTTCCGCGATGCCCTCGATGATCCGGGCCGCGCTGTCCAGTTCCAGCTTGCCGGTGGCGAAATAGTCGAGGAAGAACAGCGGCTCCGCCCCCTGGCAGACCAGATCGTTCACGCACATCGCGACCAGATCGATGCCGATCGTATCCACGTTGCCCGTGTCGATTGCGATACGCAGCTTGGTACCGACCCCGTCGGTGGCACCAACGAGGATCGGATCGCTGTAACCCGCCCCTTTCAGATCGAACAGCGCGCCAAAACCGCCCAGCCCCGCCATCACGCCCGATCGCGCGGTGCGCTTGGCTGCGGGCTTGATCCGCTCTACCAGTTCGTTTCCTGCATCGATGTCAACGCCCGCATCCGCGTAGGTCAGGCCGCTCTTACCTTGGCTCATAAGACTATCCCCGGTGAATTTGCGCCCCCGATAGACCATCGGCGGGCCTAAGTCCACGCCTGCGCGTCATCGATCGGGTTTCTTCTGCGTTTTCGGGGGGCGTCGCGAAAACTGTTGGGGCGATCACATCTCGGCGCACGCATTCGGCTGCCCCCTGTCCTTTGGTAGATGTTCGCGTGCCCTCATTCGTCGATAGACGAAAAACGGCGGATGTCGCTGCGAAAAGCTGTTCGTGGAAGAAGCGGCACAGGGATCAGACCGGTAACATTATGAATTCTATGCAAAAGCGCATTGGCGGTGTTTCCAGCATGCCACGAAGCCGCACACGGATCTCCATCCTAGGGAATTATTCCCCCGCAAATTGCAGCAAATCCGATTATCACGTTTCTTAAAGAACTCCCGGCAGCGGTCGTTCGCACATATCAGAAGGTAATTTTCGTGCCCGATATTGAGTAAACAAAAGCTAAGCATATCATGACCGCTGACAATTCTGAAAAGCATGCAAGCGAACAAGGCGATGGCAACCAGGATTGGCAATGTGCTTATTCTGCGTATGAATACCTTAGCAACCCGATCATGGTCAGCGACCAGAACCTGATCGTGCGCTATGTCAATCCCGTCGCCTACGAAATGTTCGAACGGCTGGAACAGGACATTCAGCAGGACCTGCCGCATTTCCAGGCCCGCAATATCGTCGGGCAATCGGTCGACGTTTTCCACAAACGGCCCGAACGTCAACAGCGGACCATGAGCCAGCTGACGGAAACGCAAAAGGGCGTCTTCAAGGTCGGCACGACTTTTCTCGGCTTCCATATTTCGCCGGTGTTGGGACCCGACAACAAGCTGCAGGCCGGCATCGTCGAATGGCAGGACCGCACCGGCGAATTGAAAGCCAAGGACGATCTGAAACGGTTCCTGGGCGAAACCAAGGCGATGGGCGATGCGCATGAGGCCGGCACGATCAGCACCTTCGTCAACGCAGAGCAATTTCCACAAGACCTGCAGGAAGTCGCCAGCGCGGTGAACGCGATGGTGCGTGGCCATATCCACCTGCACGGCCGCATGATTTCGACGGTTCAAGCCTTCGCCCAAGGTGATTTCGATTACGTGCTGGAACAATTCCCCGGTGAAAAGGGCGAGGTGAATGAAAGCATCGACAAGGTCCGCAACGCGTTCCGAAAGATGAACGACGACATCAAACGCACCTCTCGAGCGATCCAGGAAGGTGACCTGTCCCTGAAGATCGACGTCGACACCTATGATGGCGAATACAAGGAAGTGATGGCGTCCTTCGACCGTACTTTCGGCGACCTGAGCGACCTGATCGGCGACCTGACCAAGCGAATCGACGAGGTCACGAAATCCGCCGATCTTGTATCGAACACCTCCTCCACCCTTTCAGCAGGGGCTCAGCAGACCTCCAGCGCGATCGAACAGATTTCGTCGAGCTTCGACGAAACCGAAAGCCAGGTTCGTGCCACCTCCTCGGCCGCCGCCAAGGCCAAATCGGTGGCGGGGGCCGCGAACGAAACGGCATCGCATGGGCGCGAAACCATAGCCGGCATGAAAAAGGCCATGCAGGGAATTGATGCCTCGGCCCGGTCGATCAGTTCGATCAACAAGGTGATCGACGAAATCGCCTTCCAGACCAACCTGCTGGCCCAGAACGCCGCAGTCGAGGCCGCCCGGGCGGGCACCCATGGCCGCGGTTTCGCGGTGGTGGCGCAGGAAGTGCGCACGCTCGCGCAGCGTTCTGCCAAGGCAGCACGGGAAACCACCGAACTGATCGATCAATCCACCAACGCCATCGCGGAGGGCGTCAACATCACCGACAACATGGACCGCTCTTTCCAGGACCTGTCCGCCGCGTTCAGCGAGGTTCAGGAACTCGTCACCGAGATCAGCAAGGCCACCGAGGAACAGAGCGCCGCGATCGCGCACATCAATCAGGCCGTGACGGAAATCTCCTCCAGCGCCATGACAGCGGACAATGAATCCAGCTCCCTCGCCGCAGGGGCAGAGGAACTGTCGTCAAGCGCCAACCACATGCTGAGCCAGCTCGGCCGTTTCAAGCTGCGCGAACATGGCAGCAAGTCGACCGCGACGCAGTCTCAGCCGGACCTGGCCAACCTGCCGCCGGAAGTGGTGGAACAGTTCAAGGCCTATCTGGCGAAAACACCGACAGCGAACAAATTCGCAGCGGAATAGAAGGCGCAAGGCGGCCCGCTGGGGCCGCCCCTTCTTGTCGTAATCAGGGGGGAACGAGGACGCTGAAACCGAATAAGGATTGCCCTGCTCCTCAAATCATGTGCTGTGAAAGCCAGGCGCGCTTGGTGCCTTTGCGGGCAAGCAACGCGACCGCAACCATCATTCCCCCAAGCCATGAGGCCAGCACCGCCCTCAACCGTCCGAACGACGCCAGCTTGCCCGGTTGGACCGCGACGCCGCTGAACGCGATTTCAGGCCGAGCGACCGCAGTGCGTTTCACCTGATCCTGTTCAATGCATATTTTCGAGAAGATAATGTTCATTCTTCTCAATTCTTTCGATCATATGCTGGCCGCGCTTGCCGCGAACGTCGAGACGACACAACTGCGCCTCGGATTCGCCCGACAGCAATTGTGGGAAGATATGGCTGATCTCTTCAATTGCTTCAGGCGACAGAGCCTTCATCGCTTCGGGGCCCGTATGAAGGGATTCACAGGGCATGCCGTCTGCATAGATGATCTCATGCTGATCGAACATGATATGCCAGTATTCGATGGCGCGCGGCATGTCGAAGACGGTCGGCAGGCTCATTAGCTGCAGAGTAATCGCTGGCGTCAGAACCTCCCGGTGATCGAACATTCTTTCGGCCACTTTCGAACGCACCAAGATCCGGTGCTGACGGGTCAAATAGAGATCGCTCTGGGGCAGTCCTTTCGCGATGCTGCCGGCCGGAATGCGTATCGGGCGCAGCTTTTCGTTCCGTTTCAGCTCCTGCGCGGACAATGCCCTTTGCCCGATCCACCGGATCGGCTGGAACCCGTGATCCATGGTCAGGACCAAATCACCGGCCTGAAGATCTTCCACAGCCACTGGACCACGCGGCGTGGTGATATGTGTGCCCGTCATGAAGCACAGGACCAGGGTGTTCTCCACGCTCAGGCCGCTGCCGGCAACCAAAGCGCCGGCGCCGTCCTTGATCTGCAGGCCACCGGCGCCCTGAAGGATGCCATCGTCACCGAGATCTGCCTTCAGCCATTGCAGCGGATTCTTGTATTGCTCATCGGGATTGGCGGCATTCCAGGCTGTCAGCGTCGTATCATTGTAGAAGCCGGACAGGTCGACGAAATCATTGTTGTCGCTGATACCGTCGCCGATCCCCGTCGTGGTGTCGAAATCGAGGATCACATCGCTGCTGCCATCGGCCACGAAGACATCCGCGCCTTCGCCGCCGATCAGCGTGTCGCTGCCGCTGCCGCCATCAAGCGTGTCGTTGCCGCTGCCGCCGCCGAGCGTGTCGCTGCCGCTGCCTCCATCGATGCTGTCGTTACCGCCACCGCCGCTGATGTTGTCCGATCCGCCGAAGCCCATGATCGTATCATCGCCATCGGTGATCTGGTCGCCCTGCACATCCGTGTAGCCGACACCCATCGTTTCGCCGCTGTCCAGCCCGTGAACGATGCCGTCGGGAGCGCCGGGCAGGTCATAGGTGGCGTTGGCATCGACGTTGAAGGTGATCGACACCCCGGAAAGCAGGGGAAGCCCATCGGGGGCGTAGAGATAGATCTGGCCACCGATCGAGAACATGGCCACGGGACGTTCGTCGATCGGAACGCCCAGCAGGCTGATCGTCGAAACTGTTCCCGATCCAAGATATTCGATCGTGCCGCCACCACCGCCATCGAATGTGAACGTGGCACTGCCGCTGTCCTCGGCGCTCAACTGACCATTATTATCGTCGAAGGTGCCGCTGTAGGCACCGCTCCCCGAGTTGATAAGTGAGGAAGACAGCAGGCCTCCAGCATAGATCGAAGCAAGGCTGCCATCATAGGCGTAGATATTGGTTACGTCAGAAGTCGGCATAGGTACTCCCGAAAGAATTGCCGGCCAATCCGGCCCCATGAAAAAATATTCACCAAGCGATAAAATTACTCGCTACCGGTTTCATAGGACGGCGACGAACCTCGGCAATTTAGGGGCGCGGGTGTGAAAATATGCAGAATTGTATAATATTTTGCGCATATACAATGCCAGATAATCCTTAAGCAGAGGTGATTTCTTGCTGTAGTTGTGCGACAGTGCATGCCCGCAGAGAACGTCACGATAGTTGGGGGCAGGAACCGCCGATTTTCGGCAGGGGGTCGGATCGAATTCTCTTTGCGCTGGATGAGATCAGAGCCGGAGCCGGAAGTACGGCGGCGCATATTTATATGTTTTATATGCATCTTTCTGTTCAAAGGAAGATCCGAAGATGTCGGGCCAACAGCGCGAACATTCAAAAAACGAAACGCTGGCAGACTTACAATTCTGGGTTGCACCCCAGAGGCGCCGGCCGAGGTTCTCACTGCGGATTCATGAAAAATTTCTATCAAACTTTTCGCCTTAATTTCAAAGCCATCTATCGTTTTTTTGGAATTTCCGCCCAAGAAAATCACATTCGGAACTTAAAACGTGCGTCTCTCGAAGCCGTTGTTGAACACAGGGACGGGTTGGAATGCTGGAGTGGCATACCGATGGGCCTGTTCAAGGAGTTTGATATTCTAAGAGGGAACGAGCCCGATGAATGTGCAGTTGAACAAGGATGATATGAAAGGCTACGACGCCGATGTGGGTGCGGATGACTGGCAGCAAATCGGTGCTGCCGGCGCCATCAACATCCTGTCCAACCCGGTCATGGTCGCGGATGGCGACCTGGTTATTCAGTATGTGAACAAGGCCGCACTTCAAATGTTTTCGGCGATCGAGGCCGACATTCAGAAGGACCTGCCGAATTTTCGGGCAGATGACGTCATTGGCAAGCCCATTGACGTCTTCCACAAAGATCCCTCACACCAGCGCGCCATCATTGCCCGAATGAAAAGCGACTATGACGGCGGTTTCGAAATCGGCGGCAAAAGCCTGAAGTTCAAAGCCACTCCGGTTTTCGCCGATGATGGGGCCCTCCGAACCGTCTACGTCGAATGGCAGGATGTCACCGCCTTTAACCACGCGCAAAAACAGATCGACCTGTTGATCGGACAGGTGAACTGGATGAGCGAGGAACACGCCCAGGGCAATATCAGTTCGATGATCGAGACGCCCGAACTGGAAGGGCGCTACCTTGGTGTCGCCGATGGCGTCAACAAGATGGTGCAGGACCATATCGACACCCAGCAGAAGATTATCGACTGCATGGCCGCCTTGGCGAAGGGCGAACTTTCATACGAACTTGAGCGTTTCGCCGGCGAACGCGTTTTCGTCAACAACGCGATCGACGACATCAAGGCCTCCTTCAACGAGGTGATCGGAGAAATCGAGGAAATGTCCTCGGCGATCATCAGCGGGGATCTGGATCGGCCCATCCACGCCGACAAGTTCGAGGGAAGCTATCGCCATATCGTGGAAACCTTCGGCCGTGCCTATGACAACCTCAATTCGGTGATGACCGAAATCAACGAGCAGGTCGGCCAGATCACCACGACCATCAGTCAGCTGAACTCATCCGCCCAGTCCCTTTCTAACAACAGTCAGCAGCAATCGACCGCCATCGAGGAGATTTCGGCGTCTGTCGAGGAAACGAACGCGATGGTGCACAGCAATGCCGAGGCCACCAATGAGGCCCAGTCACTTGTTTCCACCGCTTCGGATGTCGCCAATGAGGGTATGGAAAAGGTGCAGAGGATGGTCACGGCGATGAGCGATATCCGCACCTCGTCCGAAGACATCAGCAAGATCATCAAGGTGATCGATGAAATTGCTTTCCAGACCAACCTGCTTGCACTCAACGCGGCCGTCGAGGCGGCGCGAGCCGGTGCGCACGGGCGCGGCTTTGCGGTCGTTGCGCAGGAAGTTCGCAATCTCGCCGGGCGCTCGGCAAAAGCCGCCAGGGAAACCTCGGACCTTATCGAAGGCGCCGTTCAAAGGGTCGGCGCAGGATCCAAGCTGGCGGACGAGACCCAGCAAGCCTTCGAGACCATCGCCACGAATGTCGGGGATATCGAGCAGCACACCAGCAAGATCGCCACGAGTTCGAATGAGCAGTCGCGCGGGATCAACCAGATCTCGGTTGCCTTGGGCGAGTTGACCAACAACAGCTCGGAGACGACGGGCCAGTCCGAAGAGCTTGCCGCCGCTGCCAACCAGATGGAAGCTTCGACCAACCTGATCAAGAGCCTGATGGCGCGCTTCAAGCTGCGCCAAGGCAATCAGCCCGCAGCCTTCCCCGAGGCGTCCGGGCAGAACGACCTCCAGGCCTTTCTGAGTCATCTTGAACAAAGCACGAAAGCCGATGGAGCAAGCGTTGATGTTTCCGAGGAGATCAAGCGTTTTCTCGGTGGAGACCATGATGCGCGCGGCTTCAAAGGGTTTTGATCCCTGTCTTTTTCTGGGGGCAGGTCAGGCAGCTTGCCTGTCACTGCCATAACTGCAGCGGGCTCCTTCCTCATGGGGTCCGCTGCCTTTTCCTGAAAGCTCACCGGCGTTCAGGCGAGGTCCGATGCGTTCCGGCGTAGCGCAAGCTGAGTGAAGGTTTTCCTAGAACTCAAATATTTCTGAGTGCGAATTACATGGTTGAGCGCTTGATCAAATTTCATAGTGGGGCATGATGGAACTCTAAAGAGATGGGGCGTGTAAAGGTACCAATGCAGGAAGACGAGAAGGGATCTGCGCTAAGCCGACGAGAACGGCGCATCGCGAATTCCAAGATGTTGGTGCGCTACGTTACCCCTTTCGCAATGGGATGGTTCGTCATTGCCGTCGTTCTCAATGCGCCTCGCCTAGTGGTTGCTGCCGCGATCGCAACGGTTGGTTTTCTGTTAGGTATCGCTCTGCACTGGAAAGAACTGCACACGACTGCCCGGGTGACATGGCTTCTTTCCGCTAATACTGCCATCTTCCTGGCGGCA
>JAWVXM010000024.1:0-19269 GCA_033723255.1 Thalassovita sp.
CGATGCCGCCATTCTTGGTGATCTCGCTGGCCACATAGCCGATGCGGCGGATGTTGAGGTCACGGTGTTCCTTGGAGAAGCCCAGTTCCGAGCTGAGGTTCTTGCGCACGATATCGCCGTCCAGAAGCGTGACCGGACGGCCGCCCATTTCCATCAGCTTTACCATCAGCGCGTTGGCGATGGTCGATTTGCCCGATCCCGAGAAACCGGTGAAGAAGACCGTGAAACCCTGCTTGGACCGTGGCGGACGGGTGCGGCGCAGTTCGGAAACCACTTCGGGGAAGGAGAACCATTCGGGGATTTCCAGACCCTCGGCCAGGCGGCGGCGCAGTTCGGTGCCCGAGATGTTGAGGATGGTGACATTGTCCTTGTCCTCGATCTCGTCATTCGGTTCGTACTGGGCGCGTTCCTGCACATAGACCATGTGCTTGAAGTCGATCATTTCGATGCCGATCTCGTCCTGGTGCTGGCGGAACAGGTCCTGCGCGTCATAGGGTCCATAGAAATCTTCGCCGGCCGAGTTCTTGCCCGGGCCGGCATGGTCGCGCCCGACGATCATGTGGGTGCAGCCGTGATTGCGGCGGATGATCCCGTGCCAGACCGCTTCGCGCGGGCCGGCCATGCGCATGGCGAGGTTCAAAAGGCTCATCGAAGTGGTGGCGGAGGGATATTTGTCCAGCACCGCCTCATAGCAGCGCACGCGGGTGAAGTGATCCACGTCGCCCGGTTTGGTCATGCCGACGACCGGGTGGATCAGCAGGTTGGCCTGCGCTTCGCGGGCGGCGCGGAAGGTCAGTTCCTGGTGCGCCCGGTGCAGCGGGTTGCGGGTCTGGAAGGCCACCACCTTGCGCCAGCCCATCTTGCGGAAATAGGCGCGCAGTTCATTCGGCGTGTCGCGGCGGGCCTTGAAATCGTAATGCACCGGCTGCTGGATGCCGGTGATCGGACCGCCGAGATAGATCTTGCCGGCGCTGTGGTGCAGGTAGTTGACCGCCGGGTGGGCGAGGTCATCGGCGCCGAAGACCTTTTCGGCCTCGCGCGACTTGTTCGGCTCCCAGCGGTCGGTGACGGTCATGGTGCCCAGGATCACCCCTTCCTGGTCGCGCAGCGCAACGTCCTGGCCGATTTCCAGGTTCGCGGCGAAGTCTTCCGACACGTCGAGAGTGATCGGCATCGGCCAGAGCGATCCGTCGGCGAGCCGCATGTTTTCGACGACGCCGTTGTAATCCTCTTCGCCCATGAACCCCTTGAGCGGATTGAAGCCGCCATTCATCAGCAGTTCCAGGTCGCAGATCTGGCGCGGGGTCAGGTCCCAGCTGACCAGATCGGCAGCTTCGACTTTCAGTTTCTGGGCAGATTCATAGGAAACGTATAGTTCGGGGATGGGGGCCAGATTGGGCGCGTACATTGGAAACTCTCGGTTATTCGGGTGCAAAATATCTTGAGCGCCGGGGAACGCTTTGGTGTGGGACCTAGACCCTGGATCGGGTCTGTTTCAAGGGGTGTTAGCCAAAGTTGAAAAAATAGGGGCGAAAGTGCTGCGTTTCTGCGGCTTCGTGGGTGAATGTCCCGGATAATGGCCGAATAGGTACTCCCGTTCCCTCACGGAGACCTCCGATAGCATGATTTTTCGAAGCCGGGGCACTGACAGTGCCGGAAATGGTGAAAACCGCCGCTCATTGGCGGGTTCGCTCGTCCAATGCGGCGAGTTATGGTTCGGCATGGCCCCATGGTCGTGCGGGACCAAGGCGGCGGATCACCTTGTCGAGTTCGGCGAACAGGACCAGATGCGCGAGATCGGGGCGTGAACGCGAGGAATAGAGCAGCCCCTGCGCCCCCTGCGCCCGCACGCGATCCGAAATGGTCCAGGTCGGGGCGGGTTTCCCTGCCGCGCGGATGTCCTGCCAGACAACGGAAACCGCCGGGTCGCCGCGCATGTCGGCCACCCGCTCGGCATCTACTTCGAGGGGATAAAGCAGTCGCGGCGGATCGTCGGGGTGAAGGTAGCGCCGGATCGCGATGGCCGCCCCTTCTGCCGTCAGCGACGTGTAGATCGCGGCCTGCCCTGCATGATGGAACCGCCCTTCGGGAGACCGGACCGGAGCCGTCGGCGACTGGTCCGCGAAGACCAGCCGCCAGACAGTGCCGGTGAAGGGGATCATTCCTGTTCGGCCAGCCAGCGTTCGGCGTCGAGCGCGGCCATGCAGCCCATGCCGGCGCTGGTGACGGCCTGGCGGTACTTGTGGTCGGTCAGGTCGCCGGCGGCGAAGATGCCGGGGACCGAGGTTTCTGTGCTGCCGGGTTTCACCTTCACATAGCCGCCATTGTGCAGTTCCAGCACGTCCTTGACCAACTCGTTTGCCGGGGCATGTCCGATGGCGACGAAGACGCCCTTGCAGGGGATTTCGGTGATCTCGCCGGTGTTGACGTTCTTGGCGCGCACGGCGGTGACGCCCTTGGGGTTGTCGTCGCCCACGACCTCTTCGAGCGTGTGGAACCACAGCGGTTCGATCTTTTCGTTCTTCATCAGCCGGTCGACCAGGATCTTCTCGGCGCGCAATTCGTCGCGGCGGTGGATCAGGGTGACCTTGGAGGCGAAATTGGTCAGGAACAGGGCTTCTTCAACGGCGGTGTTGCCGCCGCCGATCACCACGATTTCCTGACCGCGATAGAAGAAGCCGTCACAGGTGGCGCAGGCGGATACGCCGAAGCCTTTGTAGGCTTCTTCGCTGTCCAGCCCCAGCCATTTGGCGCGCGCGCCGGTCGCAAGGATCACCGCGTCGGCGGTGTAGGTGGTGCCGCTGTCGCCCTTGGCGGTGAAGGGGCGGGCAGAGGTGTCCAGTTCGGTGATGATGTCGCCGATGATCTCGCAACCCATTTCGGTGGCGTGTTCCTGCATCTTCATCATCAAGTCGGGGCCCTGCACCTCGGTGAAGCCGGGGTAGTTTTCGACCTCGGTCGTGGTGGTCAACTGGCCGCCCGGTTCGATCCCCTGAACCAGGATCGGAGAAAGCATCGCGCGCGATGCGTAAATCCCGGCGGTATAGCCGGCAGGGCCGGAGCCGATGATCAGAACCTTGGTGTGACGTGTGTCGGCCATGAGAGAACCCTTTTTGCGAAATTCCAGAACCGATACCGGATATAATTGTCCGGAGGCGGGGGGGAAAGGTCTAGATGCCGAAATGATAAAACACCGCATTTCGTGGCGATTCGATAACGATATTGCGCATTCGCGAAATAAAGTTGCGTGCTGAACGGAGCAGGTATATGAATTCGCCCAAAGGAGATATTGGATGCCTGCGACGCGGCTTGATCCCATCGATCGGAAAATTTTGGCGGAACTTCAGGCCGATGGCCGGATGACCAATGTCGAGCTGGCCAAGCGCGTCGGGATTTCCGCGCCGCCCTGCCTGCGCCGCGTGCGCACGCTGGAAGAGGCGGGATTCATCAGAGGATATCACGCCGAGGTGGATGCGCGCGAGCTGGGATTCGAAGTGCAGGTCTATGCGATGGTCGGGCTGCAGAGCCAGGCCGAATCGGACCTCAGCGCGTTCGAGGAGCTGTGCCGCGGCTGGCCGCTGGTCCGCGAATGCAACATGCTCAACGGCGAGGTCGATTTCATCCTGAAATGCGTGGCCCCGGACCTGAGCACGTTCCAAAGCTTCCTGACCGGGGAATTGCTGACCGCGCCCAATGTGGCTTCGGTCAAGACCAGCCTGGTGATCCGCAGCGCCAAGGATGAACCCGGGGTGCCCTTCGACGTTCTTGAAGAACGGCTGAACCGGTCGGCCTGACGCCTTTTCGATTCCGTGACCTGTCAGCCGGGGGGCGCCGATCTAGATCACGGCGCTTTCCGCGCTGCGCATGGTCTGTGCTCTACCCCGCTGCAGCGCCGGGCCGAAATCCAGCAGGGTTTCGATATGCGGGAAAAGCGACAGGAAAAGGCGCATCATCTGCGGCCCCAGAGTTTCGCTCAGCTCCGGTTGCGGGTGATAGCTGACCAGTGGCAGGTCGTTGGCATAGATCGTGGCCTGTATCGGCAGGCACAGGTGGAACACCTGGACCGGCGAGGGCGGCGATGTCTGGAACACGCTGTCGCCATCGGCGAAGCGGCTGACGGGCGTCAGGTCCCCGACCCCATCGCGGCGCGGCATCCGGGCGGCAGGGCCCAGGACCAGATCGGTCGCCGGGCGGCCCATGCCGAAGGTCCCGGCCATGACCCGCGTCAGCTGTGCCTGTTCGGCGTGCTCCGGCACGGCGTTGGGGATGATGTTCATCATGCCCCGCCACACCATCGGCTGCGGGCCGAATTCTTCGGTTTCGACCAGGGTGCCGGGCTGCAGGTCCTCGATGGCGCAGCTGCCCTGAACGGTCTTGATCAGGGTGCCGCGGGCAAAGGCGGAAAAGGCGGATTCGAACAGCGCCGTGGCCGGAGCGATCGCGGCACGCGCCGCCGGAACGTGATCGTGATCGAGATAGAGCATCTCGTAGCGCCGCATCAGCGTCGTCCTGACCGGGGCGGAGGGCGCCGGCGCCTGGGCACAGTCGGCGGAATAGGGCGATGATGCCCGATAGCGGGAGGGGGACACAATGCTGTTCACTGTTACGCACCTTGGTTGCGTCGCATCCGCGTCGGCCCCCACCGACGACGACAGAGGGACTGTTTCAGTTCCAACTGTTGACGCCGGGAAAATGACCCGCATCTCTGGCGATTGTCAAAACACGGACGACATTGGGCGCGCTGTGGTCTGTAATCCGCGTCGTGGAAGGGGCTTTGTTTCCCGCGGACGAACGGATTTGCCACAATCCGATTCGGCCCGCTTGAGCATGGGAGACCAGCGAAACAGAAGGAACCGCCATCTGGGGATGGCGGTTCCTTAACTGACACATACTTGTTTACTCTTCACGCACCCAAGAGAACGGGATGCGCAATGAGCGAATTGTTTCAGGCGCTCTGTCGCTGTTTTTCGGAACCTGCAAAGGCCTTGGTGATCTTCTTGCGCTGCCAGGGCAGTGCGGGCAGATCGATTTTTGAGGTTTCGATGATCGATTGCATCCAGCGTTTCTGCGACTTCATATTCAATTCCTACTCGTTGCGCATGAAAGACGTTCTTATTGCCCCTGAATATGGTTTTCCTTTGCGGCCATGATGGGGCGGCGACGGCGGCAATTGCGACATTTCGGTGAAATGGTGCGTTTTTCCAGATTTCCCCGACGGCAACTCAACAAGGCATTGATAGTTAATGTAAAATATGGGCGTGCAGGCGGCGAGGTCGCCGAAATGGGGCAAGGGCGGGACCGTTTTCCCTTTTTCCGGGAGGCCGTGAGGGAGGGGGTCCGCTAAAGGAGAATGGCGGAAATCAGGCGGCCGTAATCGGCCTGACCATCATGGGTGGCGCGGCGGTAGGAATAGAACCTTTCGGGATCGGAATAGGTGCAGTGCCGGACCCATTCCGCTTCGCCGATCCCGGCCTGGCGCAGCCGTTGCAGCCCGTAGGCCGGCAGGTCGAACATGTAGCGCTCTCCGGTCCCGTTCGCGAAGAAGCGGGAATTGGACGGGTCTGCGGCAAGGAAATTGTCAAGGAATTCGGGCCCGACCTCATAGGCGCGCTGGCTGATCGTCGGGCCAATGGCCGCGACGGTGTTGGCGCGGTTCGCGCCGAGGGTTTCCATCGCGTCCAGCGTCGCCTCCAGAATGCCATCGATCGCGCCGCGCCATCCCGCATGGGCCGCGCCGATCACGCCGGCCGTGCGGTCGGCGAACAGCACCGGCTGACAATCGGCGGTCAGCACGGACAGGGCAATCCCGGGCGTCGCGGTGACAATGGCATCTGCCCGCGGCCGGTCGGTAATCGGGCCGTCGGCCTGCGCGACGGTGGCGGAATGCACCTGGTGCACGGTGATAAGATGGGAAAGCGGCACGCCCATCGCCTCGGCCACGCGGCTGCGGTTGATTTCGACGATTTCGGCCTGATCCGATGATCCCTGGCCGCAATTCAGCCCGGCGAACACGCCCGAAGATGCCCCGCCCTTGCGGGTGAAGAAACCGTGCCGGGTGCCGGCCAGCAGGTCAGAGGTCAGGATTTCGAGGGTCATGTATCCAATCCCGGAGGGGGTGTTTTCGAATGCGGATAGAAGCCAAGTACCTTGAAGAGCGTCCCCATTTCCTGAGGATGCGTCAAGCGCCGATGTGCGGCGATCAGGTTTTCGAGCGCATCGCCCTGCAACCGTGCTGCCAGGGCCTGCGCCCGCGCGGTGATCCCCAGCCGCTCAAGGAACACGCCCTGCGTGGTCAGGCGGGTATGGGCCGCCGGGGTGGCGCTTGCCAGTGCTTCGAAATCCACATGCGCGGTCAGGTCGGATTCGCCGGGATGGGTCAGCGGATCAACCGGTTCATGGGCCTTCAGCGCCTGCAGCGTGTCGCCCTGAGACCGCCAGTCGCCATAGTCGAAAATCAGCGCCGCGCCGCCAAAGGTTTCGATCCGGCGGCCGATTTCGGCGGCAAGGTTGGGCGCGGCGGGGCAGAGTTCCACCAGATCGTCATCCTTGGTGTCCTCCAGCCGGGGGGCAAGGGCCGTGACAGGGGCCGGGCCGCCCAGTGCAAAGCCCAGTTCGCCGTCATCGGCCACGACCCGGCGTTCGCGCCAACCCGCGCCGTCGCGCACGAACTGCCGGATCGGCAGCGCGTCGAAGAATTCGTTGGCGATGAAGAACAGCGGCAGGTCGGGCAGATCGGCGAGGCTGTCGAGCCAAGTGATGTCATCGCGGCCAATGGTTTCGCGCTGCTTTTCGCGCAGCACCGGCGAGGCTTCGATCAGGTGCAGGCGCATCGCGTCGTGAAAGCCGGGAACGGCGCCGGTGGCGCGCAGGATATCGGCCATCAGCGTGCCGCGCCCCGGCCCGGCCTCGGCCATGACAAAGGGCGCCGGCTGGCCCTGATCGATCCAGGCCTGTGCCAGCGCGAGGCCGACGAGTTCGCCGAACATCTGGCTGATTTCCGGCGCGGTGGTGAAATCGCCCGCCGCGCCAAGCGGGTCGCGGGTGGTGTAATAGCCAAGCGTCGGATGCAACAGGCAATCGGCCATGTAATCGGCCACGGTCAGCGGGCCGGTGGTCGCGATCCGGGCCAAAAGGTGGTCGCGCATATCGCTCATGCCGCGCGCTTTCTGGCATAGATGATGAGGAGGATGCCGAGGATCAGCATTGGCAGCGACAGAAGCTGCCCCATGGAAAACCCCGCCGGGCCGAGCTGCAGCACGTATCCCATCGGGTTGTCGACGGTGATGAACTGATCATCGGCCTGGCGGAAGAATTCGACGATGAAGCGTGCGGTCCCGTAGCCGGCGATGAACAGGCCCATGATCTGGCCGGGAATCTTCAGCGCATCGCGGCGGAAGGCGAGCCACAGAAGCACGGTGCCGAGGATTGCCCCTTCAAGGGCCGCTTCGTAAAGCTGGGACGGGTGGCGGGCGCAGATCCCCACGATGCCTTCGCAGGTCTGCGCCGAGGCCCCGGGGAAGACCACGCCCCAAGGCAGGTCGGTCGGGCGGCCCCAAAGCTCGGCATTGATGAAATTGGCGATGCGGCCAAGCATCAGCCCGGCGGGCACGGCAAGCGAAAGGGAATCGCCCAGCGACAGGCGCGGCACCTTGTAGCGCGCCGAAAAGATCAGCGCGGCGATGACAACGCCGAGGAACCCGCCGTGAAAGGACATGCCGCCCTGCCAGACCATCAGGATTTCTTCCGGGTGGCGCAGGTAATAGACCGGCTTGTAGAACATCACATAGCCCAGCCGCCCGCCAAGGATCACGCCGACGATGATCCAGCTGAGCAGTTCCTCGACCTGTTCGGTCGTCATCGGCGCCGTGTCCCCGGGCCAGAGCCGCGGGCGCTTCACCGCCCGCACGATCAGCCGCCAGCCGATCAGGATGCCGGCGATATAGGCCAGCGCGTACCAGCGCAGCGAAAATTCCACGCCGAACAGCGTGATGGTGAAGATCTCGGGCGAGATATCCGGAAATGGAAGAACGGCCTGCATGTGCGCCTGTGTGCCTCTGGCGGAAAGGGGAAGTCAACCTTGTGGCTGACGGCTTTGCGGCCCATATAGGGGGAAAGTGTAACGGTGGAGAGCCCGATGCAGACGCGGAACAAATTTTTCGATGACATGTCGCAGCTGATGACCAATGCGATGGGCGTGGCCCAGGGCGCAAAGGACGAGGCGGAAAACGCGATGAAAAGCCTGGTCGATCGCTGGCTGGCCGACCGCGATTTCGTCACCCGCGAAGAATTCGACGCGGTGCGCGCGATGGCGCAGAAGGCGCGGGAAGAAAACGAGGCGCTGAAGACGCGGATTGCGGCGCTGGAAGAGGCGGCGAAGTAAGCCTTGGGCGAACAGAATGAATAAAGGGCGCGCGGCGATGGCTGCGCGCCCTTTTGCTTCCGGGGTCCCGATTATTCCGGTGACTGCTGCTATGCGCGAGGGGGCTCGATCACTTGGCCTGCATACCGGCGAGATAGTCGATCAGAGCAAGGATGCGCGTACGCACATAGATTTCGGTGTCTGCAGGGGAGAAGTCGCCTTCGGGATCATTGCCGACCCGTTCCCGGTAGCGGTCACCCCAAAGCGGCATGTCGCGGCCATGCACGTCGACTTCGGCGCTTCCGTCGATCACCGCGTAAACATTGGCGAAGGGAAACACGCCGTCATTGTTTTTCTGCAGCATGGTCAGATCCGGCGGCATGTTGCGCAGGAAGGCCGTGACCGGACCGTCGCCCGTTGCGCCCATGCCGTGGCATTGCGCACAGCTGTTGCGGTATTCGAATTCACCAAGCGACATGCCGGCGGCACCCGCCGATCCGGCCATCCCGATGCCAATCGAAAAAAGGGCAACCCACTGCGAAAATCGTTTTGTCATATTCTCTCTCCCAATAGACACGTCCGTGCTTAGTGCAGCGAAAATCGCGGCCCCTTGATCGCCCATAGCCGGCCCTTCCGGCCATTACAGGCTCCGGCACGTGCAATTTTCCTAGCCCAGACGGGCTTTGTCGACTTTGCGTCAGGTCAAGGAAAGCCCGGGAATGACCGAACGTACTGATTCGAGAATACCTTTTGGCCGGCAAATGCTCTGGGTTGTGCGATCTCGCTGAAGAGAGTCCGGCATGTTTGCTGACACATATTCTTGCAGGGATGCCCGAACAGGACGGGACAAGGGGACCGAAAACATGGAGCACAATAAACAAGGGCAACGGCAATTCACGAACGCCTCCACCGGACCATGACGAACGAGTTCAGGGGCACCGCCGCCCGCAAGGAGCTCTACCGGTCGGTGAAGGAGCCGCAGGCCGATCTGGATGCATGGCTAACCGGATACAACGAGCAGCGTCCGCACTCGTGCAGATACTGCGCAAGTTTGAAGTTCTCCGGCAAAGCTCAACGGGGCCGCAGCCCGCGACTTGCCCCTTTCTATCTGAGACAGTGACGCCAATTTTCACCCTCGCGGCTCAGAAACGTTCCCTCTGACGGTGCGGCCTCGGTGGCCTATGGCACGGGGTTCGTGTGCTGTTTGGTGACAGCCCACAACCCGGCCGCGGATAGAATAAAATAGACCGAGATCGTTATCAGCAGAACACCGCCGCTGATCAGGGACATCAACAGGATGGTGGTCATTACCAGAAACGGTGGCATTGCGTCGCGTGGAAGGCCGATGCTCATGGCGTTTCGTGTTAGGCCCCAGTATCGGCCGATGACGAGCGCAATCAATGCCCCGCCTCCGATCAGACCGAGATTTAGCAACGCCTCAATCGGAAAGCTGTGGCTGTGATAGGCGTTAAAACGGTAATCCGTGGTCGATCTGAATTGCCCAATTCCATGTCCGAACAACGGTTTCTCCATAATTTTTTGGAAGGAGGCAGCCCACATTTCGGTTCGGCGACTTGAGAGGGCGTTCATCGTCTCCTCGTTCACCATTTTCCATAGAAACCTATGCAAGAAACCGTAGCTCCCGTTGGGAACCGGCAGGGTGACCGACACCAGCAGGGAAGGGGCCGCGATTTTCATGGCCCTTATCGCGATCCGGCGTCCTCTCTGCCCGCCAACAACCGCCAGCATGGTCAGGGCGCCCAGGATACCAAGAACCTGCGCCCGGCTGCCCGTCCAGAACAGGATCGTCCAAAGTATGAACAACAGGAATGGGCGCAGGGCGTCAAATGGTTTGGATGCGGCTTCACCCCGCCACGGACCTGCTGTACCCGCCGCGATGGCAATCACCACAAGAGCGGCAAACCATCGTACATTTTGCACGGGGAACCATGAGCCGTTCCAGCCAAATGCCTGCTCGCCCGGATTTGACAGAATAATGAATGCGAAGGCCGGCAAATACACGATCATCGACAGAAACATCGCGTTCCACACCCATCGCAATGTTTCACGGGGCCACTTTGAAAACAGTGCTACGCAGCATAGGACTGCCATGATATCCAGGAATAAGTAGATGCTGAACGGGATCAGGAGCCTGAGGTCAGGCTGGGCATATGCGGTGGAGTAGATGATCGAGACCGCGACAAGGGCGATCAGAAGGCCTTGCGTCGCGGAAAGCTTGGGCTTGATCTGTGGCCGTATTCGCAGACTCGCCAGAAGGCTGATGATCAGCGCGATCACCAGCACCAGATGGCCAATGCCACGATGCACGAAATATTCGGGTAAAGAGGCGAAGCTTTCGCTCGCCAAGATCGCGGTGGCTGCGATTAACGGCCAGAACGTCAGGCCGATGGCCAAAATGAGCGGGCCTGAGAGCCATGACGTAGGCCGCGGTTCGTTTTGCAAATGTGAAATTTCCCGCTTCTCGCCAAGTGGCCAATCAGTTGTGCCGATGATCGACTGAACCAGCCTCCAGATCAACCTTCGTGACTGGAACGGCTCTTTCGACCGGCGGTTTTCCTTCCTTCGGCCCGGTGCTGTCAGGCACATCCGAAATGTCTCTGGTGGGGAAGGGCGCTGTCGATTATGCAGCGCAAGCCATGGCTCCCCCGCGTGGTCGTTTTTGCCTCAATATCCGGCAGGTATCCGCAAACGATCCACAACTTATTGCGGTTATCCCCAAAATTTAGCTTTACAGAGGAATCTTTGCGCCCCACCATATCTTGTACAGACGGGGGGGCACGTCCCCGATCTTTAGAGCAGGCAACAAGCGCTTGGGGCGCTGCCACGCCCCGAGGCAAGCAGAAAAGAGGTGGCGTCATGGCATTGTCCGAGCAGTTCATGCAGGAAGATCTTCACCCAATCGATATCGTCGAATACATCGCCGAGCATCACCAGTGGGATTTCGACCGGATCGGGGAAGACCAGATCGCGATGGCGGTCGAAGGCCAGTGGCGTACCTATACGTTGACGCTGGCCTGGTCGGCGCATGATGAAACGCTGCGGCTGATCTGCACCTTCGAAATGGAGCCGCCGCGCGAACGCATCCCGGCGCTGTACGAGATCTTGAATTCGGTGAACGATCAGTGCTGGGCGGGGTCGTTCACCTTCTGGGCGCAGCAGAACCTGATGGTTTATCGCTACGGTCTGGTGTTGGCGGGCGGGCAGGAAGCCTGCGCCGAACAGATCGACACGATGATCAACGCCGCCGTTCGGAGCGCCGAACGCTATTATCCGGCGCTGCAGCTGGTTGTCTGGGGTGGGCGTGACACCGAAGACGCGATGCAGGTCGCCATTGCAGAGGCTTACGGCCGCGCGTAACACTGCCCCCGAACCGGAAAGAACGGGTAAGGGGATAGTCATGGATATGGATCATATTGCCGAAAATGGCCTCGTCCTGCTGGGGTGCGGCAAGATGGGATCGGCGATGCTGGCGGGATGGCTGAAGGAAGGTTTGCCGTCGACATCCGTCTGGGTGATCGATCCGAACCCGTCCGACTGGCTGCAATCGACCGGCGTTCACATCAATGCCGGCTTGCCGGCAAGGCCCGCCGTGGTGCTGGTGGCAGTCAAGCCGCAGATGATGGGCGATGCGCTGCCCACGCTGGCGGCGATGGGCAATGGCGACACCGTTTTCGTGTCGGTCGCTGCGGGCACCCCGATTTCCAGGTTCGAGGACGTTCTGGGCGCCAAGACCCCGATCGTGCGGGCAATGCCCAACACGCCCGCCGCCATCGGGCGCGGGATCACCGCAATGATCGGAAACGCGCAGGTCACGGATGCCGCGCTCGACATGGCGGAAGGGCTGCTTTCCGCCGTCGGACAGGTGGTGCGGCTGGACAGCGAGGCGCAGATGGATGCGGTCACCGGCGTGTCCGGGTCCGGCCCGGCCTATGTGTTTCACCTGATCGAAACGCTGGCCGCCGCGGGCGAGGCGCAGGGCCTGTCCGCCGATCTGGCGATGAAGCTTGCCAAGGCCACCGTGGCCGGGGCGGGGGCGTTGGCCGAGGCGGCCGAGGAAGATCCGGCGCAGTTGCGGATCAACGTGACCAGCCCCAACGGCACCACGCAGGCGGCGCTTGAGGTGTTGATGGATGAAAACGACGGCTTCCCGGCGCTGCTGAAACGCGCGGTGCAGGCCGCCACCGACCGGTCGAAGGAACTGGCCAATGGCTGAGATTTCTTTTGACGATTTCATGAAGGTCGATATCCGGGTGGGCCGTGTGACCCGAACCGAACCCTTCCCCGAGGCGCGCAAGCCGGCGATCAAGATGTGGATCGATTTCGGCGATGAAATCGGAGAGAAAAAGACATCCGCCCAGGTGACGGCGCATTACACGCCCGAAAGCCTGACCGGCAAGCAGGTGATCGCGGTGGTCAATTTTCCGCCGCGCCAGATCGGCAAGTTCATGTCCGAGGTTCTGGTGCTGGGCCTGCCCGATGCGCAGGGCGGGATCGTTCTGCTGTCGCCCGATCAGGAGGTCCCTCTGGGCGGGCGCATGCATTGATATCTTTCTCCGGGGACAAGGGTTGAGCGGCGCTGTTCTCTGGGGTGTTCTGGAAGCCGTCTTTCTTGGGGGACAAGATGCATACGCCAGCGATTACCGGCACCGGGGTGTTCACCCCTGCCGAGGTCATTTCCAACGAAGAACTGGTCGCGTCGTTCAACGCCTATGTCGATCTGTTCAACGCCGAACATGCCGATGAAATCGCGGCGGGCGCAGTGGAGGCGAAGGACTATTCCTCGACCGATTTCATCTTCAAGGCCTCGGGAATCGAGCAGCGTTACGTGCTTGAAAAAGAAGGCATCCTGGATCCGACCCGGATGTATCCCCGTTTCCGCCAGCGCAGCGATGACGAACCCGGCATCATGACGGAGATCGCGATGAAGGCCTGCAAGGCCGCGCTGGAACAGGCCGGGCGCACGGGCGGCGATATCGACCTGGTGATCTGCGCCGCGTCGAACATGGAACGGGCCTATCCGGCGGTGGCGATCGAGATCCAGAAGGAACTGGGCGCGGGCGGTTTCGCCTTCGACATGAACGTGGCCTGTTCCTCGGCCACCTTCGGCATTCAGGCGGCGGCGGACATGATCCGGTCGGGGTCTGTGCGCCGCGCCATCGTGGTCAACCCCGAGATCACCTCCGGCCATCTGGAATGGCGCGACCGCGATTGCCATTTCATCTTTGGCGACGTGGCCACGGCGATGGTTCTGGAACCGGACGAGGATGCGCAGGGCGATCACTGGATCGTGCGTTCGACCCGTTGCGCGACGCAGTTTTCCAACAATATCCGCAACAATAACGGCTTCCTGCGCCGCAACCGTCCCGACGGGATGAAGGACCGCCGCGACATGCAGTTCATGCAGAATGGCCGCAAGGTGTTCAAGGAAGTGGTGCCGATGGTGTCGGCGCATATCCTCGACCATCTGGCGCGGGAGGGCGTGGCGCCCGGCGACCTGAAGCGCATGTGGCTGCATCAGGCCAACAAGGCAATGAACGATTTCATCGGCCGCAAGGTGCTGGGGCGCGACCCGGAACCGGGGGAGCAACCCAATATCCTGCAGGATTACGCCAATACCTCCTCGGCCGGGTCGATCATCGCCTTTTCGCAGAACTCCGAGGATATGCAGGTGGGCGATGCCGGGCTGATCTGTTCCTTCGGAGCGGGCTATTCGGTGGGATCGGTGATCGTCGAGCGGGCGTGAGGGCGGCATCTGTTCAGCAAAGACCCAAAGCCCGGAACAAGGCCGCAGGCCGCCGGGCAAGCGTCAGTCCGCCCGGACGGGCTGGCGCTTTGGGGCCGTTTGCTCTGCCGCTGGTATGAAGCGCGGATTTGGCCGGGATAAGGTGCCCCGCTCAGAGCTTGCAGCGCCATCCCGCGGACTGCCGCTTGCCCGGCCCGCGCTTGGTGACCTGCAGGCGGCTCAGCTGTCGCCCACCGCTTCGCGCCAGTGGCGGCGGCACAGCGACACATAGGTTTCGTTGCCGCCGATCTGAACCTGCGCGCCTTCCTTCAGCGCCTTGCCGTCCGGTCCGATCCGCACCACCATCGTGGCCTTCTTGCCGCAATGGCAGATCGTGCGGACTTCGCGCATTTCGTCGGCCAGCGCCAGCAGGGCGGACGAGCCCGGGAACAGTTCTCCGCGGAAATCCACCCGCAACCCGTAGCACATGACCGGCACCCCCAGATCGTCCACCACCCGGGCCAGTTGCCACACCTGATCCTTTTCCAGGAACTGGGATTCGTCGATGAAGATGCAGGCGACGGGTCCGTCCTGAAGCCGTTTTTCGATCTTGGCGTAGATGTCTTCGCCCGGGGCGAAGGTATCGGCTTCGCTGCTGATGCCGATGCGCGAGGCGACCCTGCCCTTTCCGGCGCGGTTGTCAAACTGCGCGGTCAGCACATAGGTGTCCATGCCGCGTTCGCGGTAGTTGTAGGATGCTTGCAGCAGAACCGTCGACTTGCCGGCATTCATCGTCGAGTAGTGAAAATAGAGCTTCGCCATGACCTGCATCTATCGTCGCCCGCGCGGGGAAGGCAAGGGCATGCCGGGGGACGGGGCGTTGCCATGCGGTCAGGCTTTGCTATGCTGGTGGTACATTTCAAATCGATTGCCACGCGTCATTCAATTCAACCATTACCCTTGCTTTTCGCGGGAATAGCGAAGTTGCCGGGGGCGGCGGATCGGCTTTGACCATAAGTCACATCAGGCAGGAAAGCAGGCAGCCCATGCAGGCAGAGAATATGCCAGCGAAACGCGATCTTCTGGCGGCCGAAGAATTCACCCCGAAGCTGCTTCATGATTTTCTGCGCGATATCGAGGATACGCGCCATTCGGTCGAGGTCTGGGACCTGCTGGTCCAGCTGAGTCGGAAACTGGATTTGCCCTTTGTCGATTTCATCACCGTCAGCGACTTCTCGGAGGACAGGCAGGGGCTTCTGGTGCGCACCTCCTATGATGCGGGCTGGCTGAACGCGGAAAACGAGGACCCGGAAATCATGGAGTGGTCCTATTTCCGCAGCCACGCGGCGCACCATCTGACGCCGATTCTGATCGGACTGGAATTCGTCGATGACTACCTGCACCTGCCCGAGCGTCGGGTCGAGGTTCTGCGCGAAGCCGCCCGTCGTGGGATGCGGGCCGGGCTTTCGGTGCCGCTGCGGGTAAACGCGCCGCCGCAGTCCGGCATCATCAATTTCCTAGGCGATCATTCGCGGCGCGACATGCTGGCGATTGTCAAGGCGCATGGCTGGACGCTGAACGTGGCGGCGCTGATAGCGCATCAGCGCTATATGGCTCATTTCGCGAAGGAATTTTTCGACCGCAACCAGATCAGTGACAAGCAGCGTGAATTGCTGGAACTTGTTGGTCGGGGATTGCAGGACAAGCAGATCGCTGCGGACCTTGGCATATCGGTATCGGCGCTGCGGCAGCGAATGCACAACCTGATGATCAAGACCGGTTGCGGCAACAGGGCGGAAATTGCGGCCCTAGCGATGAGCGCAGGGATACTGCCGGAACCGCAGGGACGGCGAGATTCAGAGGCAGAACATATCATGGTCCAGATGGACGGGATCGGGGACGTTCATCTGTCGGTGCCACGATCGCGCGAGAAACCAAGGAAGGGCGCAAAATAAGAGGCTCCCCTTTTGAGGGAGCCTCTGACTGCATAAAAAGAAACTAGCAAAATGGTTTTTTACAATCACGGACTGGCCGGCGCTTCGCTGCGCGAACAGGAGGAGGGACTTGGGGATGGCCTGTCACCTGTTACCGGACCACTCCTAAAGTATAGGTCTGCTAGGGGTTCCCTGTCTTGAAAAAAACGACAGCCCGGCGGGAAAGGGACCTGTAAATATCTACAGGTTGAACCCGAGTGGCTGTATTTAATTGCAGGTTTGCATCTGGGCGGTGCCTGTCCGGGGGCACCCGACTGTCGTGCAAAAGGAATCTTGATGCGCGATTCCTCGGCTGTGCGGCATCGCCCGCCTGACCGACGGGCGATGCATTGATCCGTCAGCCTTGCAGGCTCATCACGCCGAAATCGCCCTCTGCACGCGCTTTGATCGCATGAGCGGCGGCGTGAGCACCGGCGGCGGTGGTGTAATAGGGGATCTTGTCATAAAGCGCGACCGAACGGATGTCGCGGCTGTCGGCGACTGCCTGGGCCCCTTCGGTGGTGTTCAGCACCAGCGAAATCTGCCCGTCCTTCAGCATGTCGACGATGTTCGGGCGGCCCTCATAGACCTTGTTCACCGTTTCACAGTCGATGCCGTTCTCGGACAGCCACGATGCGGTGCCGCGGGTGGCGACGATGGTGAAGCCCTGATCCGCCAGCGTCTTGCCGGCGTCGATCATCAGGTCGGTCTTGTCGGCATCCTTGATCGAGATGAACACCTTGCCGCCCTTGGGTAGATCGGTACCCGCGCCCAGCTGTGCCTTGAGGAAAGCCAGCGGGAAGGACGCGTCCCAGCCCATGACTTCACCGGTGGAGCGCATTTCCGGCCCCAGGATGGTGTCGACGCCGGGGAAGCGGGCGAAGGGCAGCACCGCTTCCTTCACGCTGAACCAGGGCATGTTCGGATCTGCCAGCGTCAGCGGATCGGCCATCGGCAGGGTGCCGGGCTTGGCATCCTTGGGGTATTCGCCGCGGAAGGGGAAGTTTTCCATCGGTTCACCCGCCATCAGGCGCGCTGCGATGGACGCGATGGCGCTGTCGGTCGCCTTGGCGACGAAGGGCACGGTGCGCGAGGCGCGCGGGTTGACCTCGATCAGGTAGATCTCGCCGTCCTTGACGGCGAACTGCACGTTCATCAGGCCGACCACGCCAAGCGCCAGGGCCAGGGCTTCGGTCTGACGCTTGATCTCGTCGATGATGTCGGCCGGCAGCGAATAGGGTGGCAGCGAACAGGCGCTGTCGCCCGAATGCACGCCGGCTTCTTCGATATGCTGCATGATGCCGGCCACGTGCACGGTCTTGCCGTCGGAAAGCGCATCCACGTCGCATTCGATGGCGCCCGACAGGTAGCTGTCGAGCAGAACCGGGCTGTCGCCCGACACCACCACGGCTTCGGCGATGTAGCGTTCCAGCTGCGCCATGTCGCGGACGATTTCCATCGCCCGGCCGCCCAGCACGTAGGACGGGCGGATCACCAGCGGGAAGCCGATATCTTCGGCGATCTTCAGCGCCTCGGCATCCGACGACGCGATACCGTTCTTCGGTTGCTTCAGCTTCAGTTTGTTGACCAACTGCTGGAACCGTTCGCGGTCTTCGGCAAGGTCGATCGCGTCGGGCGTGGTGCCGAGGATCGGGATACCTTCTTCGTAAAGCGCGTTGGCCAGCTTCAGCGGGGTCTGGCCGCCGAACTGCACGATCACACCGTGCAGGGTGCCGTTTTGCTGTTCGGTGCGCAGGATTTCCATCACGTGCTCAAACGTCAGCGGTTCGAAATACAGCCGGTCCGAGGTGTCATAGTCGGTCGACACGGTTTCGGGGTTGCAGTTGACCATGATGGTTTCATAGCCCGCGTCGGTCAGCGCGAAACAGGCGTGACAGCAGCAATAGTCGAATTCGATCCCCTGGCCGATCCGGTTCGGACCGCCGCCCAGGATGACCACCTTCTTGCGGTCGCTGGGCCGCGCTTCGCATTCGACATCCCCCATCGCCGGGGCTTCGTAGGTCGAATACATATACGGGGTCTGCGCTTCGAATTCGGCGGCGCAGGTGTCGATCCGCTTGAACACTGCGGTGACACCGAGGTTGTGGCGCGCGCGGCGGACATTGGCTTCGGTCCGGCCGGTCAGGGTCGCCAGGCGGGCATCGGTGAAGCCCAGCATTTTGAGCTTGCGCAGGCCCTGCTCGGTCACCGGCAGCCCGTTCTTGCGGACCTCTGCCTCGGCATCGACGATTTCGCGGATGCGGGCCAAGAACCAGGGGTCGAACATGGTGACGGCGTGGATTTCATTGTCAGTCAGCCCGTGGCGCATCGCCTGGGCGATGGTGCGCATCCGGTCCGGGGTCTGGCGGCTGATCGCCTTGATGACGGCGGCCTTGTCGGGCGCGCCTTCGATTTCCACCTCGTCGAAACCGGTCAGGCCCGATTCCATCGATGCCAGCGCCTTTTGCAGCGATTCATGGATGGTGCGGCCGATCGACATTGCCTCGCCCACCGATTTCATCGCGGTGGTCAGGTAGGGTTCGGAGCCGGGGAACTTCTCGAAGGCGAATTTCGGGATCTTGGTGACGACGTAGTCGATGGTCGGCTCGAAGCTGGCCGGGGTCACCTTGGTGATGTCATTGTCCAGTTCGTCCAGCGTGTAGCCGATCGCCAGTTTGGCGGCGATCTTGGCGATTGGGAAACCGGTCGCCTTCGAGGCCAGCGCCGAGGAGCGCGACACGCGCGGGTTCATTTCGATCACCACCATGCGGCCGTCGGCCGGGTTGATCGCCCATTGCACGTTCGAACCGCCGGTTTCCACGCCGATTTCGCGCAGCACGGCGATCGAGCCGTTGCGCATGATCTGGTATTCCTTGTCGGTCAGCGTCAGCGCCGGGGCCACGGTGATGGAATCGCCCGTATGCACGCCCATCGGATCGACGTTTTCGATCGAGCACACGATGATGGCGTTGTCGGCCTTGTCGCGCACGACCTCCATCTCGTATTCCTTCCAGCCCAGCAGGCTTTCATCGACCAGGATCTGGTTCACCGGCGAGGCATCCATGCCGGTGCGGCAGAAATGGATATAGTCTTCGCGGTTATAGGCCACACCGCCGCCGGTGCCGCCCAGCGTGAAGGCGGGCCGACTGATGGCGGGCAGGCCCACATGCTCAAGCGCGGCCACGCAGTCGTCC